>DASZIA010000081.1:0-3032 GCA_035949535.1 Planctomycetaceae bacterium | reverse complement strand
GAGTTCGCCACGCGGGCCGACTACATCCAGCGGTATCGCAACGCAGTGGCGTTTCACCCGGTGCATGCAATCCTGGCGACGCATCCCTTGAAGCGACTGCGGCACGCTGGCCGCGTGTTTGTGGCGGGAGCCCAAGATCCGACGCTGCCCAAACATGTTGGATTCGAACCAACCAGTACCGTTGAAGAGGCGCTGGCTGCCGCCGAAGCCATCCATGGTCGAGACTGCTCGATCGCCTGCATCGAGACTACGGCGGGATGACCTGACTATTTCAACCCTGGATCGTTAGTCAGGCCTGCCGTTTCAAATTCCGCTGCGTCTGTTCCTGAGACCGCAATCGATCAATCTTGTGGGCGATCCTTGCGAGGATTCTGTCATCAACGCGCACCCTGCGCCGACCAAGTCGCGCACAGTGGCCGGACAAATTGTTGAGGCACAAGTCGTAGCGGACACCCGTGAACTCGGTCGGGGCCAGTCAGGGGGGTTTCCATTGAAAGTGCAGGAACTGGCAGTTGGATTCGCGGTGTTGCTGATGTGGGGTTGTGGTGGCCCGCCCAATTCGACGCCGGTCGGCCCGGCTGTACTCAGCGGCCACGCCGCAACCATTCGCGCCTTGGCATTCAGCCCTGATGGGAAACTGCTCGCCTCGGCTGGCGACGACAAGGCAGTGAAACTCTGGGACGTTGCCAGCGGCAGGAACACCGCAACATTGCGCGGCCATCGCCGGCCCATCCGCTCGGTCGCGTTCAGCCCCGATGGGAAGTTGCTTGCTTCCGGATGCGAGTGCGCGATCTCCTTCGAAGATAAAAAAGTCGACCCCAAGCTGGCGGTCGCCGATCAGTGGGAAGACAACATCAAGCTCTGGGACCTCGTGACCCTGAAGGAAAAATCGACGCTGAAGGGGAAGACGGGCGACGTCGGCTGCCTGGCTTTCAGCCCGGACGGCCGGCTCCTGGCTTCGGGCAGCCGCCTCAATTTGTGGGACGTGGCCACCGGCGACCAAAAGGCTGCTCTGGAACCGAGGAACCCCTACGTCCGGTCTCTGGGGTTCAGTCGCGACGCAAAGCGCCTCGTTTCGGCGGGGGGCGACATGAGCGGCAAGTTTTACGTGGCGGTCTGGGATCCCGAGACGCGCAGGTCGGTCGCGAAGGTTGAGTCACTCACGCAAAGCGTTTGTGCCGCCGTCTTCAGCTCCGATGCGAAGAGCGTTGCCCTGGGAAACATTGCCGTCGATTGCGTCGAAATCTGGGACATCGACCAAGGCAAGAAAGTCACCGTCCTGGACGCGAGACCCGGCCCGCCCTACCAACTGGCCTTCAGTCCCGATGAAAAGACCTTCGCGTCCGCGACTTCGGGAAGTTTCAACGCGCTCACGCTGTGGAACCTGGCGAACGGGACAAAGCTCGCGCAGATTCCTGAAGGCCCCTCATGCCTTGCCTTCAGTCCCGATGGCATGACTCTGGCATTTGCCGTACAGACCGCCGGATTCCCGATCAAGCTGTGGGAAATCACGACTGAAGCAAGGCCCAGGAGCTGACGCGCGCCAACCGCGCCCTGGGTGAGATTCCGTTACCGCAGCGAATCAAAGATTGCGAGCATATCGCCTTCAAAGTTCTTCGATGTTAAGAATCAATGCTTTCTCCTTTGTCAGCCAGGCTCGATCGAAAACAGCCCCGCGACAAGCGCGGCCTTCCACGCTTCTACAGCCCTGTTGCCCTTCGCGCAATCGCAGCGGCAGCACGACAGGATCGCATTCGACCAGCCGTCGCGGATCAGCGTGGCGATGAAGGACTGATAGTCGGCTTTCGCGTCCATGCATGGGCCCCTTCGGCTGTGTGTGACCACCGGCCTATTCAGGCCAATTTCCAAAGCGCTTGCCGGCCGGATCAATGTAGCAATCGGGCCTTGCGCACGTGTTGACGATTGCCGATGAAACGAGCCGCCACGGCAGGTCTGCTTCCTGCTCCTGTCCCCAGACCCTTACGGCTCTTGGCTCGATCACCGATTTGAGGACGTCGACGCCCTGCAAGGAATGCTGCGGCCCTATCCGGCCGAGGAAATGACCGCGTATCCGATCAGCACGCTCGTCAACAGCCCACGGAATGACCAGCCCGAGTGCATCACCCGATTGTCGGCGTAGCCGTCGCCGCGCTCGGAGGCCGCTCGAATGACGACATGGGCGGCGTCGCAATCGAATGCTCGATCGAGCAACGGAGCATCAGAAGATCAGCGACGACCGGCACGAGCGATCCTGGCGAGCCGTTGAAGAATCGCAAAAGGTCCGCGAGACGTGCATCAAAATCGAAGCGGTCGAGCGGGCACAGCGCTCCGTCGGCTATCCGACAAGAATCGTCCACACGGACGAAGAAGCCGCGGTTGAGAACTGCGTTAGCGGAATTTTTTCCAGAAGCAGTCAAGACTTGCCGCGCGAGCCTACGGTCGAGCGAAAGGCAGATTGATTTCGGCGCAGCCAATCTGCTTCCGAAGCGCTCGCCAGACATTTTTCATCCACTCGCCCGACGTCTAGTTCAGCCTAGAATTTGGTGCGCTCGATGGCAGGAGAGAGAAAGTCAATTAAACGGTCAAGACGCCGTCGAATGCTAACGATGACGAACGACGATTTTGCCAATTTCGGCGACGACGTCGCGAAACTACTCGAGAGTTGGTGCGATCGACGCGAGTATCGGGCACTTGGGGTAGCGCTCCCGACGTGGTTGGCGGCTAACAGCCTGACCGATGGATCGTCTGGACTGCGAGACGCGTTGCGCACGGTCTGTACCTTGTGCGGGCATCTCCCGGATCACGAACGAAAAATGCTTAAAGACCTCTGCGACAAGATGAGCGCCACGCCCTAATTCGCGGTTGAAATGCTGACCTCAGATCTGCTAGCAGGCACGGGGACTAACCAATGACACAGCTCCCTCTACCGTTTGAAGTAAGGGCGGCGTTTCGAGTGCCGCGGCAACAGGCAGAAAAGGTCGTGTCGAAGTTCAAGACGGGCATCAGCTTTCCCGGGTTTTTGCCGGCTGCAC
>DASZIA010000080.1:0-21066 GCA_035949535.1 Planctomycetaceae bacterium | reverse complement strand
ACGGACGGAAAGAAGTCCTCTCCAAGGCGGGGCGCCAGAGCGAGCGAGCACAAAGCGAAGCCGAGCAATGCGCCGATCGTCACCGCGCGGTGGCCCAGGGCCCAGCTCAACAGCCCAACATACGACGCCCGAAGCTGCTCGAAGCGGCGGTTGAACGCCTGGTGAAAACGCCAGATCGGGCCTACGGCGGGCTTACGCTTTGTGCCGTTGTTTCCCTGTTCCCCTTCCGCGTAGAGGTGCACTTCGGGCGGCAACAAGTACAGGACCATCGTCGGCACCAGCGTCCGCGAGAGGAAATACGAGGCCAGCATCGCGAACACGACGGCCAGTGCCAGGGGATAAAACAGAGACGCCGCCGGGCCCGTCAGGAACACGACCGGAACGAACACGATGCAAATGGCCAAGGTCGACACGAACGCCGGCACGGCAATCTGTGCGGCCCCATCGAGGATGGCCCGCCGGATCGGTTTCTTCATTCCCAGGTTGCGGTGGACGTTCTCGAGCTCGACCGTCGCGTCGTCGACGAGAATGCCGACTGCTAGCGCCATTCCGCCCAGCGTCATCGTGTTGAGCGACTGCCCCATCGCCCAAAGCACGATGACTGAGGCCAAAATGGAAAGCGGAATCGACGTGGCAACGATCACCGTGCTCCGCCACGATCCCAGGAAGATCAGAATCATCAGGGCCGTGAGTCCCGCCGCGATCGCCCCTTCCTTTAAGACGCCCTCGACGGCGGCCTCGACGAACACCGACTGGTCGAAGAGCAGGTCGAGCTTGAGCTCCGGCGGAAGTTGGGCCTGAATGCCGGGAAGCGCGGCGCGGACCCGCTTGACCACGCTCAAGGTCGACGCCCCCTCCCCTTTCAAAATGGTCATCAACACGGCTCGGCGGCCATCGCGGCGGACGACGTTGGTTTGCACCATCGAGCCCATGCGGACGTGGGCGACGTCTCTCACGTAAACCGGCACGCCGTTCACGGTCTTGATCGGAAGGTCGTTGAGCGCGGAGACGAGATCGGGGCTGCTGTTGAGCTTGACGTAGTATTCGGTCGCCCCGATCTTCGCCGTTCCGGCCGGAATGATCAGGTTTTGGCTGTTGATGGCCGTCTGCACGTCGACCGGCGAGAGGCCACGGGCATAAAGCTCGTTGGGCTCGAGGTCGACCATCACCTGGGGCCACTTGCCGCCCCAAGGTTGGGGCACGCGCGCTCCTTGAACGGTTCCCAAGCGCTGAATGATGAAGTTGGCGGCATAGTCGAAGATCTGCCGCTCGGAGAGCGTGTCGCTGCTTACCGCGATCTGCACGATGGGGACGCTCGTCGCGCTGTACTGAACGATGTAGGGCGGATCGATCCCTGGCGGCATCACCTTCAGGATCGCCTGGCTGGTGGCGGTGACCTGTGCAACGGCCGCCTCGATCTTCGCGCCAGGATAAAAATAGATGCGAATTACGCCGACGCCGAACAGCGACTGGCTTTCGATGTGCTCGATGTCGTTGACCGACGTGGTGAGCACCCGTTCGTTCACGAGGATGATTCGCTTCTCGACCTCATCGGCGGGCATGCCGGTGAACTGCCAGACGACGCTGACGACCGGGATGTTGATTTCCGGGAAGATGTCGGTCGACATCCGATAAATCGACACGCCGCCGAGAACAGCAATCAAAAGCGCCACCACCACGAAGGTGTAGGTGCGTCTGAGTGCGAGTCGAACGATCCACATGGCTCATCAACCTCGGCGTTCGGTGAAAATCACCGATGCCTTAGGAACAACTCGCACCGGCGGCCGGAGCCGTCGTCCGTGCGCCAAGCAGCTCGTGGCCCCGTTTGCGGACCACGTCAGTGAGCGTCTTCCAGATTTCGAGTTCGAGATCGAGCGAGGACCCCAAAACTCCGTACTTGAGCGCGATGGGATACGCTGCCTCGGTCAACTCGGCAGCGAACGTGTCCAGAAGAACGTCTTGATCGTTCTGTGTCGTGTGTTCGTTATTCATCGACAGGCGCTTTCAAGATTGCTCGGGCTCAGGCTTAGGGAACCATTGATTGATAAATCAGGGCGAGGACGGCCGTCGAAAGTGCGGCGAGCGAGATCGTTGCCACCGCGTCCTCGAAGTGGATTGAACTCCTGATTTTCGATTGGCTCGAGTTGGCAGCGACATGACGACCCGTACGACCAGGGAATTCGTGTCGCAATGAACTGTGGATGAGGGATGACGTGCTCATGGCTGACTCCTTTTCGTCGATTCTCTGGAACTGCCAGAGAAGCAATGCACCCGTCATGCCAATGCACCGCCGGAATAAGCGGTGACGATCAAAAGCGCGCATTGCAGTCGCTTGAGCAGGCCCCCAGTCGGGGGAAACGGCCAAAGGGGGCGGGCTGCCGGAGTGCACGGGCAGGAAACTTGTCAGGCTGGCAAAACTGCTGCCCGGCAAGGGTTTAGAAAGTCCGCCTAGTCGCGATCGGTCTCTTCGGTTTGAACCGAATGGGAGATACTCAGGCCCAAATCGCGCAGTTTTTGGCGAAGGGTCTGGCGGGCAATCCCAAGCAGCCGCGCGGCGTGGTGCTGGTTGCCCTCAGTGAATCGCAAGACCAACGGGAGAAGAACGCGATCCAGCTGTTCGTGTACAGCGCTATAAAGATCGTCGGAACCCGATTCAAGCCGCTGTTGAATGAAGGTTTCGAATTGGGATTCGGAAGCGGCCTCTCGCTTCTGGGTCACGCCTCCTTCGTGGCCGTGATTCAACTGCTCGGGCAGGAATGCCGGAACCAGAACGGCGCCCGTCGCCTGCAGCAGCGCCTGCTTGAGCACGCTTTGCAACTCGCGGATATTGCCCGGCCAGGAATAGGCGGACAACAGCGTCAGCGCCTCCGGGGCGATTTCCCGAATCTCGCGGCCCAGCTCGCGGTTGAAGCTGCGGATGTAGTGTTGCACCAGCATCGGCAGATCGTCCCCGCGCTCTCGCAGAGGCGGCAACGGGATCGTGAACACGCTCAGCCGGTAGTACAGATCGGGACGAAAGTGCCCCGCCTCGGACATCGTCTTCAGGTCGCGGTTGGTCGCGGCGATCACCCGCACGTCGGTGCGAATCGTCTCGTTGCCGCCAACTCTCTCGAACGTCTGGTCCTGCAAGAGCCGCAGCATCTTGCCCTGCGTCGCCAACGGCATATCGCCGATCTCGTCGAGGAAAATCGTGCCTCCGTTGCACTGCTCGAACTTGCCGATTCGGCGGCGGTCGGCCCCCGTAAACGCCCCCTTTTCGTGGCCGAAAAGCTCACTTTCCAGCAGATTCTCCGGAATCGCGGCGCAGTTGATTGCCAGAAAGGGCGCCTTCGCCCGCGAACCGTGCTGGTAGATGGCCCGCGCGACCAGTTCCTTGCCCGTTCCACTCTCGCCTGCGATGAGCACGATGACGGTCTGATCGGCCACTCGACCGATCGCCTTGTAAACTTCGCGCATCGCGGGGCAGCGGCCGATGATCGCGTCTCCCTCGATCTCGTCGGCGGACGTTTCGGCAACAACGGCGGGCACGCGCATCAGCCGCCCAAGCTCTAGAGCCTGGCCGACGACGCGCCTGAGCTGTTCCAAATCGACGGGCTTGAACAGGTAATCGAAGGCCCCTTGTTTGACGGCTTCGATTGCCGTCTCGGCCGCTCCCGTCGCTGTGATGAACACGACGGGAGTCCGCGCGTCGCTCTTGTGAATCTGTCGAAACACATCGAGTCCGGAGAGGTCGGGTAGCCGGACGTCAAGCAGCACAACGTCCGGACGAAGCTTCTCAAATTGGCGCAGCCCCTCGCGGGCAGTCTCCGCGACCGTAATCTCGACGCCCCGTGGCGAAAAGACGTGCTCGATCTGGTCGAGGATCAGCGCCGGGTCGTCATCGACGAGGAGCAAGTTTGCCATCGCGAGTTGGCTGCAGTGAATGAGTTTTTCGCAACGATCGCCGGCCGCAAGACCGGTCGTTCTGAACGGATCGATTTTCAACCCCCGCCGGTGCGGTGTCCAGAGCGGCGCTACGATTCGCGGGACGAATCTCCCCATTTGGCACGGCCCATGCGTCCGAGCCGATTGCAGCGGTCAGTCAGCGGAGAGCGCGGGGCCGGCGGGATTGAAGGAACTTTTCGGGAGATATGAAAATGAAAACGCGACAACTGGGAAATTCGGACCTTGCGATTACGCCCCTGGGGCTTGGGACCTGGGCGATCGGAGGATCGGGTTGGGAATTTGCGTGGGGCCGGCAGGACGATCGAGAGTCGATCCTGGCGATTCGCGAGGCACTCGATGCCGGAGTCAATTGGATCGACACGGCGGCCGTGTACGGACTGGGCCATTCCGAAGAAATCGTGGCCCGAGCGCTGGAGGGAGTCCGCGAGAAACCTTACGTCTTTACCAAGTGCAGCATGGTGTGGAATGAGCGGGGCGAAATCGGTCACAGCCTGAAGGCCGATTCGGTTCGACGCGAATGCGAGGCGAGCCTCAGCCGGCTACGGGTCGACAGGATCGACTTGTATCAGGTTCACTGGCCGAATCCCGGCGCGGACATTGAAGAAGGATGGACGGCCCTCGCCCGGCTCAAGGAGGAGGGTAAGATCCGCCATTTAGGAGTGTCGAACTTTTCCGTCGCTCAAATGACGCGGTGCCAGGCGATCGCGCCCATCGCCTCGCTCCAGCCCCCGTACTCTTTGCTCGATCGACGCGTCGAGGCATTGGTTTTGCCATTTGCCGCCCGAGAGCATATCGGCGTCATCGCCTATTCACCGATGGCGTCGGGCCTGTTGACCGGAGCAATGACACGCGAGCGCATCGTCGCCCTTCCGCCAGATGACTGGCGCAAATCGAGTCCCAACTTCCAGGAACCGCTGCTGACCCGGAATTTGGGCCTGATCCGGTTGTTGCGAGACATCGGGGTTCGGCACGGGTATTCTCCGGCCGAGGTAGCTGTGGCTTGGGTTTTGCGCCATCCGGCCGTGACCGGAGCGATCGTCGGTGCGAGAAAGCCGGGCCAGTTCAAGGGTGTCGCCGGGGCGTCCCGACTGCAGCTCTGCATGCGAGAGATCGACGAGATTGACGGATTCTTCAGCAAGAGCGCTGCCTAAGCCTGCAGGCAATGCAATAATTTAACACTATCATGAGTTGGGGTATTCGCGGTGACTTAAATGTCCAGTCCCGTCGCCACACCGGTCCGTGATCAAAGCCGGCTGATCCGATACGGCGTCGCAATCGGCGTTACGGTGCTGTCGCTACTCGTGAGATGGGCGTTGTGGCCCGTCTTGGGGAGCCAGACGCCGCACATGACATTTTTTCCCGCCGTGATGATCAGCGCGTATTTCGGCGGATTCGGACCCGGTCTTCTCGCCACGGTCTCGGGCGCCTTCGCGGCGCACTATTTTCTCGGCGACACGCAGTTTCAGATCGACACCGTCCAGGGTGCTGTGTCACTCACGCTGTTCCTGCTTGTGGGCACCGTCATCAGCGGCCTCACCGAGTCGTTGCGCCGCACGAGGCGACGCGTTGTCGCCGACGAGGCCTTACGCGAGAGCGAAGAGCGCTGGCGGAGTCTCACCGACGCGCTGCCTCAGCTGGTCTGGAGCGCCGGGCCCGACGGTGCCTGTGATTACTTCAGCACGCAATGGACTCAACACACCGGCGTCCCCGAGGCCGACCTGCTGGGCTGGCAGTGGCTGAAAGTCCTGCACCCGGACGATCGGGAGCCCACCCGGAAGTTCTGGACCGATTCGGTGGCAGGCCGCGGACCGTACGACGTGGAGTATCGCATCCGCCGCTCGGACGGAGAGTACCGCTGGTTCAAGACGCGCGGCGTGCCGATCCGCGACAGCGAGGGCCACATCTTCGAATGGTTCGGGACTTGCACCGACATCACCGAGAGCAAGAAGCTCGAGGAGGAATTGCGTCGGGTGAACGCCCGGCTCAACCTGGCGGTGCGCGGGTCAAATGTCGGCATCTTCGAGGTGGACTTGCAGGACGGCAAATATATCGGCGGCCGCGCGCACTTCATCAATGTCTGGGAACAACTTGGTCATCAGCCCACGAACAACTCGACGGACAACTCGGCCGAACCAACGGCCGAATCGACGGCCTGGATGACGTCCCTGCATCCCGATGACAGCGACCGGGTGTTGTCGGAAATCCAGGCGCAGCTGACGGGGCCGGCGAACGTCTACCACCTCGCCTATCGCGCGCGTCATCGGGACGGTTCAGATCGGTGGATGCTGGCACGGGGCACCATCACGCGGGATGAATCTGGCAAGGCAATCCGCGTAACGGGGAGCCGCGTCGATGTGAGCGATCTGAAGCAGATCGAAAACGAGCTGCGGCATGCCAAAGAGGCAGCCGAGGCGGCCAACCACGCCAAGGACGAGTTCCTCGCGAACGTCAGTCACGAGATTCGCACGCCGATGAACGCCATCCTCGGAATGACGGAGCTCGCGCTCGATACGTCGCTCTCGAACGACCAGCGGCAAATTCTGAAAACGGTGAAATCCGCGGCGGACAACTTGCTCGGCCTGATCAATGACCTGCTCGATTTCTCCAAAATCGAGGCGGGCAAGCTGGAGCTGGACATCTCGGAATTCTCGCTGCTCGCCGCGCTCTGCGACACGCTGCGTGTCTTTAAAGTGCGGTCCAAAGAGAAGGGACTCAACTTTTTCTACGACGTTGAGCCTGAGGTCCCCGACTCGCTCCTGGGTGACGCCGGCCGTCTGCGGCAAGTGCTGCTCAATCTGGTGGGCAACGCGGTCAAATTTACCGACGCGGGCCAAGTGCGCGTCCACGTCGACGTCGCCGAGCCTGCGCGAGACGGGAATGTGGCGCTGCGGTTCACGGTGACCGACACGGGCATTGGAATCTCCCCGGACAAGCAGCAAACAATTTTTCGAGCCTTCGAGCAGGAAGACACGTCCACGACGCGCAAATACGGGGGGACCGGACTCGGCTTGACGATCGCCGCTCGGCTGGTCGACCTCATGGGTGGCGTAATCTCCGTCGAGAGTCAGCCCGGTCAGGGCAGCACGTTTGCCTTCACGGCTCGCTTCAAACTCGCGCCCGAGGCAGGCAGCAGCCTCACGCTACCCCAGCAACAAGCCGACGCGCTCCCGCCGGAGCAGTCCCCAACGCCGGCAGAGCCGTTGCACGTGATGGTGGCCGAAGACAACGACTTTAACGCCCAACTCATCGAGCAATTGCTCGTTCGACGCGGGCACCATGTCTCGCTCGCGGAAGATGGCCGCCGCGCGCTGGCCCTCCTGGGCGATTCGCAGTTCGATTTGCTGATCCTGGACATTCATATGCCGGAACTCGACGGCTTCGAGGTCACGGGCGCGATTCGACGGCGGGAACAAAGCGCGGGTGGGCATCTGCCCATCATTGCGCTAACGGCCCGCTCGCGCAGCGAAGATCGGGACAAGTGCCTCGCGGCAGGTATGGACGAATTTCTCACTAAGCCGTTTCGTGCGGACGACCTCTGGACAGTGATCGATCGAGTGGTTGGACACAGTCGGCAGGTCAACCGGTCGAGTGGGGGACCACCTCAACCGGCGTTTGACTGCGGGACGATCCTCGCAGCCTGCGGGGGGGATGAGTCGCTGCTGCGAAAAATGTGTCAATCCTTCCGGGAACGAATCCCCGCGCACCTGGCGGCACTCGAAGATGCGTTGGGACTGCGGGACGCGCCGCGATTGCGGGAGACGGCTCACAAGATTTGCGGAATGATTGCCACGTTCTCTGCCGGCGCCGGCGACCTCGCAGCGAAGCTCGAAGAGCGGGCGGGTCAGGGCGATCTCGAGGGGTGCCTGCCTCTCGGGCAACGGCTCGCGGCCATGACTTCCGAGCTCGTCGGGTCGGTGGGCGGTCTTTCTGTCGCACGGCTGCGAGCGTCGAACGAAGGCGCGCCCAACGCTCATCCAGACCTGGTTGGGCAAACTATTGGACCGGTTGACTAATTCTCGGGCTGCCTCGCGTCTTGGCCCCATCTTCTGTTCGGCCCAAACGCTCGATTAAGCAGCCGGTCGGCCGGTGTTTCATTGACTGAGGCCGCGGCAGTCGGCTGGCACGCTTCTTGCCAAACCAGGTAGCCGTGTCGACCTCATGCAGATTTCAGGAACTTTGCCTCTTTAATCCAGTGGGCCATTCAGCTATGAAAATCGTACAGTTAGTTGCCGCATTCGCCATGCTCGTCATCCTGGGGAGCGCTTGGCGGAACTCGCGGGTTCGCGCGAAAAGGCGGTGGAAGGCAGCGATCGAGACATTTGCTCAATTGCAGTTGAATCGCGACACCCCAGGACAGATTCTGCGCAATAGGTAGACCACTTCCACGACGAAGCTGGGTGTCGAAATGGGAAACGGATGACTGACGGCGAAACGGCCCGGGCCGCGCACGCGAACGAGATTATCACGGGCGGCGACGCCGACCTGATCTTCCTTGCCCGAGAACTGCTGCGCGAGCCGTATTGGGCGCTCAAGGCACAGTCCGCGCTGGGCGCTGAGCCAACTTGGCCGATTCAGTACGGCTCTGCCCTCAAGCGCCGCGCGAAGTGACTCTGATCGTTGCGGCCTGGAATCTGATCGCTAAAACGTCGAACATCCTCGAAATCGAGATCAAGACTGCAGCCCGTGTCGCGACTGCGGCATTCGACAGCAATCTCGCAGGCGTGAAACATCCGGCCCACTGTGCGGCATTCGTTCGCAGCCATCCTTGCAATCCGGCGTACCGCGATCTGGAATAAGCGGGGGCGCGACTCAGGCGCTCTTCAAAGACAGCCGGCAATCGTAGATCTCGTGACCAAACGTGGAAGGGAATGAGCCATGCCCGATCAAATCCCTTTGAGGCCCTTGGGGCGTACCGGCATCAAAGTTTCAGCGCTGGGTCTCGGCGGCCACCACCTCGGTGATGTGGCGACAGTCGACGAAGCCGTCGAGCTTGTCCACGAAGCCATCGACGCCGGCATCACGTTTTTCGACAACTGCTGGGAATATTACGACGGGCGCTCGGAAGACTGGCTGGGGCGCGGACTCAAAGGGAAACGCGACAGTGTCTTCCTCATGACCAAGGTCTGCACGCACGGCCGCAGCGCCGCCCTGGCTCTGAAGATGCTCGAGGAGTCGCTCCGCCGGCTGCAGACCGATCATCTCGATCTTTGGCAGATCCATGACATGGCGTTCGACAACGATTCTGAGTTGGCCTACGCCCAAGACGGGGTCATCCACGCGCTCGACAAGGCGAAGCAGCAGGGAAAGACGCGTTTCGTCGGCTTCACGGGCCACAAGAGTCCGGCTGTCCACTTGAAGATGCTCCAGCTGGGCTACCCGTTCGACACGGTCCAGATGCCGCTCAATCCTTTCGACGGCACCTTTATTCACAGCTTCGAGCGACAGGTCTTGCCCGAGGTCAACAAGCGGGGCATGGCGGCGCTCGGTATGAAGAGCTTCGGGGGGACAGCGATGTCTATCAAGCGCGGCGTCGTCAAACCCGAAGAGCTGTTGCGCTATGCGATGAGTCTGCCGGTTGCCGTCACGATTAGCGGCATGGACTCGCTCAGGATTCTGCGGCAGAACCTGAAGGTGGCCGGCGGTTTCGTGCCCATGCCTGATCAGGAAATGCAGGCACTGCGCGATCGCTGCGCCGCCGTCGCAGCCGACGGGCGCTTCGAGCCGTACAAGGCATCCTTGCTGTTCGACAATCCGCAGGCCAGGCTGGCGCACGGCTTCCCGCTCGACCCGTACAACAAAGAGGTCAAGGAGATGTTTCGGCTTGTGGCCGGGGGCACGCCTTCCCTCAAGTGATGACGAGGAGGAGACGACAACATGGATCAGCCACGCAAAGATGACGCGATGACGTTCCCGACGGATCGACGGGAGTTCCTCGCGCAGGCGGCCGCCGCCGCAGCTGGGGCAACGGTCCTTGCCGGAACAGCCAACTCGACAGCGTCAGCAGAACCCAGCGGCTTAGGGCCGAGCCCCATTCCGCAGAGGGCCTTCGGCAAGACCAGTGACAAAGTCTCGATCCTGGGCGTGGGCGGTTACACGCTCGGCCAGGCCGCTTCCTACGAAGTGGCTGAGCAGATCGTCCATGAGGCGCTTGATGCCGGCGTTACGTTCTTCGACAACGCCTGGGAGTACCACCAGGGCAAGAGCGAGGAATGGATGGGAAAGGCGCTCAAGGCGAACCGCGACAAAGTTTTCCTGATGACCAAAGTTTGCACGCACGGCCGCGACAAGAAAGTGGCGATGCGCCAGCTGGAAGATTCGCTGAGACGCCTGCAGACCGACCACATCGACCTGTGGCAGGTCCACGAAGTTATCTACTACAACGACCCCGAGCTGATCTATGCAAGGGACGGAGTTCTCGAAGCGCTCAGCGAGGCAAAAAAACAGGGGAAAGTTCGCTTCGTCGGGTTCACGGGACACAAGGATCCCGCGATTCATCTCGACATGCTCTCCCGCGGCTACCCGTTTGACGCGGTGCAAATGCCGCTCAACTGTTTCGATGCGACGTTCCGCAGTTTCGAGTTGCACGTGCTGCCCGAGGTGATCAAGCGTGGGATGGCAGTGCTGGGGATGAAGAGCATGGGCGGTGGCGGCGAGCCGTTGCTTCAAGGCGTGGTCACTCCGGAAGAGGCCCTGCGCTATGCCATGAGCCTGCCGGTCACGGTCACCATCAGCGGCATCGACGCCGTGTCGGTGCTGCGACAGAACGTGGCGGTCGCGCGCGGCTTTACTCCGATGAGCGAGGCGCAGATGCAGGCGCTTCGCGATCGCTGTGCCGCCGTCGCGGGGGACGGGCACGTAGAGTTGTACAAATCGACGCTGAAATACGACGGAGAGGTGGGCCGCGACCAGCACGGTTATCCCTCCCCCAAGGAAGTGCCTCTTTAGCCACGCTCTTGACCACTGGCGACCCGTTTGCCGGCGAAGTGGACGACGTACTCGACACTGTGACAGCCAACTGGCGGTCGCTGACCTGACGCGCGATTCTCGCGAGGGAGTCAATCATGAAGATGAGCGACGCGACCCGCACGGAGTAGGTACGCTAGACCGTCCGGGCTAACACAGGCAATGGCGAGACTTCCCCTTCTTGCACTGCATTAATTTCTTGATACATCGCGCGCGAGCAATGAGCGCAAACATGACCAAAAGGTCCGAGGGAGCCGTGCGGAGTGGCATTGGCCCTTGCGACCGGCAGAATCGCTAAATTCCGCCAGGCGAACGGCCGATCCCAGATAAGCCGGCATGCCGCGCGGAGGATCTCTACGCGCGCGGCTGGGGGGCCGTCATGCGTTCAACCGTCGGGGATGAGCAAAACGTCTTCGAGCTGACCCGGAGCCTGATGTTGGCGGCCGGAATCCTGGGCGCGCTCGCTTACAGAACGACGTCAGCCGCAGAAGACGTCTCAGGGCTCCCGTTGCCAGCGGCCTCGGGTAGGACCGGCCCGATGTTGATCGAGGCACCGATCGGACCCTCGCAAAGTACTTCGCAGCAGACTCCAAGCGGGTCAACTGCGCCTCTTCCGCAGGCGAGCGCGGCTCCTGAAGGGCAAACGATCGACCTCGCCTCCGCATTGAGGCTGGCGGGCGTGCAAAACCTCTCGCTGGTGATCGCGCAGCAGCGCGTGGAATACGCCGTAGCGCTCCAGCAATTTGCGGCCGCCAAAATTTTGCCGAGCCTGAACCTGGGTGGGAGTTACGACAATCACACCGGCGTTCTCCAACAGGGTCCCGGCAATATCATCACACTCAATCGCGGCGCCATGTATGTCGGTGCGGGAGCCAACGCAGTCGGCGCCGGTGCCGTCCAGATTCCCGGCCTGGTTTACAACCTCAACCTTTCGGAAGCCATCTACGGCTATCTCGTCACTCGTCAGGAGACGCGTCGGGCGACCTTCGACCGGGCGGCCGTCGACAACGCCGTGCTGCGTGACGTCGCTTTGGCGTACACCGATCTCTTGCACACGGCCGGTCTTCGCAGTTTGGCCGTTTTAGCGCGTAACGACACGGGAGAGATTGCGCGCCTGACCGCCAATTATGCGAAAACCGGCGACGGTCGACAGGCAGACGCGGACCGTGCTGCCACCGAATTTGCACGGCGCGACGAAGAACTGCTCGAAGCTCTCGCTGCCGAGGACCAGGCTTCGCACGCCTTGTGCGAGCTGTTGAATCTGGATCAGACGCTACGGCTCGTTCCCGTTCAGTCACAGGTCGTCCCCCAGCCGACCGTGCCGACACAGATGCCGCTCTCGGAACTGCTTGCGGTAGCCGCGCTGAATCGGCCCGAATTGCTGGCGAGACGCGCGGCGCTTCGGGCCGCGATGCTCGAGCTGGATGGGGCGCGCGTCCTGCCCTTCTCGCCGACAGTCCTGATGGGGTTCAGCGGCGGCGCTTTCGGTGGCGGCAGCGACATTGCGGCCAGCCAGGGCCTGCCGCGCTTTGGCGACATTAGCGGCCGGACGGACCTTGACGTCGCCCTGTACTGGACGCTTAGAAACCTTGGCGTGGGAAATAAGGCACTGATTGACGCGGCCCGCGCCCGGCTTCGCGCGTCTGAGTTCCAGGAACTGGACGTGCTCGATTCCGTCCGACAGGAAGTTGTCGACTCTTATGTCCAGGCCCTTTCGTGGCTCGCTCAGGTGAACTGGCATGTGCAGGCTGTCCGCTCGGGCGAACAGGCGTCAAAAGAGGACTTAATCCGCGTGCGCGGCCGCGAGGCCCGGCCGATCGAGCTGCTCGACAGCCTTCGGCAAGTGATCGAGGCTCGCCGCGACTATTTGAACGCCATCATTGGCTACAACCGGGCGGAGGTGCGGCTCTACGTTGCGCTGGGCAACGCGCCGGTCGACATGTTGGCCCGACCCGTTCCGGCGGAACTCTTGCGTCCGCCCGATCAAACGCTCGATGCCGGTATCAGCAATCCCGCACGCTAAAGACCAAGCAGACGCCCAAGGAGGGGGAATTGAACAATCGGGTCCTGCGAGTCGCGAGCTGCGCCGTTTTGGTGTGTCTGGCTGTCGCGACGGCCAGTGCGCGCGGCCAATCCGGCTCGGCTTCGCAGGTTCCGCCCGCGCCCGCGGGAGCCCCGCCTGCAGCGACGCTGCCCGCAGAGGCAGGCGACCCCCTTTCCTCGACCGGTGCCGAAGCGACCCTCACTGAGTTCTTGGGGGTCAATGTCGCCCCGATCGACCTGTTCAGCGCGTTTCGCCTGGTCGGGGAGCAAAACCCACAGGTGCTTATTGCACAGCAGCGAGTGATCGAGTCGCTGGCCTTGCGACAGCTTGCCGCCGCTCAATTTCTGCCCAATCTCAACGCTGGCTCGAGCGTCGACTCGCATCGCGGAGTGCTGCAACGCTCGAGCGGACCCATCCTCCAAGTCAATCGCGATTCGCTCTATGCCGGAGGGGGCGCGTTTGCGGTCGGCGCAGGGACGCCCACCATTCCCGGCGTCGTGTTGACGGGAAACATCGCGGTCTGGATCTACGATTTTCTTGTGGCCGAGCAAGAGGTCGAGCGTCGGAGCTTTGCCAGTGACGTCGTTTCGCAGGATACTCTGTTGGCCGCGGCGGTCGGCTACGTGGAGCTACTTCGCGCCGAGGAGCTGCACAAAATTGCCGAGCAGACACGCGATGACGCCCGAGAGGTGGCGCGGCTCACAGCCAATTATGCGCGCACGGGTGAGGGCCGCAAAGCCGACGCCGATCGCGCCGCCACCGAGCTTTACCGACGCGAGGCCCTGGTGATTCAAGCCGCGGCTGACGTCGGAACTGCGTCGGCCCAACTTTGCCGTATCCTGCATCTCGATCCGCTTTTGCGGCTGCACCCCGTCGACGAACACGTGCTCCCCAAGTCGATCGTGCCGGAACCGGTGACATTGCCCGAATTGTTGGCAATCGCTCTGCTCAATCGTCCGGAGCTCAAAGAGCGGCACGCCGCGATCTGTCAGGCGCTTGCGCGACTCGATCAGGCGCACTGGCTGCCGTTTTCGCCGACGGTAATCCTGGACTTCAGCGCGGGCAGTTTCGGAGGCGGTAGCAGTATCGTCGACCAGCCCGTCGGATCGGGACCGAACGCATTGGGAGATCCGCGGTTTGGCCTCTTCGATCCACGCCAGGATTTCGACGCGGCCGCCTACTGGACTGTGCTGAACTTGGGAGTTGGAAACAAGGCGCTGATCGATGCGGCCCGCAGCCGCTTGCGCAGTGCCGATCTCGAGCAGGTCGTGGTTCTCGACCGCATCCGAGCGGAAGTGGCCACAGCCTACGCACGCACGCATGCCCGTTACGCACAAATCCGCATCGGCGAACTGGCGATCCAATCTGCTCTGGAAGGTTTTCAGGAAGACATGCGGCGCATCATCTCACACGAAGGTTTGCCCCTGGAGCTGATCAACAGCCTCCGACTGCTGGGCGGTTCCCGAGTTCAATATCTGAATGCGATACTCGACTACAACCGGGCCCAGTTCGAACTGTATGTGGCGATCGGCAAACCGCCGGCAGACGTGTTGATTCGGCCGGTGACCGGATTCCCGTCGATCCCGGTTGAGCCCCAGGAAGTGCCGCCGCAACCGCCGCCGGCCCCGGCCGTTCCCAATGCGGAGCGCCTCGGACCGCAGGGCTGATTGCCGCGGCTCGGCAAGCCTGAGCGTCCAATACCAAAACCAACAATGTCACGCGAAACAACACGATCGATCGGCAAGTCGCGCGGGCAACAGTTTGCCGCAGCTTCGGCGGCCAACCGGCGCGTTTTCCGAGCGCATCGGCGTCGGCATCTCGTTGCGCGGCTCGTCCCCTTTGTTGCGGCTTCCTTCGTTGCCGTGGTCGGCGCGTGTGGCGCCCCGTTGGCGCGGGCTCAACAGGCCGCCGTGAGTGCAGCAAAAGACTCCGACAACCCGCGACTGGTCGCCGATTTTCGAATCCGCGACTTTCCGCCCCAGCCGACGAATGGTGCCCAGCGCCCGATCCCCGAGGCGATCAAGCATCCCGAGATAGGCCTCGAGCCCGAGGAGGTCATTCCCGTGACCGGGCAGGAATATCCGGTGGACCTCTCGGCGGTTCTGCAGTTGGCGGAGACGCAGAATCCTACCATCGCCCTGGGGCGCGAGGCGATTCAGGAAGCGTTGGCGTTGCAGCTTCAGGCGCGCGGAATGCTGCTCCCCTCGCTGAACGCCGGCACGATGTACCACCTGCATCAGGGGCCGGTCCAGCTTTCCGACGGCCAGATTCTCAAGGTCGAAGAGCAGTCGATCTACTTTGGCGGCGGCGACTGGACGATGGGATCTCAGACGGTGGCCGTTCCCGCCGTGCACATTTTCGGGCATGTCGGCGACGCGTATTTTGCCCCGCTCGTCGCAGCACAGGTCGTCGCGAGCCGCAGCGCCTCATCCCGCGCGATCGAAAACGCGAATCTCCTGGATATTACGGGACGCTATCTCGCGCTGGTCGGAGCAGAAGGGGAACTCTACGCGATCCGCAAGTCGGAAGAGGGTCTGATGCAAGTCGTGCGCGCAACGTCCGCCTTTGCGCAGACCGGTCAGGGCCGCGTCGGCGACGCAAATCGCGCTCGCTCGCAAGCGCTCCTGCTTCATGCTCAAGAGTTGTTCGCGCAGGAAAATCTCGCGGTGGCATCGGCCGAACTCTCGCGGAGCTTGAATCTCGATCCATCGGTGCGACTGCGAACAGCCGCCGGCATGATCGAAGTCATTGAGCTGGTTGACTCCGGTTACCGGATGGAAGAGCTGGTGTCGATGGCGCAGGGCGCGCGCCCTGAAGCCGCGGCCGCGGCCGCCGACATTTCCGCCGCCAATTATCGGCTTAAGGCCGAGTGCGCGAGACCCTGGCTCCCGACGATTTCCGTCGGCTTCAGTGCCGGCGGTTTTGGGGGTGGAGGAACCGGTGGCGGTGACGGTGCGCTGTTTCAGAATCTCGGCGGGCGGACCGATTTCGATGTATTCGCGTTCTGGACTCTTGAGAATCTGGGCGCCGGCAACGCCGCCCTGCAGAAAGGGGAGCGCAGCGCGCGTGATGAGAGCGTGGCGCGGCGAGGATTGGTGTTGAACCGGATTGGCCGGGAAGTCGCCGACGCCTTCGTCCTATCAGACCGCCGTAAGCAGGAGCTAGAGTTCGTCATGCGACGGTTGAAGACCGCCGCCAACGGGGCTCGGGAAGAAATTGCTCGGACCCGCGGCGGCGAGGCACTTCCTCTGGAGGCGATCAACAGCGTGAACCTGCTGACTGACGCGCGGCAAGAACTCGTCAGGGCGATCGTCGCGTACGACCTGGCGCAATTCCAGCTCTTCGTGGCCATCGGTGAAACGCCGGGGGCCGCGATGCCCGACCCAAAGAGGGCTGGACCGGTCACCGAGACCGGGCGCTAGAAACGCGTGCGACGCTGCCGCTCAGGGACTGGCCGGCGATCCGTTTGCGACGTCCTGAGATTGTAAAGCCCCGGACTTTTCGCAGATTTTTGCGAATACCGCAGTTAGCGACGCGTGGTCGATGGGCTTCACCAGGTGATAATCGAAGCCGGCGGCCTGTGTTCGGCGTCGATCTTCCTCCTGGCCCCAGCCAGTCTGGGCGACGAGCACCATGTCGCGGCCCCAGTCGCGCGCGCGAATGCGGCGGCAGACCTCGTGGCCATCGAGGTTCGGCATTCCGATGTCGAGCAAGACAACGTCGGGACGGAATTCGTCCGCGGCGTTGATCCCCTCAAGCCCCTCGAGGGCCACTCGCACATTATGACCCATTAGCACTAGGAGCAGCCGCAGGCTTTCGACATTGTCCCGATTGTCATCGACGATTAGCACCCGCAGCCGCCCGTTTGCCGCAGTTTCGATCGCGACGGGAGGATCAACGGCGGGTGCTGTCGAGTTAAGCAAGAGCGGCAATCGGACCACGAACTCGCTGCCTTGGCCCGCGCCCGCGCTCGAAGCTTCGATCGTCCCGCCATGCATCTCGACGAGCGATTTGACCAACTGCAAGCCGATCCCCAAGCCTCCTTGAGAGCGATCAATGTGCCCGTCAAATTGTGCGAACATCTGAAAGACGCAGGGCATCACTTCCGCCGGAATGCCGGCGCCGTTGTCCTTGACCGAAATCAGGACCTCCCCGCTGTCGCGCTTGGCGGACAACGAGATCGTCCCGCCCGGCTCCGTAAATTTTGCGGCGTTGTTCAGAAGGTTGGAAAGGATCTGGCTCAGGCGGGTCAAGTCACCATTGAGGATCAGATCCTCTTCTGGAAGGTCGACGTTCAGTTGGTGGCCCCGCGCACCGATCAGAGGCCGAACGGTTTCGATCGCCCCCTCGATGGCCTCCCGCAATTTGACCGGTTGCATTCGCAGCGCCAGCTTA
The DNA here is from genome assembly GCA_035949535.1 of Planctomycetaceae bacterium. GTDB lineage: Bacteria > Planctomycetota > Planctomycetia > Planctomycetales > Planctomycetaceae > DASPSM01. Next base: position 3,719 of record DASZIA010000080.1, on the reverse strand, counting down.
CCCCGCGTGATCCGCGAGATGTCGAGAAGGTCGTCGACGAGATGAGTCATTTGCCGGCTTTGCCGGTCGATAACGTCCGCGGCACTCTGCCAGTCCTCCCGCGTGGATCCCTTGAAGTGCAGAATCTGGATGGCATTGCGAATCGGCGCCAGGGGATTGCGCAATTCGTGGGCCAGCGTGGCCAGGAATTCGTCCTTGCGGCGGTCGGCCTCTCGCAGCGCCGACTCGGCTTGCTTGAGATCGGTGATCTCCATGGCGGCAATCGCGACGCCCGCGCGGGCGCCTCGGTCATCGACGAAGGGCTCGGCAGTGAGGTCGTAATAGAGTTTGCGCCCCTCGATCTCGAAGGAAAATACCGCGCGCTCGCCAACACCCGTCTCGAGCACGCGCTGTTTCAGATCGCGGAGCGGCGCGGCCTGCTCGGGAGGAAGCACGCCGTCGTCGCGGGAGCCCAAAATCGGACGCCAGGCGGACGCCGCACTTTGATCGCTGACCCAGGTACACCGCAAGTCGCGGTCGGTCGTATAGACGAAAATCCGCGAATTCTTGAGAGTCAGCTGAAATCGCTCTTCGCTCGCGCGCAGGGCCGAATTGGCACGCTCGAGTTCCGACGTGCGCTGGGCCACCCGTTCCTCGAGTTCTTGTGCCAAGACCGACAGCTCTTCCTGCGTTCGTCGGCGTTCGGCGACCTCGGCCGAGAGCGTGCGGTTCGCCAGATTGCACTCGCGCGTCTTGCGATACAACTCCGCGAACACCGCCACTTTCGATCGAAGGATCGTGGGATTGATCGGCTTGTGAAGATAATCCACCGCGCCCGTGCTGTACCCTTCGACGACGTGGCTTTCATCGCTGTAATAAGCCGTGAGGAAAATGATCGGAAGCGAAGCCGTGCGCTTGCGCTGTTTGATCATCTGCGCCAATTCCAAGCCGTTCATGTCCGGCATCTGAATGTCGAGGACCATCAACGCGAATTCCTCGACGATCAGCGCCATCAAGGCCTGGTCCGCGGACTCGGCGCGAACCAGGCGGTAATTCGGGTTGTTCAGCACGGTTTCGAGAACCGCCAGATTCTTCGGCTCGTCGTCGACGAGCAGAATACTGATCGGCTCCTCGACCCGGCCCGGCGGGGCGCCGCCGGAGGGTTCACTTCCGGCGTCCGTCGCTGCAATCCGGTCGACAAATCGGCCTGATTCAGTGCTCATGGCGTCGATTGTAGCCGTGAATTTTTAGCGGAATAGCCAGACCCGCATCAGGGAAAGTAGCTGATCGGTATTGACCGGCTTGGCGATGTAGTCCGAGGCCCCCGCATCGAGACACTTTTCGCGGTCGCCCTTCATGGCCTTGGCGGTCAGAGCCAACATCGGCATATTGCGGAATTTGGGATTCGAACGAATCTCGCGCATGGTCTGGTAGCCGTCCATTTCCGGCATCATGATGTCCATCAGCACGATGTTGAGATCCGGCGTCGATTCGATGAGCTCGATCGCCTGGCGGCCGTTCGTCGCGCTAACGACCTCCATCTCCTCCCCTTCCAGGAGCGAAGTGAGCGCGAAGATGTTGCGAACGTCGTCGTCGACAACCAGCACTTTGCGCCGGCGCAAGACTTCGTTTGATCCATGCAGCCGATCGAGCATCTTTTGTTTTTCGAGGGGAAGATCGGCAATCACCCGGTGCAAGAAGAGGGCGGTTTCGTCGAACAGCCGCTCGGGCGACTGCACGTCTTTGAGCACAACGCTCTTAGCCATCGCCTTCAATCGCGACTCTTCTTCGCGAGACAGGTCCTTGCCCGTATAGACGACGACGGGCAGATCATGGGACACGGGTTCTCCCGAAATCTGCTCGAGGAGCTCCAGGCCGCTGATGTCGGGCAGGCGAAGATCGAGCACAACACAGTCGACCGATTTGTTGCGGATTTTCTCGAGCGCCTCGGCGCCCGTGCCAACCGCCGTCACCTCGATATCCTCATGGCCGAGCAATTCGACGATTGAGTCGCGCTCGATGTCGTTGTCTTCCACCACCAAGAGCCGCTTCGAGGGCTGCTTCGTGAAGCCCTTGAGGCGATCGAACGCCGCTTCCAAATTGGTGGTGGTCGGGGACTTGATAACATAAGAGAAGGCGCCGTGCGCCAGCCCGTGACGCGGGTCTTCTTCCTGCGTCACCACCTGCACGGGAATGTGACGCGTTTTGGGATCAAGCTTCAGATTGTGCAGCACCGTCCAACCGAGCATGTCGGGCAGGAAGATGTCGAGAGAGATGGCGGTTGGTCGATACTGCTTCGCCAGCGCGAGACCGGTCGCGCCTCACGTGTTCCCCGTACAGCGCGAAGAGCCGATCGAGGACGATCGGGAGAGCATTGACCTGGGCGACTCCGTGCTGCTCATCATCGAGGACGATCCGCATTATGCCCGCGTGCTGGTGGATCTGGCCCGCGACAAGGGCTTCAAGGTCCTGATCGCGGCAAGGGGGACCGAAGCGCTGGAGCTTGCCAAGCAATATCAGCCGACGGCGATATCGCTCGACGTTTTCCTGCCCGACATGCTCGGCTGGACGGTGCTGAGCCAGCTCAAGCACAACCCGCTGACGCGGCACATTCCGGTTCAGATCATTACGCTCGACGAAGACCGCCAGCACGCGCTGGCGCGTGGCGCGTTTTCCTTTGTCAACAAGCCGACGACCACCGAGGGCGTCGCCGCAGCACTGGCCCAGATCAAGGAATACGCCAAGCCGCGCCGCAAGCGCCTGTTGATCGTCGAGGACAATGCGGCGGAACAAATGAGCATCCGGGAGCTGCTCGGTCACGATGACATCGAGATTGTCATCGCCGATACCGGCGCGACCGCGCTGTCGACACTCCGCGATCATCCATGCGACTGCGTGGTGCTTGATCTCAGGCTGCCCGATATGAGCGGCTTCGAGGTTCTCGATTCCATCCGAAACGACGATTCGCTATCGGATGTTCCGGTGGTCGTCTTCACCGGCCGCGAGCTTTCGGTCGAGGAAGATGCGGAATTGCACACCATGGCCCGCAGCATCGTGGTGAAGGGCGTCGAATCGCCCGAGCGGCTTCTCGACGAAACGTCGCTGTTTCTGCACCGTGTGATCACGGAATTACCCATCGAGAAGCAGCGAATGCTGGAGAAGCTCAACAGTTCCGACGAGGACCTGGTTGGCCAGACCGCGCTGTTGGTGGACGACGATGCCCGCAACATCTTCGCACTATCCAGCGTACTGGAACGGCGCGGCATGAAAGTGCTCACCGCCACCACGGGCAGCGAGGCGGTCGCACTGGTCCAGCAGAACCCCGAGATCGCGATCGTGCTGATGGATATCATGATGCCGCAGATGGACGGTTACCAGACCATCGGGGTGATCCGGGAGAACCCGGCGTTCCGCCGGCTTCCCATCATCGCCCTCACCGCCAAGGCCATGAAGGGAGACCGCGAAAAGTGCCTTGAAGCCGGGGCGTCGGATTACCTGGCCAAACCGGTCAACACCGAACAGTTGCTACTCGCCATCCGTATGTGGCTCCATCGCTGATCGGTGCGCCAGATGGACCATGAAAAGGTGAACATCCTTCTGGTCGACGATCAGCCGGCGAAGCTGCTCGCCTATGAGGTCATTCTGAAGGAGCTCGGGGAAAATCTCGTCGTCGCGGCCTCGGGACGCGAAGCGCTCGAATACCTGCTCAAGAACGAAGTCGCGGTGATTCTGGTCGACGT
>DASZIA010000079.1:0-15869 GCA_035949535.1 Planctomycetaceae bacterium | reverse complement strand
CCACAATTAAGGAAATCAAAAATAGGCAGAATGACATGTTGCCAATGTGAACAAACGCCAAAGGCGGTTCTGGGACACTTTTTATTGCGGCCGCATAAGTCGCTTGAATAAGAGAATCCTCATGGGGAGGGTAGTAACTGTCGGCTTTTCGCTTGAGGCTATCTGTCGTTTGCTCTTGTTGAAACCAACGTCCAAGAAAAAACGCGAGCGGGATACCAACCGCACACCAAAACACAAGCAGCCACAGCACTACTTTTAAACGAGCAGTGTTCAGCGGGGCCTTCATCGGGACAACACCCTTACAACGTCGGCCAGTTTGTCTTCAGGGCTTTCGAGCATTGTCGTGTCCGGCCACTAGGAGAGCGATTCCGCCAAGGCCCGCTAAAACTGCAAAAACACTCAATGCGATAACCCCAGCGAACGGACTAGAGCCGACGCTGCCAATCATCAATAGTTGTCCAGTCGGGAGAGTCAGGTCGTCCGGCGGTAAACTCTTAAGATACCGGTACAGTCCGAAAGCAGTGTATCCGGCAGCGGCACTCAGGACGAAAATGATTAGGGCGACAACGGTTCTCATTTGGAAGCATGTTCCAGCATCGGCACAATGCTCTTCAACTTGACCCGCGTCTGGGGGTCTACATCCATTACGGACAGCCCGACCCTCCCATTGGGAGTATCGCGGGACCATGTGGCAAGCGGTATATCGGTTCGACGCCGACCGCCGGCTTCCACTTCCATCATCCGACCCCCGTAAAGGGTTTGACCGCCATACGGCACTTTCGAGGTTCCGACAGTACCCACGTTTATTGTCTCAACGAGGAAAGTGTATTCCGTACCATCTTTGGTGGTCTCGGTTACAATTGTGGTGCGCACAACTTTGTCCGTCGTCGGCAACAAGGGAAGCGAGTAGAAAACGATGTTGCCGCCCTCCATGAAGGCGTAGCCGCCGCCCTTGTTCGGATAATACCTAAGAACACCAATCTTCTGCGGTTGCGCGCCAGGTCGCTTCTCAAGCCGCCAGTCTTTGTCGGGTGCAACTGTGTGGAAAGTCGCAGTGTCATCCGGCTTGGCAATCCGAACGGACAGCCCAACCAAGACCACAGCGGCAAGAAAGGCCTTCACGGGGCATGCTTCGCATGTTCGAGCACCGGCATAATGCTTTTTAGTTTTAGCCGAGTTTCGTGGTCGTCAGACATTATGGACAGGCGGAATTTACTGTCCGCGCTGTCGCGAGACCATTTGGCAATTGGGATATCCTCGCGGCCAAAACCGGGACTGTAGGGGGGTTTGTGCGTCATCTCAAGACGGTAGAAAGTTTGACTACCAAACTGCATTTTCAACTTGTCGACAGCACAAATGTTTACGGTCAGGACGATGCGATGCTCCGTCACGAATCGAATCTGCACAACGTGATGTGTGCTGGGCAAATAGGGAAGTGCGTAAAACGCGATTTCCCTGCCTTCCAAGAAAGTGTAACCGCCTCCCTGATTCGGATAGTACGTGAGAATCCCAATCTTCTGCGGTCGTGCGCCGGCGACTTTGGCAAGCAGCAACTCGCATTCGGGCGTGAGCGTAATTCCAGTCGAAGCCGTCGCAGTTGCCTTATCATCCGCGTCGGCGATGCCGACCAACAGCCCAACCAGAAGCATGAGGGCGAGAGTCCTTCCCATTTAGGGGGTTCTCCTGTCGGCGTGCTTGATGCCGCTTATCTCGCCACGCTTGCATCGCTTTATCCAATTCAATCAACCCCGGCGGTCGAAATAGCGAAGGCAAACGTTCGCCCCTCGTCATCCTTAATCCAACAGCGGAATACAGAGTGTGCGCCCGTCGTAAGTGTCCCTGACAACCGCGCTGTTGCAATCCGCAAAAGACTTGACCGCTTGCGTCCCCAAGGACGCTTTGCATTCCACTGTTAACCCAATTGCCATGACGATACCCTAGTCCACCTCCCGAGCGACGGCAATCAATTTGGCGGCGCTATCGAGTTGGGCTTTCGCCGCCTCGACACTGCCGGCTTCTCTGACGAATTTCAGAGCGGCGGTCAGTCCCCCGGAGCCCTTGGCGCTGGGTTTGAGTCTGCGGACCTTCCGGCGGCCCTTCGAGCCGCCCCGCAGCTTGTAGAAGGTTGCCTTTGCCGTGCCTTCGTTGATTCCCTTTTTCTTCGCAGTCAGTTGTGTCCATGCATCGGCGAAGGAAATGGTTTTGTCCTTTTCGACCAGCGCTCGGATTTCCGCCGACAAGTTAAACACCTTCCTTGCCACAACCAGGCTCCGTTCTAGAGAATTGATTTGGAAAATCGTCCCCAGGCTAATCAAGGCAATCTCCCAAGTGAAGTGAATGGACCCGAACCGACTTTCGAGTTAGGAGGCGGCCGGATGTGCAAGTATGCTGGGTTTATCGTGTTGGCCGTGGCTTTGGCGGGAAAACTCGCACTTGGACAGGCTCCCTCTTTTGTCGGCAACCATGCGGGACAAGTCCGTGACGACAACGGCTTGAAGATGAAGCTTGTGTGGTGCCCGCCGGGCAAATTTACGATGGGCAGTCCAAAGGATGAGAAGGGCCGATTTAAAGGCGACTACGAGACTCAGGTTGCGGTGAAGCTAACCAAAGGCTTTTGGCTCGGCAAATTTGAGGTGACGCAAGGCCAGTGGCGGCGCGTGTTAGAGACAACTCCGTGGAAGGGTCAACGATACGTCATTCGAGAGGGTGACAACTTTCCGGTGGCATACGTGAGCTGGGACGACGCGGTGAAATTCTGCAAGGAGCTGACCGAGCATGAACGGATTTTCGGCCGCCGCCCCCAAGGCTGGCACTACACGCTGCCAACAGAGGCGCAGTGGGAGTACGCCTGCCGGGCAGGTGCAACAACGCAATTCTCGTTCGGCAAAAATGAATCAGAAATTGGTGATTACGCTTGGTATGGACGCACCGACAACGGAAACACCCAGCATGAGCGGTACCCCCATTCGGTGGGTCTAAAAAAGCCGAATCAGTGGGGGCTCCATGACATGCACGGCAACGTAGAAGAATTTTGCCGTGATGTATTCGTTGAAAAGCGGCCCGGAGGAAATGACCCGTGCGTTACTATCGGACCGGTCGAGCCCCCAACATTCCGTGGCGGGGGTATGCTCCGAGCCTTCCGTGGTGGGAGTTGGTGGGACTCTCCCGCTTTCTGTCGCTCGGCAAGCAGGGGCGGGACGACGCCGGGGGACAAGGCATCGTTCCAGGGCTTCCGAGTTGCCTTGGAGTCGGTTGGCAAGTGACCGTCTCAGCACGCACCGGGTGAGGTACAATCTCGGCGGATGACAGGCTAGGAGGCTCCCGGATGTGCAAGTGTGCCGGGGTTATTGTGTTCGCCGTGGCCTTGGCTGGAAAACTCGCACTCGGACAGGCTCCGTCTTTTGTCGGCGCGAAAGCCGGACAAGTCCGTGAGGACAACAGCCTGAAGATGAAAATGGTCTGGTGCTCACCGGGCAAATTTACGATGGGAAGTCCCGTGGGCGAAAAGGATAGGTCTGACGACGAGAACCCGGTTCAGGTTACGCTGACGAAGGGATTCTGGCTGGGTCAACACGAAGTGACGCAAGCCGAATGGCAGCGGGTGATGCAGACAACGCCATGGAGCGGCAAGGAAAACGTCAAAGAGGGGGACAATCATCCGGCGACGTACGTGAGCTGGGATGACGCCAAGAAATTCTGTGACCGGCTGACGGAATCTGAGCACCGCGGGGGCCGGCTTCCCACAGACTGGGCATATTCGCTGCCGACGGAGGCACAGTGGGAATACGCCTGCCGCGGTGGGGCAAAATCGCGGTTCTCTTTTGGCGACAACGATTCGGAACTTGGAAACTACGCATGGTCCAAGGAAAATGCGTGGGACGCGGGCGAGAAATACGCACACGCAGTGGGGCAGAAGAAGGCGAACCCGTGGGGACTGTACGACATGCACGGCAACGTATGGGAATGGTGTCGGGATTGGTACGCCGACAAATTGTCGGGTGGCGCGGACCCGCAGGGACCATCTGAGGGCTCGGACCGGGTGAACCGGGGCGGGGGCTGGAGCTACGCCGCCTGGAACTGCCGGTCGGCGAACCGCAGCGGGAACACGCCGGTCCTCCGGAGCAGCGACCTGGGTTTCCGAGTTGCCTTGGAGTCGGTTGGCAAATGACCGTCTCAGCAAGCACCTGAGGTCACTCCAAATGGGTAGATGCGCTGGTCAAATCGTTGTAATAGCGGCGCTGGCGGTCCTGTTCGTTGTTTGCTTGCGAGGGGACCGAGCAGACCTGTCCCGCCTGGCGCGTTGTCGGACCGGGTTGCGCGTTGGAATGACTGTGGAAGAAGTTATGCAGGTCATGTCTCCGTGTCGGAAACTGTTGGCCAGCGCCGAGAGCGACCCACGGCACGGCACATACCACTATTACGACAAGGAGGCGGCGGAAGTATTGGTCATTGGATTTCGTTACGACGGCCGTGATTACCGGACAACTCGTTGGGATTTTGGGAAACCGCCCCTGGAAGTCCCTCCGCCTTGACTGGCGCAGAACAACTTGCGAAATTTCCGAAATCAGTCGCGACGACAAGGTTCCCCAAATTGTATAATATTGTAGCCCTCCGCAGATTTGCGGAATGGGCGAGTCAATCGAAAAACTGTTCTAGGTCACAGGCTCGGGTCTGCCGAGTTGTCTTCTGACCGGTTTAACAGTCTGGCTTAACAGCCCGACTTAATGGTCGCCCGATAGACGAGCGTAGAGTACGCACATAATCCCCTATTCACAAGTCGGGATGTACTCTCGTATTTGTGGTTGAGATATAATGACGTTCCCAGCCGGTTAACCAAAACTGGCAACAGTGGGCGTAAGCACGATAAGTGCCGGAGCGCCCGACCAAGGGGGAATTGGCAACCACGGTTCAATGCGTTGCAATTTCTGAGGAAGTTTGTGCCCTTTGTCCTCAGACCTGGGATGGCCGAAAGGCTGAACCAACGCGAACAAAAATGCAAATCGCCAAATAAAAGAGACTAGTTCCTGTAGTTGTCCGCCGCGCTCGCCTCAGCCGACAGAATCAACGTCTTACCTTCGAGGTGCCAATTGCCGGCTGCTTCCCAATTGATTCCAAAGCACCCGGAAGAAATTGCAGCATAATTGCCGTCGCCTTTCAAAGTGAGCTTTACCTTCGCCGTGCCACCGAGCTGGTCGTAACTTCCGGCGAGCTTGTCGGCATCGGCGGCGGACACAGTTTCTGGCCGCGGGTGCCTCCCAGGCGGCGATGTGGGCGCGGCATTGTAGACCACGGCTCCGCCGCCCACGACAATCGCGAGAAGGGACGCCATCGAAATCCATTTCATCGGCTGGTCCTCCGGCGCGGATTGTATTTCGGACTTTGAGGCTCGACAAGATGCGGTCAGGCTCCCCGGCTGGAATGCCACTCTCGTTTCGCGTTCGCCTAGATTGGCAGCAAGGCAAGCCAAGCGACTGATGTGAAGACGAAAACGCACCCTTACGGCGTGGGGCGAGACAAAGACGCTTTACGATTGGACCTCAGACCGCGCTGCAAGGTTCGGCTTACTTCATTGCGCCAAAGGCTGAGAGCCGGGATGGCACCTGAGCAAGCTATCGCGATGGAACCGCAACACAACGGCGGGCGACCGAAGAAAACCGCATGACCTATCAACTGGGTTTGGCGGTTTTTCTGTTTGCACGCGACCTCTTTGGGATAGCCTGCCGCGCCGTGAGCGACCAAATGCCGCGTTGCTTTCGGAATCCGAATAATTGAACCAACTTTTCTCTGGTATTCGGAGAGTGAGGCGTCCAAATTGTGTGAATCGCCGCTTGCGAATGGCGGGCGGTCCTCGCAGGGATGGCGACCCGAAACATGAGGCATCGCCTCCCAGTCTGACCCGCCTCCCAAACATCTCCTGTCCACGCAAAGCATTCGGACCATGTGAACTCTGGTAGAGCGCGATAGGAAAAGCCGGTCACGGTCTTATTGTACCCGAACGGCCACGCGAAGCCGCCGTCGGCCATCCACCGCGTCTGATGGGGGCTAATCCAGTGGTGACAGCAACCAATCTCAGCATAGACTTCGGCGCGCGAATCCGCCGCTGTCCGCGGCGCCTCTGCCAAAAGCATCATGGTGGCGACCTGCCATAGTTCTGGGTCGTCGTCTGCCGAGAGATGTTCTGCAATCAATGCGAACGCTGTCGTGCTCATGCTTTCGCCGATTCGCTCATCGGTTCACGCGAGTTGTGTTGGTCGGGGTCAATCGGACAGGTCCAGCAACTCGACCTCGAAATCAAGTACTGCGTTTGGTGGAATTCCAGTAACGGCTTGGTCGCGGTATGCAAGGTGCGGACTAATTCGCAACTTTCTGATTCCGCCGACCCGCATTCCGATGACACCACGCTCCAGCCCCGCGATGACTTCCCGCTTGCCAATTTGAAATGAATCTATAGATGCCCGCACTATTTCACCACGATTGAGTGTGCATTGAAACCGAATCGTGACGACACATCCGCGTTTGGCGACTGCGCCAGTCCCTATTCTCACAACTTCGCCGCGGATACCACTAGCGATTCGTATGCGCATGAGACCACCGTTGCCCATCCGGCTTGACGTTCATCCGTTCAAGCGAGTCGTGTTGCTCAGGTCACTTACCTCCCCGAGCATCATGTTCGTAATAATACCAGCGTGTCACGAATTTCACCGTCGCGAACGATGGCGTATCCCATACTGCCGAGTTTCTTGGCAAACATATCATCCGGGCTGCTGAACAACCACAACTCGTGCCCGTCGCCAAGCTGTTGCACGAACGCCCGTCACCGTTCAGTGGTCCCACTGCGGAATGGACGTTGCTCAAACTTCTGAACAACCTTCTCAATCGGCAGGCTCCATGCAGCCGCCGTGCGTTCGAGCTGTTCTCGTTCAAATTCGGCTGGTGTTGCGCATCGGCGAAGCCAATGCTTCGGAATTGTGTTCATCACACGCTCCAAGATTCCTTCAGCAAACTTTCCACGCTCCAGGCTTCGCTCGCCAGTCCAGCCGCAACCGCAGGCGTCGTCTTGAGCGTCATGTGCGGCCGGCAGAAATTGTACCACGCAACCACCGCACGAACCGTGCAGTTTTTGGTTGGCCGAGCCGACTTGACTTCGCGACGGACCCGCCGTGTCGTAAAGTGAACCGCATGAGCGACGAACGTAAGAAACGGTCACGGGCTGACGGCATGAGGCGCATGTCTCAATTGTGGCGATTGGGTCACGCACCGGCGGCCTTGGCGGCGAGCATCGCTATTTGGGCGGCTGGGGTTAATTCGGAGAACGCCATCGTCCGCTGGGCGTTCGTGCTGTTCCTCTCGCCCGCCACCGCTGTTGTTGGAATCGCCCTGACGCTCATCGCCATCCGCGATTGGCGTGCTGACAATCGGTGACTACGCCAATAACCAAACTCCCGTGCCAATCCGCCGCTAGAATGACGGCATGAGCGAAGAACAGAAGAACCAACTGATGTGCCGGGCCCGCGTGTGTGCCGCGTGTGCGGTTGGCTAGCCGTGTGGCACTTCTCTGACCCGATTCCTGGCGGTGGGGCGCCCGAGACTCTGCACCTCTGCGAAGAGCACGGGCGCGAATACAACGAGGCGATGCAGCAGCCGCCCAATTCCGCAGACTGAACTCCAGTGGCAATCCGCCGCTAGAATGACGGCATGAGCGACGAACCGAAGAAGAGGCGGCCGAAGGGATGGATCGGCTGGGCATTCCTCGTGCTGCTAATGTATCCGCTATCGGTCGGGCCTGTGACCGCGCTTCTCGAGCGCGTGAACAGTCCGACTTTGTGGCATGCCTACCCTGTCGCTTACAGTCCGCTTTGGTGGGCTTCGGGATCCTCGGAATCGCTAACCACCCTGCTGATTGACTACGTCTTCTGGTGGGATCCGAATCCTTCGCTTTAAACTCCCATGCCAAACGCTCGGATTCGCTTTTCAAACGCGCCCACTACCGACAAGCCGGACGAAACCGTGGACGCGTCGGACTGGAAGAGTACGCTAACCTACGTTCTGCTTGCGGTCCAGTTGCTGGCCATCGTCTTCGGCGTGTTCTACGGCGTTGTTGCGCTGTATTACGGAGAATGACGGCATGAGCGACGAACCGAAGAAGCGAGGCTCGTGGGGCTGGATCGGCTGGGCGTTGCTCGCGGTCTTCGTGCTGTATCCGCTGTCGATGGGACCGGCGTGGAGGATCGCGCCGGGATCAGACTTCAACGTGACGATGTACTCCCCGGTGTTTTGGGCTTCACGATATTGCAGACCAATGGGTGACGCCGCATCACAGTATCTGCGCCTTTGGGGAGCGGAAGTCTATTTTTACGACTCACCGTTCGGGGATGACGACTGACTATCCTCCTCGGCACGCTGAACTCCCGTGCCAAACGGCGTCACACTAGAATGACGAAATGAGCGACAATGGCAAGGAGCCGTCTCTAATGCTTCGAACCTTCGCCTACATTGCGTTGCTGGGTGGATACGCAGCAGCCCTCTATGACTTCGCGCGTATCTCGCCACAGCCATCAAGCCGTGACACGATCTTGTTCACGGCCTTCTGGGCCGCAACAACAAGCTGCTTCATTGCGGAATGGATTCGCCGTCGCGCGAACTCGCGATGATCTCCCGTGCCAATCGCTCAGATTCTGAGCGATTGGCACGAGAGTTACGGCCAACGACGGTCAAGCAACCTCAAACATGCGAGGCAGACCATCGCAGCTGCGGGGAGCACAATGAACGGGAGCAGCGGCGTGGTTAGCCCGAAGGCAGCAATAATGATTGAGCCCACGAACAGTGCGGGCACAGTCGCGACCAACGCCTGCCATCTCAGTTGCCTCGGCCATCTCATGCCGTCATCTCAGCGATTGGCACCGGCGTTCCACGGGTACGTGGCGACAAAATTAGCCAGCAAGGCCAGCAGGCATATGGCGATGCCGACGCAGACAATGAAGGACGGCTTTGTGCCAAGACGGCGAAGCACCCAGAAAATTGCCCCAGCGATGGCCACAACGACAGCCACGTAAATGGCCGCGAAAAGCAACTGAAACCCCATGCCGTCATTCTAGCGGCGGATGGGGGGGCGACTTGTGTTGCTGACTTGGCCAATTTTGGACAACAAGCCATACAACAGCCGTCCCGGTCAGGATGATGCCGATGAAGGGATCCAAGTAGTGCCCCGCCGTGATTCCGACGATGACCAAGGTGGCACAGATTACGAGTAGACTGATCCGCCAATCGACGCCCTTCCAGTTCGCCTTGTCGCTCATCGGTATTCCATCGCTTGAAGCAGCCGGCATTCTACCGGCGGCCGGAGGTTGACCCGCCTCAACGAATGCTCCAGGTCAGTAGTGAAAGTGCGCCACCCGCTGTAATGGCCAAGAACGCAAAGACCGCCGCGGCGACTCGACCCTTTGAGGATGCCATGAGAGTTCTCCGATTTGAGGTTGGCCGACACTAAGGAACGTTCGCTGGCCATAATCGGATCAAAAGGCTGTGAAAACGTCGTAACCGACGGCCACACCGAAAGAGGTTCGACCGGCTTAGGATACTGGCCGCCAAGGAGTCTCATGATGACGAACGCTTCCGTTCCTGCCGCCCCGTCCCTCGGTCAGATAATCGCATATTGGAGTCGCACCATTGGCTATTGGGCGACGACCTTGCTCGTTGCCTTCCTGATGGCTACAGGGGGCGCTTTCCTTCTTTGGCGGCCGCCACAGCTTATTGAAATCATGACTCGACTGAGCTACCCGGCTTATCTTTGCGTGATCCTCGGCGTCTGGAAGGTGTTGGGGGCGGTCGCGCTGCTCCTCCCGCGGACGCCCCGTCTTAAAGAATGGGCTTACGCCGGCACCTTTTTCGAGCTCACGGGAGCGGCCGCCTCGCATTACGCCGCAGGCCATCGGGTCGACGATATCACGATTCCGCTGTTCATTGCCTTAATCGCAGTGGCCTCGTGGGCGCTGCGCCCGCCCAGTCGTCGCCTCGCGGGGCCCATATTGTAGCCGTCTGGGGTGGGCGTGCCGACGACAAGAACGTGACCCTCAAAGAGCGACGAATACTCTACGGAGTGCCCGACCATTTTCCGCGAGTCTTCCGGGCCGTCGCAGCCGAGCCGCAATCCGATCGCATCCTGCTCGTCGAGCAGCTCATCCTCGCCCTTCGTCGAAACAAAATGAGCCCCGCGGTCGGAAGGTGAATACGACCGCGAGGCCAGATAAGGATTATGAAAGCATGCGTGGGTGCCCAGGAAATCGCAGGAGCCCGCGATGGCGCGTCGTTTAGCCACCGCGGGCCCCTAGGCCTCTTTCGCACCGCAAGCAGCCTTTCCACAATAAAGGACGCCGTTATAAGGGAAAATCGCAGCGGATTCGTGTCCGTGTTGAATCACGGTTTCTGGGGATTGGCACGTGAGTTTGCTCAATCGGGTCGCGGTCTGTGTTACGCGCCATCGTTGGACGATTTTACGCGCCTGACGAACGCCTTCAGCAAGAAGTGGGAGAATCCGAACTGATGTTCGCGTTTTGTCGCATGGTACAATTTCGTTCGCGTGCATCAGGCGCTTAAGACGACGAGGGCGATGGTTTTGTGAACGGAACGACGGCAGCACGGCGTGCGCTCGTGAAGAAATGGATCTGGAGAGCCGCCGCGTTGACCGGAGTCGTGTTCGGCCTGTTGATTTTACTGGCCAGTGGATGGTGGCGGCATCATTATCCGTATGGATTCAGCCACTGCTGCGACCTCCAACTCGGCTTGGCGCTGCGCGAATATGCCTCCACTCACGGCGGTTACTTACCGGCGGGCGAGAAGACCCCCGAAGCCTCGCTAAGCCTTCTCACGGAACGATCCCTGGGATCACTGCAAATCTGCTTCGCGGCAAGATTGTAGCGGAGGCGGCGGTGCAGGCGCGTCTTGACCAAGGGCAACGGCTCACGCCGGAAACGGCGGCTGGCATTACGTCGCGGGACTTCACGACGATCACGACGGCCGAATCGCCGTCTGCTGGGACAAGGTCGGCCTGGATCACAACGGGGCTTACTCCCCGCCGGCAGTCACACCGTGCTGCTCCTCAATGGGACGCACGAGATAATTCCCGCAGCGAAGTGGTCACACTTCCTCGAGCAGCAACAAGCACTGATCGCAGCCAGCCGAGCAGCACGACACTGGGCGAACGTCGGACGAAAGCTTGTCAAATAGTTTTCTTTCCATCGCGAGAGCAAGAGCGAAATGGGGTTCGGATGCGAGAGGCCCGTTTAAAGAAAAGTGAACGAAAGGTCCAAGGATGGCCGACATTCTGGGAAGCGGTGCGCCAGAATCAGCGGAGTCCCCGCTATGCGCGTGCCCGCGAAACCTCGGAACACATTGCCGGCAGAACGCTCGAATCCGCGTGTTGGGACGACGGTCAAGCCGCCGTTCTGATGTCGGGAAGTTGCGGGCTGCACTTTGCAATCGAGAATCAGGAAGTTGTTTGGAACCTGATTTCCGCGTGTCAGTTTGAGGTCTTTCGTTCGGGGTGGACTTCTGATCCCGAGCCCATCCGATTGACGCGGGAATGTCACGACGGTCGACTATTAGTCAACGATATGGATCGCGCGACGATTTGGGCGGGCATCATCGGCAAGACGGTACGACGAATCGTCACAAATGAATTCCGAGTTTGCCTGCACTTCGAAGGAGATCCCCGCAATTTGCAATTCTCCGCTCAAGTGAACGCCATAGGCGACGTCCCGCTTTTGAAATGGTTCGAGGATGAAGATTGAGCGGCCAGTCACGCGCGTGCGGCCGTGACAGTTACCGACAGTACTCGCGTGGGCACGACATGCGCACGACGTCGGCCCCAAACCCTTGAAGGAGGCCTCTCGCAAGGTAATCCAGAATTCGACGCACTGGGTGGGCGACCGAAGCGGTTCGACCCCAGCCATCCGTCGCGACATTTCGCTCTTGATAACTTATCCTCTGGATTCCATGTCGAATGTAGACAACGACATTGTTCCGGAACGGCCGCGATGTGGTCGCCAAACTGCTTGCCCAAGCGGATCGAGCCTCCGTCCACGATTACAATCACCTGCTGTCACTGTTGTTTCGGGGGCTTCCGATCGACCTTTTGGGCGCGCTTCCTCAGTGCCCGGACAAGAACGTCATCGCGGGCGCGCGTTTCATCGCCGAGGAGTTAGCGGAAAGAGCGGCTCCGGTGCTCGACATCATCCTTCTTCGCCTGAAACACGACGACGCCAAACGCCTGTCACACGCACAGTCCAAGGCAGGATAACGCCCTCAAATTGTAATGATCTAAGCGGCCATCCGCATCGAGTTGGAATCGTGCACCACTTCAACGCCCTTGTTGCTTGAAACGCAGGACATCGGGTCCGAGACTAGGAGCCGCAAGCGGCGAGGGAAACGTGACAGGGCGACGACTCGACTCCTTTGCCGAGTGTGCCTCACGAGAGCCGATCAGGCCACCGGTGACTTCATTCGCGTCATTGTGAGCACAGATGTCACAGCGATCCCACCCTACCGAGGGCGTCATTTGGACACGATGTCCATCGAATCACACGAGCAGAGACGTTCACGGCACTGTTGGTGCCACGAGTCTCGAGTGGCGCGGGGACGTTCGTCGCCTGGCTAGAACGCTTGCCTGGAGATCCCAGGAGCCCCTTGTTGGATCCCCGAGTTGTTCACCTGAGGGAAGTGCCTGCTAGCGCGAGGAGCCCCACAGCGGGGCGCTAATGCGGCCAAGACGATACCATCAAGGCCGGTCACCATCTCATCCGAAGGAGCCATTTGACCGGCTGGTAGAAGAGCTTAGGGGGTATTCTGTCGATCCCCCAACACAGGAGCCAGCCGGCCGCAATTGCGATGAGAACAGGCGCGGCAAACATTGCGACGCGACGGGTTTGCAGCACGCAGCACCTCGGCCCGTGGTGTACCGCGTTCGCGATGGTGCCGCAAGATCGTCTCTGGCGGCGACAATGTTCGTGTTTGAATCACGGTTTTGGGGTTTGGCACAGGATTGTTTGGCGCCCGGTGTGTTTAATCCTTCGGGCGGCCTTTCTTGTCAGCTTGCAAGGCAATCAACGCGCACACGCCAGCGAGTGCGCCTATCAGGGTCATGCCAGCGCCCAGATCCAGATAAAGGCTAGCAGCAAAACACCCGAATGAGCCGACGATAAGAATTGCCGCGAGAATCTTCATGCGAAGCCTTTGGGGTGGGAAGTGCTTGCGGTTGAAACAAGGTTTCTTGCGATTGGCACGGGAGTTTAAGGCAAGCAAAATTGTATGTAGCGGAGGAGTGTGCCTCTGGCTAATTCAGAATGTTTGCAGATTCAGAAGATCGGCGCATAGATCGACCTGATGATGGCGCCGGCCTTTTTCGGATCGGCCGAGGTAGCGGCATACCGCTCAGCTGGCCCAATCGAAAGCACGTAGGCCAGCAAGATTACCGCGATAAGCGCCCACCCGATCCACGCCCACTTCCGTTTCTTCGGTTCGTCGCTCATGCCGTCATCGTTTCGCGGATTGGCACGGGAGTTCAAAGGAACGACCTTGGCGCGGCGGCTCGTCGCCTCTCACGGCCAAGTCCGCCGCTATCGACTCCTGCTCGCCCATTTGCTGAGTAATATGGGGTCCTATGGGGTCTCCGACCCGATACCCTGGCTGGAAGAGGCCCTGCCTCTCGCGAGAGGATTGGTCAATGAATTTCCTGACGACCTGGAAGTCCGCCATTGCCTGGTCGAGCAGGAATGCTTAGCGCTTGCCCGGCGGAACGCAGCCGAGCACCCATTAGTACCAGCGTCGCAGAACGATGTGCTTGTCGCCTATAGCAGCTTGGGATCTTTCTATAGAAAAGCCAAGCGCACAGAGATCTCCGAGAAGACGTTGGAGGAGGGCTTGGCGCTGGCAAGGCAGTTTATTAGCGCCCACCCTGACGATGCGGCAGCCGCTGAGGCGAAGGTCCACGCGTCCCTGATTCTCAATAAGTTGGCCTTGATTCGCAGTCAGAGCGGGCGGCCCGCTCAGGCAGCGACCTTGTGGAATGAGGCTCTCGCCTTCTGGAAACAGGCAGGGGAACAATCGCCAACTTTGGTCTTTGCGTGGACCGCGAAGCTCGACACGCTGTATGGCACCTGGATTAAATTCCTCCACGACACTCGCCAGGATGACCTGGCCCAAGCCGCCGTAATAGATGAGGTGAATTACAGTGTTCAGCTCGCTGAAAAACATCCTGACAGCGAACAGGCTCGGGATCTGGTTTTTTCGAGTCTCAACCGGGCGCTCTCTGAAATCAAAACTCCGGACGAGCGAACAAGTCTTTTCCGGCAGCTTGTGGAGTCGTGCGAGCGAGCCCTAAAGCTCTTGAGTCGCAAACTCGGCCCCCACCATCCTGCCGTGCTCGGGGCCTTGCAGAACGTCGCCGAGGCGTATCTCTCGGCAGCGGCTCATCAAGCCTGGTTTGGCCGGGACAAAGAATATACGAGATTTGTCGACGCGCACTCGAACTCGCCAAAGGCTCAGACGATGCCTCAACGCTCGAGCGGTCGGCCAAGGCGTGTTGCATTCGCACCAGCAGCGACACGGCGCGTGTTGCCGAGTCGCTCAGTCTTGCACGGAAGGCCGTCGAATTCGGCCAGCGCCAGGGCTTGCCCTACTTTCAGATGGCCCTGGGAATGTGCGAATTCCGCAATGGTCACCTGACGGAAGCGGACGCCGCCCTGAGCGCCGCGATGAAAGCCGGGAAGCAGAATCCTCACATCCGGTTGACGTCGGCCTTCTACCGCTCGATGAATCTGTTTCGGCAGGGAAAACAAGACGAGGCCCGCCAACTCGCGACCGAAGCTGCGTCGAAAATGACGAAGATTAGCCCTCTTCCCAGCGTGCAAAAAAACCACTTCTGGCACGACGACCTGATCATGTGGATGGCGTACAAGGAGGCCGAGCAATTGCTCAAACTGCAATCCAGCTTGCCGTCCTCCGGGCAGCGCATCGGAAAATAATCCGCACCGGCTAGCAATCTCGATCGTTTCTTAGGACTCCCATCAAAAACCGATTTCTAGGATCGCTGACCTTATAGCTGGGAGCTTGGCGCGCGTCGGTCACATCCACCGCAGCCGCGGTTGTTGCACGGGGCTCGCTCGGCGGCCCGTTCAAAGCCTTTCGCCAAACCGGGAGCCGATCAGTGGCCGCAGTTTTGACGGCGCCTCCCCTGCCCGCCTGCGTTGTGAGCGACGTCGATGAGGGTCAGCGAACGAATATCGAGTTCCGGCCCCGTCGCCACTGTTTGCTTTTGCGACGGTGACACAACCCTCCTTCCTCGGCGGCGCTTTGGGGTTGTGTTACCGCCGGCTCCGCCAATGAGCGAAAAGCCGGCGGCGTGTTGATTGTCCGTTGCGCGGACGCCGCGCAATCGATCGCAGCCAACTCCCGACGCGATGAACAATCGCCAGGGCTGCACGTTGCAATTCGAGGGAGCCCGCTGAGCCAGTTCGAGGGCTTCGCAAATTACCTGACGTGGTACCAGACGACCTGGCAAGAAGCCTCGAACGCTCCGGCGCTCACGAATCGTCTCATCCAAATCATGCATGTCGTCATGCCGGAGCAGTGTCGATGCACGCGATCGAACAGTCGCGGCCATGGATGGCTTCGGCAGCAGCCAGCGCCTCCTCGACGGTACTGGTCGGTTCAAATCCAACATGCTTGGGCAGGGCCGGATCTTGGGCTCCCGCCACAAACACGCGGCCAGCGTGCCGCAGTCGCTTCAAGGGATGCGTCGCCAGGATTGCATGCACCGGGTGAAACGCCACTGCGTTGCGATACCGCTGGATGTAGTCGGCCCGCGTGGCGAACTC
>DASZIA010000078.1:0-34756 GCA_035949535.1 Planctomycetaceae bacterium | reverse complement strand
AACCACTCGGTCGGCTCGGGCCTGTCGGTTCCGCTTGCCTCCCTTGTGGGCCAGCTTGTGGCCGCGGAAGGCCTTCTTGTGCTTCACCTTGCCCGAGGCGGTGAGTTTGAACCGCTTGCGAATTCCCTTGTGTGTCTTTTGCTTTGGCATACCGCTGATCCGAAATTCTCGAGCCGGGAAGACAGGCATTTCAATGCCCGAGAGTCTGGTCTCAGAGCCCTCGGGAAACGGCCTCCCCACGGCGGGAATCGCGGATTATAGCGATCGCCCCCTGAGGCTTACCACCGATCCTCGGGAAAAATTCGGATTCGGCGGGACGCGGCTCGCCTAGATGGCCGCTGGGGGCCGTTACTTTGGAGTCAACACGCAGGACATCGAGCGGCCCGAGTCCATCCGGGGCAAGGCCTCGACCTTCGAGATGTCCTCGAGCGCCGAGATCACCTGGGTCAGGATTTCGCGTCCCTTTTCGTGGTGGGCGTTTTCTCGGCCGCGGAAGAGCACGTTCACCTTCACCTTGTCGCCGTCTTCCAGGAACGTCCGGGCCTGCTTCACCTTGAAGCCAATGTCGTGCTCGCCCGTCTTGGGTCGCAGCCGAATTTCCTTCAACTGTTGCTGATGCTGTTTGGCGCTTTTTGTCTGCTTGCGCTTCTGCTCGTACTTAAACTTGCCGAAGTCCATGATCTTGCAGACAGGGGGGCGGACGTTGGGAGCGACTTCTACCAGGTCCAGTCCCACCTCGACGGCCATTTTTTGCGCTTCCGCCGTGGCTAGAATTCCCAGCACTTCACCGTTGGCGCCGACGACGCGAACCGGGGAAATGCGAATCTGTTCGTTGACGCGATGCGATGTTTCGATCGTTACAGTCCTCTCGGTGACCTGAGAAAATGACCGCGGCGGGTCAGTGACGCGTTTGATGCAAACCGCAGGCCGGCGGTCCGATCAATTCGCGAGGTCGCCCACCGCGTTCGGAAATTCGACGTAAGTCCACTTCTACCGCTCTACTGTACCGCCGTCAAGAAGCCCCAAATTGGCGGCTGGTCAGGACGTCTGCCCCCTGCCTGCCAACGTACGCCACGCGACGCCAGTGGGCCGCTCGACCCTGCGAAATTCGGATGCAGGAGAAACTGCCAGCGCGTCGTCGCTCTGCCGATCACTGGCGATTGCGGCCGGCCGGCGCATTGGCAGCGGGGGGTTTGACGTTCGCCTTGGATGGCGGCGGTGCTGCCGAACCGGTCGCGACCCCTTGCACGGTTCTGAGTTGGGCTTCGATCAAGTCTTCAGTCCGGACGATCGACGATGAGATCTGGATCGCTTTGTGTCCCTTGAGCAATCCGGCGGAACCGCGGAACAGCGGGCGACCTTCGATATAGACCTCCAAAGGCTGTTCGCGTCCTTTTTCAGTCATGATCACGTCCCCCACCGAGAGGCCCATGATTTCCTCGGCCGTGAGCCGCGTGTCGGCCAGTCCGACCACCATCTTCACCTTTCCCTTGCCGACGCCAGTTTGCAGGTTGAGCTTTTGGCGAGGATCGGCCGTCCGCTTGGTATAGGCCGACCAGGTATCGGAGGACAGATTGCCCATTAGGGGCTCGATGGTGTTGAACGGAATGCACAGGTTCATGATTCCGCGGATCTCGCCCATTGTGATCTCAAAGCTGATCAGCACGATCACTTCGTTGGGCGGGACGATCTGCACGAGCTGCGGATTCGACTCGACCTGGGTCACGCGCAGTTGAAGCTCGCAGACGCTGGCCCACGATTTTTCGAGTCCGTCGATTGCCCGCTCGATGATCCGATCGATCAGCCGCAATTCGATCTCAGTAAGCGGGCGGCTGGGAATCGAGTATTTGGCCGTTTTGCCTCCCCCAAGCAGCCGGTCAACGATCGGAAAAATGATCGAAGGCGTGAGGTCGAGAATCATGTGTCCGTCGAGTCCCTCGGCCCGCATCACGTTGAAGCAGGTCATGTTCTCGAGACTGAAGACGAACTCGCCGTACGTCAGCTGGTCGACGCTGCTGAGCTTCACTTCGACGATCGTTCGCAGCATGCCGCTGAGCACGGCCCCAAACTCGCGGCTGAAGCCGTCGTGCATGGCCTGAAAGGCGCGCATCTGCTCTTTGCTGACGCGCTCGGGGCGTTTGAAGTCGTAGACGCTGACCTGACCGCTGTACGCATCGGAACGGCTCGCGGCCGCGCTTTGCTGCGGGTCGGTCCGTTGCGGGCCGGTATCGAGAGCCGCTAACAGCGATTCGACTTCCGACTGGCTGAGAATATCCGCCATCCCTGGCCTCCTGACGCCTTGCGATTCCTCATTTGGGAGGGCGAGGCTCCCGCCGAGCCGTCTTCCTGCAAGAAAGCTTAGGAGAGGCTCAGCAGGAGCTTCGCCCTCCCGTTGCTGTCAGCTTCGGATTTGTCCGTTTCCGTGGACCACGTATTTGTAGCTGGTGAGTTCCTTCAAACCGCACGGCCCGCGAGCATGAAAGCGATCGGTGCTGATGCCGATTTCCGCGCCCAGCCCGAATTCCCCGCCGTCATTGAACCGCGTGCTGGCGTTGACGAGAACGGCGGCCGAATCGACGCGGGCCGCGAACTCGCGCGCCGCGGAGAGATCGTTGGTGACGATCGTATCAGTGTGATGCGAGCCGTACGTTTCGATGTGCTCGATGGCGTCCGCGAGCGAGTCGACGACTTTTACCGACAAAATCAGGTCGAGATATTCGGTGCGAAAATCGTCCTCGGACGCAGCGCGGGCGTCGGGGACCAGAGCCCGCGTCCGCTCGCAGCCACGCAGCTCGACGCCTCTGGCTCGCAGGCTCTTTCCCACTGGTGGTAGAAATCGCGACGCGACGTCGCGATGCACCAACAAAGACTCGGCCGCGTTGCAGACGCCGGGCCGCTGGCATTTGCTGTTGATGAGGATGTCCTCGGCCATCTTCAAATCGGCCGAGGCATCGACGTAGACGTGACACACGCCGTCAAAATGCTTGAGGACGGGCATCGTGGCCTCGGCGGTGACCCGCTCGATCAACGAGCGCCCGCCGCGGGGAATGGCGACGTCGATTAGGTCTCGCAGCTTGAGGAAGTGTCCGATCGCTTCTCGATCGGTTGTCTCGACGAGTTGCACGGCATCGCGCGGTAGCCCGGCCGCGCCGAGTGCTTCTGTCAGCAAATCCGCCAGCGCGCGATTGCTGGCGAGCGCCTCTTTGCCCCCTCGCAGGATGACCGCGTTGCCGCTCTTGACGCACAGTGAGGCCGCGTCGACGGTCACGTTTGGGCGCGATTCGTAGATGAAGAAGACGACGCCGAGCGGCACCCGGACGCGAGTCACCAGGAGGCCGTTTGGACGCACGTTGCTCTCGAAGATCTCACCGACCGGTTCGGGCAGTCCGGCCACCTGCTCCAACCCGCGGGCAATGCCTTCCAAGCGGGATTCGGTCAACCGCAGGCGATCGATCAGAGCGGCGCTCAGACCAGCCTTTTGGGCGGCCGAGCAGTCGCGCTCATTCGCCACGAGCAGAGAAGCTGTCCGCTCCCGAATCAGTTCGGCGGCGCGCGTCAGCCACTCGTTCTTCTGAGCGCCCGTGACGACGGCCAATTGACGGGTCGCCTGCCGTGCGCGCGCGGCCATTTGCCGCGCATATTGGGCGAGATCGACCTGGGCCGAAACTTCGAGACCGACGTTCATATTTGGCAGTATCGGCCAACGCAAAATCTGTGTCAACGCGGGTTTACGCGCCGAAAAGGACGAAGCACGAATGCCGCCTCAGTCCGCCCTCGGCGGAACGAAGGAAGTCACCAAAGCCCGAAGCACTCATGAAAGCTCGTCCTTGCGGCTCATCTAGGGATCAAGCTAACTGTCCCGTCCCAGTTCCGAAGGGCTGGTTGTACCTGGCGGCGGTGGAGGATTTGTATTCGCGGAAGGTGGTGGGCTGGTCGCTGGGAGAGCGGCTGACGAGTGAGTTGGTGAGCGAGGCCTTGCGGATGGCGATCGGTCGGCAGCTGCCGACGGTGGAGTTGGTCGCTCATTCGGACCGTGGGAGCCAATACGCCAGTGGGAGCTATCAGAGACTGCTGGCGTCGCGGGGGATTACGTGCAACATGAGCCGTCGCGGGAATTGCTGGGACAACGCGCCGATGGAGAGTTTTTTTTCGACGCTGAAGAAGGAGCTGGTCCATCAAGAGCAGTATGCCACGCGGCAGAGCCTGTTCGAGTACATCGAGGTGTTTTACAACCGGGAGCGGAGACACTCGGCATTGGGATACGTGAGTCCCGAGACGTTCGAGGAGGCGGCGTAACGCTCCCTCGGACCCCACCCACAAAGGCAACGTCCAGGGACAATGCCAAGCAACCTTGCAGTTCCAATCAACCCATTATCCGCGCCTACGAAAACTGGGGAGGTTCAGTTGCCCGTCATTCCCCGTTGTTCCCCATTGTGGAGTCGTGGAACCGGGACAAGTTCTCTCACCAAACGCGGCTTTTCGGGGGTTGGATTTCTGCCCTGATGAGCGCATTCGTCATGGCCGTTGTCGCCGCCGGCCCGCCAACGGACGGGCGGCTGCGTAAACGCTCAGACATCGATGCGGAGCGCAGCGCGCTTTACGACTCGACGAGCCGTGAGATTGACCGGCTCGTTCAGCGGCCTGACGTCGACTGCCGGCCCACCGGGCAGTCGAATTCTCTTTTTTTAGGTATCAGAGTGATTTCTGGATGGCCGCATTCGGGCTGGCCGCCAATTCCTGTAAATGGGTCGTTTGATGTCGATCCCAGAAAACGCTTGGCTTTCGCGAAATACTTCATAGATTTCGTCCAGGTCGCCTTTTGGCTCACATAGTTACGGCTTCGGCATGTCGGCCAGCATGTCGGCCCGACGCGCTGAGTCTTGTCGGGCCTATTCTGCAAATTGTTAGCCGCCTGTGGCGAGAAAGGACGGCAGAGCGGCTATCCAAGTCGGCGGCGGCCCGCCATGCGGCTCTGCGCGCAAGTGCTTCGTAACGAATCACCCGGGAAGGAAGTCCCGGATGGCCACGGCAATCTCCGCGGCGTGCGTCTCCAGCGCGAAATGCCCGGTGTCGAAGAAGCGAACGATCGCGTTTGCGATATCGCGCTTGAAAGCTTCGGCCCCCTGCGGCAGGAAGAACGGGTCGTTCTTGCCCCACGCCGCCAGGAAGGGGGGCTTGTGGGTGTGGAGATACTTCTGGAAGGTCGGGTAGAGCGCGACGTTGCTCTTGTAGTCCCCGAAAAGGTCGAGCTGATGCTCGGCCGCGCCGGGCCGGGCCAGGTAGAAGTTATCGAGTGAGTATCCGTCCGGAGAGACGACGCTCGCGTCGGGGACGCCGTGCGTGTATTGCCAGACGGTGGCTTCGGGCTTGAGAAACGCGCGGAGTGCCTCGCGGTTGGCCTGAGACGCGTCTTGCCAATAAGCCCGGATTGGGTTCCAGCCGTCGCTGAGACCTTCTTCGTAGGCGTTCCCGTTCTGGGAGATGATCGCCGTGATTCGGTCCGGGTGCTTCACGGCCAGGCGCAATCCGGTCGGAGCGCCGTAATCGAAGATATAGACGACATAGCGGTCGAAGCCGACCGCCTCGGTGAAACGATCGATCGTCTCGGCGAGCTGGTCGAACGTGTGACGCTTCGGCATGTCGGACTTCCCGAAGCCCGGCAAATCGGGAGCGACCATGTGAAACCGGTCGGCCAGGAGCGGGATCAGGTCCCGGAACATATGGCTCGAGGTTGGGAAGCCGTGGAGCAACAGCAATTTCGGGGCGCCGGCCGGGCCGGCCTCGCGGTAGAAGACCTTGGAGCCGTCCACATCGGCAGTTCGATACTTGATGGCGCTCATGATGTCTCCTTTGCAAAGAGCGTATCCACTTTGAATCGATCATTCAGGCAGCGTTCAGCGGGCGACGACCGCGGCCATCGCCTCTCGGATGATGTCGACGACAAAGGAGGGCGCGGTCACCATCGCCGTGTGATCGACGGGATGCACGCGCACCCGAGCCTTGATCCGCTCGGCCATGAACCGCTGATTTTCGTGGACGATCATCCGGTCCTGTTCGGCCACGAGGTACCACGTTGGACGGTCCTTCCACAACGGTCGATCGACGGCAACGTTGATGCATGCCGGCGAAAGCGGTCGCTGGACCGCTGCCAGCACGGCCAGTTCCTGCGGAGCCGCATTTTGCGCGAAGGCCGTAGCGAAGGCTGACTCGGGAAGATAGATCAGCCCGAGGTTGTTAGGAGCCAGCTTCGGCGCCAGTGGGTGCGGTTGGGCGCGGTAAAAGACATCCGCCACAGTTTCTCCTTCGTCCGGAGCCAGGGCCGACACGTAGACCAGGGCTTTTACCCTTTCATCGCGCGTCGCTGCGATGACGGCGCCCGCATAGGCGTGACCCGCGAGAACGACCGGCTCCGCTACACGCTCGAGCGTTCGATCGAGGGCTGCCACATCATCGCGAAACGATGTCAGTGGCAACGGCGCTGCGACCACTTTGGCACCGTCGGCTGTAAGTGGCGCGATCACCTTCGCCCAACTGGATCCGTCGGCCCAAGCGCCATGGACGACCACGACGCTCACGTCATGCGAAGACATCACTGCACTCCTTGGACCAGGGACCAATACAAGCTGCCAGAGATCTGTGAGCCCGACGCGACCCGCTTCCGTTAGATCGACTTCACCTCCCCACCATCCATCCGTAGCGTCGAACCCGTCATCCAACGGGTGCCCGGCGACACCAGAAACCCCATCAGCTCAGCGATCTCCTCGGGCTTGCAATAGCGGGCGATTCCGGCCTCTTTTGGGAACTTGGCCGTAGCCTCTTCGACGGTCATGTCGTGAAGCGGCGCCCAATGCTCGAGATACGAGCGGCGGCGCCCGGTCATCACTGGGCCCGGCAGAACGCTGTTGACCTGGACACCGTCTGCGATTCCGCGATCAGAAAAGGCCTTGGCCATCGCGATAATCGCCGCGTTGATCGTGCCGACTGCAGCGTAGGGCGCCTTCGGGAAGAGGGCCGAATTGCCGGACATCAGCACGACGGAGCCCTTCGCTTGTTTGAGCGCCGGCCAGGCAGCGATCGTGAGGCGGCGGGCGCCGTGCAGTTTGAGATCCAGGCCCGCCTCCACTGCTCGTCCGTCAGCTCGAACAGATCAATCTGCGGCACCGCACCGCCCCCGAAGAGCGGCGATCTGCTCACGACCTTGATGAGAGAGCCCATCGCTTGTCTATTTTCTGATTGTGAAACAGTGGCCTTGAGGCGTTGAATGTCGACGCTGCTCAGTGGCCGGCATACCAGTCGTAGCCCCGCTCGGCCCAATAGTCGGCTGGCCGCTCGTCGGTGAAGCGTATTGTTCCGATCCACTTGATGTACTTGATCCCGTATTTGACTGGGATGACGAGCCGGAGCGGCGCGCCGTGCTCCGAAGTCAGCGGTTGGTGGTTCATCGCGTAGCAAAGCAATGTCTGGGGCTGCAGCGCGCTCTCGATATCGAGCCCGACGTAATAGCCCATGTCCGGCGTGGACAACGAGACGTAACGAAACAGGTCCGAGGGAGAACCTTCGAGATCGGCCGGTTTCCCCGAGCGGGTTGCCTTGCCGTAGCGCGCGGCCAGGTCCGCGAGTCGAACCCCCGTCCAGTGCACCGGATCGCTCCAACCTTCGATGCATTTGAGCTCGGTCACCGTGTCGACTTCCGGCAAGGTTTTGATCTGGTCCAGCGACAACCTCAGCGGCTTCGCCTCCGCTGAGTTCTCCACGCGCAGCGACCAGGTTGCCGGATCGATCCCGTTTCCCAGCCCGAGACCTCCGTTTGGCCGCGGCATCCGCGCAGCACTTGCCGGAAACGTTCGTGCCAAGCGAGTCGGTCGAAAATATGCCTCGGCGAGCTTCGCATTCCATTCCAACATCCGGCGTAGTGGCCAGGGGATGCCGTCTGCGTCGGGCCGCGTTCGCAGCCAACCCCATCCGGCGAGTCCGGCTAAGGCGGCAATCGCGCCGGTGGCGAAGCTGCGACGTGTCATCCTTCGAGTCCGCCGCTCGACTTCCCCGTCATTCGGATCCGGCAGGGGCGCGACAGGGGCTTTCATTGAGTACCTCCACCGGGCGCCTTTCGCATTTCAGGGTCCGCGACGGCCTGAGGCCCCGTCATCGCGGCGTTCAACAGCGAGATGTCCGCCGATTGCTGCGCGCTAACGACCTCGTAACCGGTGACCATCGCGCGAAAATTGTCCCAACCGGCCCGAATCACCTGGGAGATATGCACCACGAAGAACAAGACATAGCCGAGAGTCAGCGTAAAGTGCTCGAGCCGTGCGGCCTCGTATCCCCCGAGCAGCCACGTGAGCCAGCCGAACTGCACGGGCTTGAAAATCGCAAGGCCGGTGATCAGCGAACCGGCTCCCATTGCCACGACGCTTGTATACGCAATCCGCTGTGCCGCGTTGAACTTTCCCTGCGATGGCGGGCGCTTGACAAGCTTCAAATCGTGCAAAACGACTTGAATCGCCTCGCGGAACGATCGGCGATTGGGCAGTAGCTCCCGCCACTCTCCGGAGGCGAACGTGTAGGTGACGTAAAGTAGGCCGTTGAGCGCGAAGAACCACATCAGGAAGAAATGCCAGGCCATTCCCTCGGCCAGCCGGAATCGCAGATTGAGCGCGCGATAGAACCAGTCCGGGAAGAAGTGGAACAACGTGAAGCCGCCCCAACCGATTCGATACACATCGTTGGCCCAGTAGATCAGCAGACCGCTCCACACCATGCCCGCCAAAAGCGGGACATTGATCCAATGAAACCATCGGATGGCCCGTGGATGTTTGGGTTCCAGTCGTTGCATGGCAAGCTACTCGGCAACCCGAAAACGGTTCCGGGCACGCGCTGAAGCTGCGACGAGTCGATCACGAAGTGACGCCCGATTACTTGCCGTCCCCCATCTTGTCGGTGCCCATTTTGCTCGATTCCATCGTGTTGGAACCCATTTTGTCGGAGGACATTTTGTCTGATCCCATCTTGTCGGAAGACATCTTGTCAGAGCTCATCTTCTTGCTCTCCATCTTTCCTCCGCTGCCCGAATCCGACGAGCTGCATCCGGAAATGCCCAACCCGACCAAAGCGACGAGAGCCGCACAGAGCAAAGCGAGTACGAAGCGAGGCATCATTCTCTCCGTTCTAGATCTTCTAGGATCGAAAGTGCGGCACAACGACGGCCGCAGGCTTATGGCGGGGATTCTCAAGAAAGTCGTGCAATTCCCCCGCACGTCAGTTGCATGACCCAAAACACGGCGGTTACGGATTTTCGCGAATGGCGACTCCCCACGAACGGCGTGGAGTCTCACTTTGACCGCTTCCGCGGCTGGGACGCGGCGCGGGACAACCTCGCGCCGGTCGCGCTGCTCGGCGGCGGCAGCGGACACTCTCAGCGCGTCTTGCTTCAGCAAGTAGACGGAGACGGACAGCAGGACGAAATCCTTCATCAGGAAGGCCACGTTGCCCTTCATCGCCGGAAAGCCAGCAGCCGCATCCCAGCCGTCCGGCATGAACGGGATGATCGTGACCGTTCCTATCATTGCGAACATGCAACCGAGAGCCCCGAGAATGCCGGCTCTCTTATTCCAGAATCCCCAGAACAAGAGCGCGGCAAACAACCATTCCGAAGCTCCGAGAAACCAACTCGCTCCGCGAGTCCCGAAAACTGGGTACAGCCAGAAGATCAGAGGTCCGTTGCTGATGAAAGGGATCAGCGTTTGCGCCTCGTACTCGAACCACTTCTGATACCCGAAGAGCACAAACACGAGCACCATCGACGCGCGCACCAGGTGGTAATCGACGTCGTCTTTGAAGAGGCCTGACTTACTCAGGATCTTAATGAGAGTGTTCACGGGTTATTCCTTTGTGATTGCCGCGCCTGTGCTTACACGACGGCCATGTCTGACGCCGCCAGTTCAGGTGGTTCGGGCGCGGGCGCCACGGGCGACTTTGCGAACAGGCCGAGCAACCCTTCGGCTGCAGTCGGGTGGGTCCAGATCGTGTCGCGTAGGACCGTGTACGGCAGCCCGCCGACCATCGCCGTCTGGGCGACCGCCATGAGTTCGCTCGCCTCCGCGCCGAACGCGGTGAAGCCGAGAATGCGGTCGTCGGCGCCGATCAAGGCTTTCATGAACCCGCGTGTCTGCGACAGCGTGTGGGTCCGCAACACCATTGCCATGGGCAGTCGTGCGATGCGGTACGGCATGCCTCTCGCCCCGGCTTCGGATTCGGTCAGGCCGACATGGGCCAGCTCCGGGTCGGTAAACAGGCAGTACGGAATGAGCCGGCCGCGCGTCGTCCGGCTACCCCCGGCCAGGTTATCCAGGACGACGCGACAATCGTCCTCGCCGACGTGCGTGAACTGCGGGCTGCCGGCGCACTCGCCCGTGGCCCAGACATCCGGGGCCGTCGTTTGGAGCTTGTCGTTGACGCGGATATAGCCCCGCGCGTCCAACTCGACGCCTGCGTTGACCGCGTCCAGCCGGTCCGTGTTGGGCGTACGGCCGGCGGCCACGAGGATGTCGGAGGCATCGACGGTTCGTTCCCTCTCACTCGTACGCAGCCGCAGCACGACCCCGGCGCCCGAATGGCCCGTGACGCTGAGCACCTCGGATTGCAGCAAGACTTCGACGCCCTCGTCCGTCAATAACTCCCGGAGCGCATCCGCCACGTCTGGATCTTCCCGTTTCAGCAGTTGCGGCCCGTGCTGGATGATCGTGACGCGGCTGCCGAAGCGCCGCATGGCCTGGGCGAACTCCAAACCAACGTAGCCTCCGCCGAGGATGACGAGGTGTTCGGGCAGGCGTTCCAGGTTCAGTGCCTCGACGTGGGTCATCGGTCCCGCGATGGCAAGCCCGGGTACGTCGGGGATGGTGGCACGGGTGCCGACATTGATGAAGACGCGCTCGCCGCGCAAGAGGCGCGTGCCGCCGGCGTTCAGGGTCACGAGAACGGTTTTTGCTTCCGTGAAGCGCGCCTCGCCCATGACGACTTCCGCGCCACTGGCCCTGAACTTGCCGAGGTGGACCTCCACCAAATCATTAACCATTTGCCATTTGCGACGCGCGACGCCCGCCATGTCGACGCGCAGCGACCCGGTCACCACTCCCAGGCCCTTCGTTGGGTGCACAAGCGATGCAGCCTTGGCGCTGTAGATGACGTTCTTGCTGGGCAGGCAGGCCACGTTCGGGCAAGAGCCGCCGACCATCGCCCGTTCGACGACGACCGTCTTCTCGCCCTGGCTCGCCAGTGTCCAGGCGATGATCTTGCCCGCGACCCCGCTGCCGATGATCAGGTTGTGAACGTGCTCGATGCTCATGAGGATGCTCTTTGAGATCGTGAAACGGTTATGCGGCGCGTCGCTTGTTCGCCTGCCAGGCCTCGCCGAGCGACCACAGCGAGATGCCAAGCAGCGCCAAATCCTTGATGAGGAACTGCCCCGGTTTCCCCGAGAGGGCGGGAAAGCCGCCCGCACTTGCCTCCCACACGCCCGGCGTCGTCACGAGGAAGCTCAGGGTCGTGAGGAACATCCCGACCGCCAGGGCGCTCCCGAGGGCGGATGCCCGGCGCGAAAACGGGCGCGCGGCGATGAGCAGCGCGATGGAGACCTCGACGACACCGAGTATGGCCGAGAACCCGCGGACACTCAGCGACCCGTAGACCCAACTCAGCAGCGGGCTGTTGGTGACGTACAGGCTGATCCCTTGGGCTTCGTACGCCGTGAACTTCATGAGACCGATCCACTCCACCACAACCACCAAGCCGTAGCGGGCCAGCTCGCGGCCGACCGCCTCCACCCGGGAACCCAGTGAACTCCTTCTCTGAAAGGTACTGCGTTCTTGCTTCACTTCCGTGACCGAGGCTCCGTCCCTATGAATGGTGCTAGCCATGTCGGCGTGCTCCCCCTTAAAGAGTTCGGTCGCTGTCGCGACGCGCTGTTGACGAGCAAAAGCGAACACCGTGCCAGTCTCCCGGCACGTTGATGAGGACGGTCGCAACTCACTTATTACATGAGGCTTGCAGGCGTCCGAATCAAAGTGATGAGCCGCGTTGCCTTGCGATGGGCCTCCACGTCCACGGCATTTCGTGGCACGTCACGAAATGTCGTGGAACCACCTCGCGATATGGCCGACTGGAAAACTCTTTTGCCGCACGGTGCCACGCGCGATTGCTGCAGCACCCGTCGGCAAAGCGTAAAATGATCCTCGGCGACGATTCGGAAAAACATTGCCGCCATCGTGCGTTTGGACCGGCACGTTGACTGATCGAGGCGTTTGCCAAGCAGGTGTCTTATGGCCGGATCGCACAAAGCTTCCGAAGAGGAAACGGCGAAACCCACAACCCCTGACGACTTATCGCAGGGAGTGACCGAAGAACTCGCCGCGCTCCGTGCGATTGTGGAAGCAAGCTCGCATGCCAGCGGCGAAGAGTATTTTCAGGCACTGGTCCGTACCTTGGCGCGTGCGGTTGACACGCGATGGGCATTCGTCGCGCAGTTCACATCTCCCGGGAACCACACCAAGGCCCGTACGATTGCATTCTGGTCCGGGGACCGCTTCTCTGAAAACTTCGAGTGGACTTTGGCGGGCACTCCGTGTGAAGACGTGGTTCGCGGAAATCTGTGTCACCACGCCTCGGGAGTACGGCAGAAATTCCCGGACGATCCATACCCGCGCGCGTGGGGAATCGAAAGTTTTTTGGGAGTGCCGCTGTGCGATTCCGAAGGGACGGTTCTCGGCCACATTGCAGCCTTCGATGACCGACCGATGCCGGAGGAGCCACGGAAATTGCTCACTTTTCGCATCTTCGCGAAGCACGCCGCCGCCGAATTGGTGCGCCTCCGCCTGGAACAGCAGCTCCGCGAAAACGAGGAGCGCCTGCGCGACTTGTATGAAGAAGCTCCGATCGCCTACGTCCAGGAAGACCTGGAATCGCGGTTCATCAGCGCCAACCGCGCTGCCCAGCGGATCTTGGGGATCAAACCGGAAGAGGTGGCCGGTACTGTGGGACTCTCGCTCGTCCCCAACCGGCCCGACGCCCAGCGCGCCGCCCAGGAGCAGTTTTCGTTGCAGGTTCGCGGCATGGAGACTCGGGGTGTCGTCGTTGAGCTGCGCCGCAAAGATGACGGCAAACCGGTCTGGATTCAGATCTGGGCGAAGCCGGACCCGGGCGGCAAATACACGCGCACCATGTTTCTAGACGTCACCGACCGCGTCCTCATGGAACAGGAAAAGGCCCGTCTCGCCGCCGAAAACGTTTATCTGCAGGAAGAGATCAAATCGGTTCATAACTTCGACGAGATCGTCGGCCAGAGCCCTCCGCTGCTCGATGTTTTGGAAAAAGTCAACCGTGTCGCCAAGACCGACGCGACCGTTCTGATCACCGGGGAGACAGGGACGGGGAAGGAGCTGATCGCTCGGGCGATTCACTCCACGAGTCACCGGCGCGATAAACCGCTAATCAAAGTCAATTGCGCCGCCCTGCCCGCTAGCTTGGTCGAGTCGGAGCTGTTCGGACACGAAAAGGGGGCGTTTTCGGGGGCAATCACCCGTCGCGTCGGCCGATTTGAGTTGGCCCACGGCGGGACGATTTTCCTGGACGAGGTCGGCGAAGTCCCGCTCGATGTCCAGGTCAAACTCCTCCGCGTGCTTCAGGAGCGCGAGTTCGAGCGCGTCGGCGGCGCCAATCCGATCAAGGTCGATGTCCGCGTCATTGCGGCGACAAACCGGGATCTCGCAAAATCCATTCGCGAGGGGAAGTTCCGGGAGGAGTTGTATTACCGCCTGAACGTCTTCCCGATCGCACTACCGCCGCTGCGCGAGCGGGAGGGAGACGTGCCCCTGCTTGTGCACTTTCTGGTGACCCGTTTTGCTGCCCGGATCGGGGTGCGGATCGAGTCGGTCTGCAAGGCGACGATGGAGCTGCTGCGCCGCTATTCCTGGCCGGGGAATGTGCGCGAGCTAGAAAACGTCCTGGAGCGTGCGATCATCCTGTCGAAGGGCCCGACGCTGGAGATCGATCGAGAAGTGTTCGACTCGGCGACCGCAGCCCGCGCTGCCAAAGCAAGTCCGCCAACTCCGCCCGCTTCCGAAGCTGAGCGTCCCGCGACAGCCAGCGTTGTGTCAACAGCACGACTCGAAAGCCTGGAATCAAACACGCGAAACCACATTCTGGCCGCCCTCGAGGCTTCGGATTGGATCATCGACGGACCACACGGCGCGGCGAAAACTCTGGGCCTTCACCCCAACACACTTCGCAGCCGGATGAAAAAACTCGGCATCGTTCGGATGGCTCAGGAGGCCCGGCAGTAATTAGATCCGACCATCAGACTAGGGATAATACGACCGTGTAGTGCAAGTGGGTCGGGTGCTTGCGAAACCGCAGTTTGGAAATGCTCTTGATCTGAGTGGTTCGCTCTTCACCGAAGCGTCCGAGAATCTCGCAAAGCATTCAAAGGAGTTACAACGATGGGCAAGATCAAAACGAAGGACGGCACGAAGATTTATTACAAGGATTGGGGCAGCGGCCAGCCGATCGTTTTCTCGCACGGTTGGCCCCTTTCGGCCGACGACTGGGACGCGCAGATGATGTTCTTCCTAAATCGCGGTTATCGAGTCATCGCACATGACCGGCGAGGTCACGGACGCTCCAGCCAACCCGGTGACGGACATGACATGGACCATTACGCCGACGACCTTTCGGCGCTCACTGAGCATCTCAAACTCAAGAACGCCATCCATGTCGGGCACTCGACGGGCGGTGGGGAGGTCACTCGTTACATCGGGCGCCACGGCGAAAGTCGCGTCGCGAAGGCTGTCCTCATTAGCGCAGTGCCGCCACTGATGGTAAAAACTCCTGCCAATCCCGGTGGTCTCCCTAAAGAAGTCTTCGACGACTTTCAAGCGCAGGTGGCTACCAACCGGGCCCAGTTCTATTTTGATGTGCCGACCGGACCTTTTTACGGATTCAACCGCCCAGGCGCGAAAGTCTCCCAGGGTGTGATTCAGAATTGGTGGCGCCAGGGCATGATGGGCGGCGCTAAGGCGCACTATGATGGCATCGTCGCATTCTCCCAAACCGACTTTACCGAGGATCTGAAGAAGTTCACCGTGCCGACTTTGGTCATGCATGGCGATGATGATCAGATCGTCCCTTATGCCGCCTCTGGTCCGCTGAGCGCCAAGTTAGTAAAGGGCGCGATCTTGAAAACCTACAAGGGCTTCCCGCACGGCATGCAGACGACGAACGCGGGTCAGATCAACGCCGATCTGCTCGAATTCGTTAAATCGTAAAAGCACACTGGGCGTCCTCACGTACGTCGTCATGGCGCGGCCTCCCAAACGTGAGTTGAGCAGCGCCGCGGCGGCAATTATCGGTGGTTTAACGGCGTCCTCGCAAAACGGTTGAGTTTCTGAGGAGGCGCGCTGGACTCAGGAGCGACGTTGACCGCGTAGTTGCCGCCAGTCGCGCTCACGGTCGGCACCCATGGGGTTTTGAAGGACTTCCGTCCATCTGGAGCAAGATTCACCGCCTACACCGATGCCTCGCTCGGTGGCCACGGAGCCTTCGTGGTAATGCGCGGGCAGCGGCTGCATTCGTTTCGTGATTCAAATTGTGGAAACTGCGGCGCCGGGCGCCACGGGAGGTACAGCCCAACAGGATTGAGTGCCCAGACGCGCAGGCAACGCGATCGATGGGGGCCACGCTACGATCTCGACCGCTGGTCCGCGGCCACGGCGTGAAAAAGTTCGGTGACTCGGGTTTGCACGGGGACGACGGATTGCGTGCCGACTGCTGCTCGTAAAAAAGCAGAAACGTTCGCGTCATCGACGGGTGCTTGTCAGCTGCGTCGGCGAGATAGCGATCAAAGCCAAAGGCTCGGTGATCACCGAGCCATAGTGCTCGGTCGCGGCAATCAGTGCGAGAGGCCGGCCGCTAAACAAGAATTATGCGGGTTGTCCGGATGCAACGAAACCGCATCGTGGTGATTCGCGGAAGGCTCGACGATGGCCACCCAATCGCCAGTCGTTGCCGCGGGCGCGCAAACGACATCGCCGCGCCGGTCTGCGGTCGCCATGCGCGGCGATTTCGTCTCTCCCGTGCGCGGGTCGAACTGCCGAATCGAACATTTGCTGTTCGCACCCAGGCCATGCAGTGCGACCGGCTCAGCAAACGGGACAAACACGATCCGCACCTTGTCCGGAATGCCTGACGCGTACGGCACTTCAAATTGCCCGTGCTTGGTGGCCGCGCTCGGCCAAGTCGCCCACTCGGGATGCGGCTCGAACTTCCACCAATCGAACTTCTCGAGCAATCGTTTGGCGAGACCGACTTGCCGCGAGCCCGGCAGCTTCATCGCATCGTCCCACGGGCGATTGCCCCAATTCCCGCCGTGCGGTGATTTTCCGTACGCCTGCTCGCGTCGATTGAGCTGCCAAATGCCGTTAGCGCCGTAAGTGTGCCCGGCAGTTCCGCAAAGGTAACTGCACCAGACCATGAACCGCTGGACGTCCTCGAAACACGTATCCAAGATCCCTTCGTAGGTGACTTCGCCCTCGACGACAGGCAAGGTTGGCGATGCCGACCGCGAGCCTCGAATCAATTGAACTGTGTTCGCAATGCTGCGGCGATCGCCGTGTCCTGTCTGCAGCATGTCGAAATCAAGCACGGCCGGATCCCTAAAGGAAAACCGCGCGCTCCGCGCCGGATGCCCAGTCACAAGGCGATGAAATGGATCGATGCGTCGCAGGTAACGGGCGACCTCGGTCCAACCTTCGCGCTGAAACTCCGAGTCTTTGTCCTTCGTTTTCGACAGATAAAACGGCATCGTGATCTCGCCCGCCACGCACCAGGTGACTGGCAGCGCACCGTAGCGAGCGACGAGATAACGCCAGTGCTGTTTCATCCGATCGACGCCCAGCCACGGCAAGTGGTAGCCCCACGCGCCCACGACGCACGGCGTAAGCCCCGAGTCAACCAGTGCGAGAATCCGATGGTCGGCAGCGTCGAAGTATTCGGGCCGGACCGTGCGATAGTCGTTAGCCCACGGAAAGCCGGCCTCGTTGGCCCCGCGGGGATCGAAGGCCGGCATATCGGGATAGAGTCCGGCAACGATTTGTACGACGTTGAATCCCTTTTGTATCCGGTCGTGAGACAGCGTCTGGAACTCGTCTGGGAAATGCAAGCGTTTGCAGAGCCCCATCCACCACGTGTCGCCCAACCACAAAAAGGGCGTGCCGTCGGCGTACTCAAAGTGCCGATGATCGGGCATCACCCGCAGCGGGCCGTGAACGTAGAGCGGATTCTTGCCCTGGTAGGGAATGACTTCGACGGCGCCTTCCTTGCCATGCAGGCCCGGATTGGATGTGTCCGAACAATGCGTCTCGTAGCGATGCGTTCCCGGATGTCCTGACGCATAACGCACCCGCCAGGTCTTGCCCCCACCCCAAAACGCTGGGACGCGGAATTCCTTGCCGGACGGATCAATGAAGGCGACGTCGAGCTCTACCTGATTGAACGGATCCGAGTAGTCTTTCGCCGAGTCGAACGTCAGTTCGGTCATGACGTTGGCCGGCGTCGTCTTCGCGGCAGCGTTGACCGGCGTCGCGCTCCCCGAGAGACTGGTCGCCACAAAGCAGACGGCGAGAGACGTGAGGCGAAAGTGATTGGCGGCAACGTTCATGGGCGGACTTGCTCAATTCGTGGAAGGCAACGTGTTGCGGGACTGCCCACGAGCTTAGCAGTGGGCAGCACTTTCCATCTAATAAGCGATTGCCTGATGCTTTGCCAATCCACGCCGTTCTTGGTGGAATGCAGCTGACACCAGATCGCTGACATCAGATCACGGTGCCGCAAGCGCGTTTTGCCAGGTCAGGTGACCTCTTTGAGTTTCGAGCCCGCTAAAACTCCTCTACGACGCGCAGCGATGCCGCTACCCCGGCCGCCCGAGTCGATGCGGCCCGACCGAAGCGAGGTGATGGCCCCCTGTGGCAGCGGGACCATCCAGGAAATCGCTCGAGGAGGGACGTTTGAATGCCTGGTCGGCGCCCATAATCGGGCGCAAAACCTCACGACCGGAATGGCCACGCTCGTTCCCGGTGCCGAGCTTCCCTACCACACGCATCCCTTCACCGAGTCGATCACGTTGCTATGCGGAAAGTCGACGATCGAGATTGAAGGACGCGCCTACGATCTCGACCGATTCGACAATGTGGTGATTCCGCCCGGCGTTCCGCATTTTGTGCAGGGGACGAGCTCGGTGGCCGCCGTCCTGCACGTGGCGATGGCCACTTCTTCGCCAACACGCACACTTGTCGATCGCGCGTTTCCACGACGCGTGATCGACGCGGATGCGGAAACAGGCGGCCCGGAGCGGCTCAATCGCTTCCGCACTGCCCCGCGCTACGAGGCTGGCCCCAACACCGCTTTCATCGACTTCTTCAACAACGCCCTCATGCCCGGCGTCGAGATCAGCGGCGGCTATGGTCTGTTCTACGCAGGCGGTCGCCTGCCAGCCCACGTCCACGATTTCGACGAATCGATCTGCATCGTCGAAGGAACAGCCACCTGCGTAGTCGAGGGACGACACTACACGATGTCCGACTGCTCGACCGCCCTGCAACCGCGTGGTCGAGTTCATTTTTTCATCAACGATTCGGCACAGCCGATGTCGATGCTCTGGGTTTATGCGGGTCCTGTTCCGGAGCGAATCGTGGTCGACGAGCGGTGCGCGACTGTCGAGGGAAACCCGTGGCGGTGAAGCAGTTTTGCGTATCCCTCACCGGCGACTTCTTCGGATCCGATGGCCGACCCTGCTATCGCGATTCGGGGCTCGCGGTCTTGGAGCAGACGTCGGGAATCCGATGGCGTCCCTTTGCGGAACATCGTCCCGAAATCGGACCGGACCAGATTGGTGACGCCAATGCCGTCATTGTCTTGACGCCTCGCGTGACGGCGAGCAGCGTCTCCTCAAGTTCGAAACTGCTGGCGATCGCACGTTTCGGCGTCGGCTACGACAGCGTCGACGTAGAGGCCTGCTCTGCAGCGGACGTCGTCTTGCTCATTTCGGCCGGAGCAGTCGATCGGCCAGTTGCCGAAGCAACGCTGGCCTGGATGCTGGCTTTAACGCACAACGTTCGTGCGAAGGACCGCCTGCTTCGCGAGGGGCGTTGGAACGAGCGCAACGGCTACATGGGGAGCGAATTACGCGATCGGACTCTCGGCATCGTTGGGCTGGGTGGGATCGGCCAGGCGCTGGTGCGTCTCACCGCGGGCTTCGGCATGCGTGCTCCCGTCGCCTTTGATCCGTTTGCGTCGGCCGCGGTTGCCGCGGAACTCGGCGTCCGACTTGCCCCGCTGAACGAATTGCTCGCGACGGCCGACTTCGTCTCGATCCATTGCCCGCTCAATCAAGCCACACGGAACTTGATCGGCTCGCGCGAACTGGCCGTGATGAAACGCGACGCCTACCTGATCAACACGGCTCGCGGCGGAATCGTCGATGAAGACGCCCTCTTCGACGCTCTGAAAAATCAGTCCATCGCAGGCGCCGCCCTCGATTGCTTTGCAAACGAACCGGTCACCTCGCCACATCGTTTCGGCGAATTGGAAAACGTCCTGCTCGCGCCCCATTGCATCGCCTGGACTGACGAGTTGTTCCGCGACATCGGCCGTACTGTCTCTAAGAGCCTGGTCGCTCTCGCCCTCGGACAGCGGCCGGAGCGCGGCATCGTCAATCCCGACGTATTCTCGCGTCCGACGTTCCAGGACAAATGGTCTCGCTTGCAACTTGGAAACAATTCATGAGTCGACGCTTGGAAGAACAGGTGGCGTGGATCAGTGGCGGAGCGTCGGGCATCGGCGCGGCCGTCTCTCGTCTGTTTGCCGCCGAGGGAGCGCGTGTTCTAATCGCGGACGTGCAGGTCGATCGCGGACGCACTCTCGAGGCGGCAATTGACGACGCCGATGGCATCGCGCAGTTTTGCGAATGCGACGTCACCGACGAAGGGCAAGTGCGAGCCAGCATCGAACGTGCGGTGTCCGAATTTGGTGGACTGCAAGTCGTGGTCAACTGCGCGGGAATTGTTCATGTCAAACTCCTGCACGAGTACAGCGTCGAGGAGTGGGACCGGATCATGGCTGTGAATCTCCGCAGTATTTTCTTTTCGATCAAGCACGCGATTGCCGCCTTGCGCCGTAACCCTCGCAGCTACATGGTGAATATCGCCTCGATCAGCAGTTACGTCGGCCAGGCGTCTACCCCGGCCTACACAGCGTCCAAGGGCGCGGTCTTGTTATTGAGTCAATCGATCGCTCTCGACTATGCCGCGGATGGGTTGCGATGCAACTGTGTTTGCCCGGGCATCACGGACACGCCGATGCTGCGTCATCACTTGCAAGCCGTGGCCAATCCCGCAGTAGCGCTCGCCAAGCGACTCCACCGCGTCCCTCTCGGTCGAGCGCTAACGCCAGACGACGTGGCTCGCACGGTTCTTTATCTGTCGTGCGAGGACTCGGCCGGTGTCACAGGCACATCCGTCGTCGTCGACGGCGGTTATCTGGCGGCAGCCGAATGGGACAACCCGACGATCACCTTGCCGGACGACCTGTCATGACGTTCAAGCTGGCGTGTGCCGACTTCGCATTTCCTCTCCTCGCGCACGAGCAGTCGCTGAAATTAATTGCGATGCTTGGGTTCGAGGGGGTCGATATCGGCCTTTTTGAGGGGCGCTCGCATCTCTGGCCATCGCGAGAATTCGAGAATATTGCCCGCGCGGCAACAACGCTCAAAGAAAGAACCGCCGCGCTGGGCCTGCGTGTTGCCGACGTCTTTCTGCAACCGGCACCCGACTTTCGCCCATATGCGGTCAACCAGCCCGACGCATCGCGTCGGGCCCTGGCTCGAGAGTGGTTCTCGCGGACGCTCGAGTATGCGGCCGGATGCGACTGCCGCCACGTCACGATTTTGCCGGGTGTGCACTTCGAGGAAGAGAGTCGCGAGAGTTCCTTCCAAAGGGCCGTTGACGAGTTGACCTGGCGTGTCGCTGAGGCCAGGCGGGCAGGCATCACTCTAGGGACCGAGGCACATGTTGGCTCACTCGTTGACGACCCCCCCTCGGCCGCCAAGCTAGTCGCCGCGGTTTCCGGCCTCACGCTGACGCTCGATTACACACACTTCACCCGCGCCGGCATGGCCGATCACGCTGTCGAGCCCTTGATCGCACACGCGTCGCACTTTCACGTGCGCGGCGCACGTATCGGACGCTTGCAAGCGCCCTTCAAGGACAACGTCATCGACTATCGTCGAGTCGTTGAGCGAATGCGACAAGTCGGCTACCGCGGCTGGTTGGGAATCGAATACGTCTGGATTGACTGGGAACACTGCAACGAGTGCGACAATCTGTCCGAGACGATTCTGTTCCGCGACTTTTTGCAGTCAACGATGAAAGCCAACAGCCAGGAGCAGCGTTAATGGATGGGTTCTGGTCCGGCTTGGCGCTGGTCGTCGTGGCAGGCGCGATGGGCGGCAGCTTTACTGTACCCCTCAAGTACGTGCAGGGTTGGGCTTGGGAAAAGACGTGGCTGATCTACTCGATCATCGGCATGGTGGTGGTCCCCTGGACAATCGTGGCCATCGCCATCCCCGATCCGCTCACCGTATTTTCCAGCGTTGAAACGCGCGATCTCCTGAAGACGGCTCTGTTTGGCACGGGGTGGGGCATTGGCTCGGTCCTCTTCGGCCTCGGCGTAACCCGCGTCGGCACGGCGATGGCGTTTGCGATCGTGGTCTCGATGACCGCCACCTTGGGCTCGCTGATCCCACTGCTGGTTCTGCATCCGAGCGAATTGAATTCCGTGCGGACATTGTGGCTCTTGCTGGGGCTGGCCATCGTTTTGGTCGGCCTGTCGCTTTGTGCTCGGGCTGGATTTCTCAAAGAAGCTGCGCAAAAGGCTCCCCAAGGCAGTTCTCCGAGCGATGGGACCGGCGCGACTGAATCGCCGAGCGGCTTTCTCACCGGTCTGCTGATTTGCCTCGTTGCCGGAGTGACCTCTCCGATGTTCAATTTCAGCGTGGCCTTCGGCGGGAACGTGCAGCGTGAAGCAGAGCACCGTGGGGCCCAAGCGGCAATTGCGTCGATCGCCGTGATTGCAGTGACTGTGTCGGCGGGCTTTCTAACGAACGCCGTTTATTGTCTTTACTTGCTGGTGCGGCACCGCACGTTTCGCTCAAAAGTGGACTCACCCGCGATCCGAAACTGGACGCTTGTTATCGTGATGGGCCTGTTGTGGATGCTGGGCATGTTCTTCTACGGAGTCGGAGCCAGTCGCATGGGTGAACGCGGGACTGTGCTTGGCTGGCCCCTATTCATGACCTTGATGGTTCTGATGGGCAATTTCTGGGGCACGGTCACCGGCGAATGGAAAGGCTCGGGAAGGCGTGCCTATCTGTTGTTGCAGTTGGGGAACGCGGCGATGGTCGCGGCCTTCATCGTCATCTCCGTGGGCTCGCGGCCCGCGTCATAAGGCCTTGACAAGATCGGCGCTCCGATGGAACGCGTTTGCTTTTTGCTGAAGGTTCGAAAAGAGCGGCTCAGCGACTACAAGCAGCGGCACGAGGCTGTCTGGGAAGACATGCTCCAGGCGCTGCGTGAGACCGGCTGGCACAACTATTCGCTCTTCTTGCGAGAGGACGGCATGCTGGTGGGCTATCTCGAGACGCCGGACTTCGCCGCAGCCTTGAGCGGGATGTCCCAACAAGAGGTCAACTCGCGCTGGCAGCGGGAGATGGCCCCGTTTTTTGAAAACCTCGAGGGTCAGCGTCCGGACGAAGGACTGCTCCGCCTGCCCGAGATTTTCCACCTCGCTTAACGGAGAACGGGTAGCCCGCCGTCGTGCGTGCCGTCGCAACCTTCCATCGGCTGAACGGCCAGCCGGTTGCCGCAACACACGCCGCCGATCAGGAGGGGCTGAAACAGCACCTCGTAGTGCTCGGAAAGCGACAAGATGTGCCCGAGTCGCGCCGCGTCTGCCGCCAGAGCTTGTGCCGTCTCATAGCGGAAG
This sequence comes from Planctomycetaceae bacterium, assembly GCA_035949535.1. GTDB lineage: Bacteria > Planctomycetota > Planctomycetia > Planctomycetales > Planctomycetaceae > DASPSM01. Next base: position 11,674 of record DASZIA010000078.1, on the reverse strand, counting down.
TAGCGGGCCATGAAGATGGAGAAAAGAGGCCCAGCGGACGGCTAATCGGCAAGCAGAAGCGCGGGCTGAGATTGGAAGATGGTCTCCGAAGCAGTGTAGTCCGATGGTTGACCCCTCGCCAACTCCCGCCCTATTCTCGTCGAATGGACGCCTTTCGTTGGAGGGTCAGTCCCCGCCACGCCACCGCAAAGACTCCCGATGCTCTCTCGCTCGCCGCGCATCCGTCGCACCACCTTGGTCATTGTCCTCCTCGCCGGCTCCGCCTGCTGTCTGGCAGCCGGGCCGGCTCCAACGACTCAAAATATCGCGGCCCAAGTGCCGCGGATGTCGCCCGAGCAGGCGGCCGCGAGCATCACGGTGCCAAACGGTTTTCACGTTTCGCTCTTCGCGTCGGAGCCCGTGATTCGTCAGCCGATCGGACTGGCGACCGACGCGCGGGGTCGGCTCTGGGTGGCCGAGAACAACACGTACTCAGACGCGCGCACGAACTTCGACCTGACGAAGCACGATCGGATCGTGATCCTCGATGACACCGACGGCGACGGCCGCGCCGATCGGCACACCGTGTTCTGGGACAAGGCGCAGAAGCTGACCAGCGTCGAGATCGGCTTCGGCGGCGTCTGGGCGCTCTGTCCGCCGCGTCTCCTCTTTATTCCCGATCGCAATGGCGACGATGTCCCTGACGGCGAGCCGCAGGTCGTCCTCGACGGGTTCGACGACGGCCCTGTGCGGCACAACATCGCGAACGGCCTGCGCTGGGGGCCCGATGGCTGGCTTTACGGCCGGCACGGAATCCTGGCGACCTCGCACGTCGGCGTGCCCGGCTGCCTGCCGTCACAACGCACACCGCTCAACTGTTGCATCTGGCGCTACCATCCGAGTCGCAAAATCTTCGAGATCGTCTGCCACGGAACGACCAATCCATGGGGCATGGATTGGAACGAGCACGGCGAACTCTTCTTTATTAACACGGTGATCGGACACCTTTGGCACGCAGTGCCGGGGGCTCACTTCGAGCGAATGTACGGCGAGGATGATAACCCGCACGTGTACCAGCTCCTCGGCCAAACCGCCGACCACGTTCATTGGGACGCGGCCGAGCGCTGGAGCGATATCCGCAAGATCGGTGTCTCGTCGACGACCGATCAGGCGGGGGGCGGTCACGCGCACGCAGGCCTCTTGATCTATCAAGGCGGCAATTGGCCCGACCGCTACCGCGGCAGCGTCTTCATGATCAATTTCCACGGCCGGCGCCTGAACAACGACACGCTCGAGCGGCAAGGCTCGGGCTACGTCGCCCGACACGCGGCAGACTTTCTGAAGTCGGGCGACCCGTGGTTTCGCGGACTGGAGCTCTTGGCCGCGGCCGACGGCGGCGTTTATGTGGCCGACTGGTCGGACACGGGCGAATGCCACGGGGCCGACGGCGTGCATCTTGATTCGGGACGAATCTACAAAGTCGTTTACGGCCACCCTTCGCGTCCGGGTTTCGGAGATCTGGCTCTCCTCAGCAACTCTGAGCTCGTGGCTCTACAGGTTCAAAAGAACGACTGGTACGTCCGCCAGTCTCGCCGCATCCTGTACGAGCGATCGGCAGCGGGACTACCGATGGACGCGGTTCACACGGACCTGCGAAGAATCTTCGCGACGGACAGCGACCCGATCCATCAGTTGCGAGCGCTCTGGTGCCTGTACGTCACCGGGGGTGCTTCGGACGATTGGCTCCGAGTGCAATTGCACCACTCCGACGAACATGTCCGCGTCTGGGCGATTCGCCTGCTCGGAAATAGCAAGTCCCAGCCGGCGCAATCCGCTTTGGAACTCTCCAAGCTGGCGGCGCGCGACTCGGCCGGGCTGGTTCTCCTCTATCTCGCCTCGACTCTGGAAAAGTTGCCGTTGGCGGATCGCTGGCAGCTCGCTACGGCACTCGCGGCCCGTTCGGAGCTCGCCACCGATCGAGTCTTGCCACTTATGATCTGGTATGGCATCGAGCCGACCGTGCCGGAGAACCCGGACCGCGCTTTGCAGCTTGTCGAGTCGACTCAAATGCTGCCGCTTGTTCGCTGTGTCGCGCGGCGTCTGACGGAGGACCTGCGGCTCACGCCTCGCCCCGTCGATGGACTCGTCCGTGTTGCAAGGCAGTCACGCCGGCTGGAGACGACGCGTGCGATTCTCAGCGGCATCGCCGAGGCGCTCCGCGGCTGGCGCCACGCTGCGATGCCACCCTCGTGGAAAACCGCCCAATCGGCGCTGGAATCGAGCCCCGACCTGGAGATCCGCCGTCTGACTCGCGAGCTGGCTGCCGTGTTCGGAGATGGCCGTGCTCTCGACGACTTGAAACGGATTGCAAGCTCCAAGCGAGCTGATCCAGCTGCCCGTCGCGATGCCGTGCGCGTGCTCGTCGAAGCGCAGACCCCGGGATTGCAGCCGCTCTTGCGTCGCATGCTCGATGAGCGCGAGCTGGGTCCGGATGCGGCCCGCAGCCTGGCGGTTTGCGACGATCCCCAATTGCCGCAATTTCTGCTCGGAAAATTCACGGCCCTGAAAGAGCCGACGCAAGACGCCGTGATCGTCACGCTGTGTGCGCGGCCCGCCTCTGCCCGCTTGCTGTTGGGCGCGGTCGAATCGGGCGCGATCGCCCGCGGTCGACTTCCCGCTTTTCAAGTGCGGCAGATGGCTGCGTTCCCCGATGCCGACGTTCGCCAGAAAATCGCCAAGCTGTGGCCGGAGTTGAAAACAGTTTCGGCGGCGAAGCGCAAACGGATCGAGCAACTCAAGGGCCGGCTCGAGCCGGCTGCCTTGACCGCCGCGGATCCGATCCGGGGTCGGCGTCGATTTATCCAGACCTGCGCGGCATGTCACACGCTGTTCGGCCAAGGCGGAAAAATCGGCCCCGATCTGACGGGCTCGCAACGCTCCAATCTCGACTACCTGCTCGAGAACATCGTCGATCCTTCGGCGATCGTCGCTCCCCCTTATCGGATGTCGACGATCGCGCTGGCCGACGGCCGCCTGCTCAACGGAATCGTCGTCGAACAGTCGGGCTCGACTCTGACCGTCCAAACTCCCACTGAGCGCTCGACTGTCAACCGCGCCGACGTGGAGTCGATCCGAAAGTCTGACCTCTCGCTGATGCCCGACGGTCTGCTCGATGTGTTGCCCGAAAAAGAAGTTCGCGACCTGGTCGCTTATTTGATGTCACCGCAGCAAGTGTCGCTTCAGACTGAACAGTTTTCTGGCGAGCGTCACGACTCGCAAGGCGTCCGCTGACGATCTGGGACGAAGACTCAACGGTTGCGAGGCGCACGAGGCCGCTCGAACACGACCGATTCCATTTGGACCTGAGTTCGCAGCAAGGGAAAGCGGCTGCACCACACGCACGATGGAAATTGTCGCTAGCAAGACTAGGGACTTTTGGCCTTCTGGCTCGCGATCCACTTTTTCTGCCAAGCCGGGTATTCAGCCTCAAGCAGGCGCTGCGGCCAGTAGCCCAGCCACGCGTACCCGTTGCGGCGTTCGTAACCGATTTCGGAAAGGTCGTGTTTAGCAATTCCGTCGCGGTCGGCGTAGATCGGTCGATTGGTGCCGATTTCATAGAACCGGGCCCACATGGGGGGCGCTGACGGATCGCAAATGACGACCTTGTTTCGCCCGGTGGGCGAGGCCGGGTCCTGACGAAAGTCTTGTCGAATTCCTTTCAGCGTCGCCTGCTCGAACCACGCAACGGCGCATCGCACAGCTTCCGAAACGGCGGGATTTGGCGAATCGACGCTCATCAATAGACGGACGATCTCGACCGATTCGGCTCCGCTCAAGCTCTCCAATTCATAGCTGCGGCCCGGGCGAGGCTGAAAATCGATCTCATCGTGTTGCGCACACCAGGCCGTCCTCCTGCCGTCAACAACGATTTGGCACTTCAGAATGCACTCAATGCCGCGGTCGAAAGTCCGCCGCACTTCGGCTCGCCGCTCTTGCTTGACAAAATCATAAACGCGAGAGTGCTCGACCTCCTGCAAGAGCCGCATCAGCCGAACCATGGCGTCGTCATTGAACGTGATGTAACGATTGTATTTCTTGCCGGGCGGGAAGAATTGAGGCCAGCCACCATTGGGATATTGCGCTTTGAGGATATAGGCGAGGCCTCGCTCGAACGCGGCCCGATACTTTTCGTCTTTCGTGGCGTCATACATCCGAGCCAGAATCCGCAGCTCGTCCGTGGTGGCGCCGTTATCGAATGTCGGTTTGAGTGCCTTCCGGTTGCCCGAGTAAGGAGCCGACGTCGTGTCAATGTTCTTGGGCCAGCCGCCCAGATCCGACTGGTACGAAAGAATGTTGCACGCGACGTGTTTGGCCTCGGCGCTTGCGTACCAGTCGACCGGCTTGCTGATGTACTGGCGGGCTTCGCCCTTGGCCAAGACCGACTGGCACCACGCAATCAGAGACAGCAGACAGCCGAACGCGATGACCGTGACTCGCCAAACGGTGGACTTCTCCGGGTTCAGGGGTACTGCGGAGAGAGAAAACAGAGGCATTCCTCCAATTGCCTGAAGCTCTGTCGATCTGTGTGACCGATGGCCGCTGCACACCATCTTGACCGTGCTAATGTTTCGGGTGCTTTGTAATTTCCTGAAATGCGTTGATGCAAGCACGCTGATCCGCTCACGCGATTGCACAACCCATCCGGAAAAGCTTGCGAGCGTGTCCCGGCGGGGGGAACCCTCACCGCTCGCCCTTATCCGTAACCGCTATTTGAGTGGCGAATTTGGCCAACGCCCGACATTCCGCGCCGTTCTTTTCGCGATATCCCTTGCGCCGCTTGCCTTCTGCCTGTCGCTGGGCGTCGGCGAGGGCCGAGTCATGATCGTCGAACGATTTCGTCAATGTCTGTCCGCGCGAACCGATGCGGCCGAAGCGGACCGTCTGCTCGCTGCCGCTGACGGAGATCTGCCAAAACTTGGAGGAGCCACCCGAGACGTACTCGAGATATTGCGACCACTCCCTGGCCGTGGAGACCGCGGGCGCGCCGGCCGCGGTCGTTGCTGCGAAGTCGGCATCCGTCGCGTCGGCTCCTTCGACTTTCCCGCTGTTTTCACGCACGGCTTCGACCGGCGCGCCCGGAACGGCTGAATCGCTTCCCGCTTCGGCGCTGACTACTGGCGGCAATATCACGCTGGCTGCGACGTCGCGGGCGGCTGGCACTTCCGCCGGCAAGAGTTCGTCGTCCTCGGCAGACTCCTCGAGGTCGTCACCAGCCAGCAGTCTTTCGATCTGCTCGAGCACGCCGGGCTCGTCGCAGTACCAGTCCCGCGCGAGTACGACGTGAATCCGCCAGCCGAAGGCGTCGAACAGATCGGGCTTGAGCAGTTCGCGCTCGACCAGGTCGCGCTGAGCGTACCAAGCCGACGTGTCGACCAGGATGCCGAGGCGATAGAGTGGATCGTCGGCCCGCGCGATTGCCAGATCGCAGCGGAAATGCGACTGACCGACCTCGCAATCGACACGGTAGCCCCGTTCCCGCAAGGCGAGCTGCAACTGCTCGACGACAGCATCATTCGTCTGCGCCGCATTGTCTGTCGCAGCCCGCAGCTGCGAGAGAGTCCGCAGAATCTGGCTCGTGCGTTCGCCGTCGCCGATTGAGGCGGCTTCGGCGTAGCGCAGATAATTCTTGAGGCAGTTGGCCCCTTCGTTGTAGTCGTTGGTGATGTCAGCGGAGTGCATCGAGCTGACGAGCGCCATGTGGCACCGGGCCCGCGAGAACGCGACGTTCAGCCGCTTGTGTCCGCCGGAGAGATTGATCGGGCCGAAATTCATCCGGACTTTGCCGTCGCGGGCCGGCCCGTAACAAACGCTGAGGATGATGATGTCGCGCTCGTCTCCCTGAATGTTCTCCAGGTTCTTGACCAACAGGCCGACGAACTGGTCGTCCTCCTCTCGCTCCATTTCGAGTTCAAGGTGTCGGGCGAATTCCCCGTCTTCCTCCGCCAGGCTGGAAAGAGCCGCTTCGATTTCGCCTTGCTGCGCCTCGGAAAACGCGATGATGCCGATGCTGTGGCCTTCTTCCCGCTCGAGGATGCGTCGGACGAGCCCGGCAATGTAGGCGGCCTCTTCCGCGTTTCGGCGATTTTCATAAACGCCATGCTGCAGGAAATGGAAACTGACGGCGCGCTCGAGCAGTTCGTCGGCGTTTGGCGTTGCCTGGGCCGCCGACTCGACAGTGAGCGCTCGCGGGGCCCGCGGTGGAAGGTGCGCGTCTGGAACAGTCAGCAATCGCCCGTCGTAAAACGCGTGATTGGAAAAACTGATCAGCGATTCCGACTGGCTGCGATAGTGCCACGCGAGCATGCATGACGGGAGATTGCGGGCCGCCTGGTTGAGGAAGCTGTTGCTGTCGACGTCATAGCTCACCAACTCGCCGTCTTCCTCGAACGTCATTTCGTCGTTTTCACTCGGACCCTGCGACATGAAAAACGACGTGGGCGGCAATTGCATTTGGTCACCGACAACGATCGTCTGCTTCGCCCGGAAGATCGCGGGCACCGCCTCTTCGAGCGTGATCTGGCTGGCTTCATCGAAGATCACCACATCGAAATTGTCGGCGTTGAGCGGCAGCGTGTCCGAGACGCTGAGCGGACTCATCAGCCACACAGGCTTCAAATCTCGGATGACCGAACCCGAGTCGCCCGCCATCAGGTCGCGAATCGACTTGTACCGCATCGATTTGGAGAATTCGTGCTCCAGCTCGCGGCGGCCGCGGTTGTATGTCTGCTTGAATTCCTTCTGTTGCGACGTGAGTTGTGCCGCGGGCTTCGAGGACGTGTTGATATTGTCGACGAAGGTCTGCCGGACAAACTCGCGGACGCGCTGCGCGTTCTGCTTTTGCCATTCCTCGCCGAGCCGGCGGAGGCGCGACACCTGGCGTCGCCGTGCGCTCCCGTCGAAGCGGCCCACAGCGCGGTCCCGCCAAGCCAGCTGCAAGCTGCGTTCGGCGGTTGCCGCCTCCATCGCCGGCAGGCCAATCGGGAAGGTGCGGATCGACTCCGAGAGCGTCGCCGGCAGGGCATTCAGTTGTGTCAGGCAATGCAGATAGTCGGGCAACTCGTCGAGGGAGTCGTCCATCTTGCTCAGGATGCCGACAAGGTCTGAGAGACTGCAGTGCTGATAGGCGGCGAGGAACTCGTCGCAGACGTCGATCAATCCCTTGAAATCATCCGCAAGTGCGGCCAAAGCAAGGACAAGCTTGTCGGCTTCCGGGGAAGCCGTCACATGATCGTGCAGCACGCGCACCGAGTGGGGGAGTTTCTCGACGCTTTGCTGGAGAGACGACACCTGGCCCTCGAACCTGTCGAAGTCGCCCTCCAGCCCGAATGAGTTGCAGATTTCGCTCGCGGTTTCGGCACGACGGGCGACGGCTTGATGTTCCTCGCGCAGCTGGTCGAGGACGCGGATCCAGGAGGGTCGTACCTGGTGTTGCGAGAAGTCGTAGGCGCGACCCAGAACGCTGCGCAGCCTCCACCAGGCCGGATTCAGGAACGAGAAAAAGCGTCCCTCGAATTGACGAGCCTGGGAGAGGGCCGTCTCGACATCATCGGGTGAGAGCTTGCTGCGCCAGGCCTGCGTGGCCTGTCTCTTCTTCACCACCTCTTGGTCACATTGGCGGATTTTCTTGATTTCCTTCTGCCAGCGATGCGCCAGCTCACTTTGAGCATTGAGAATCGGCAGCGCGTTTGCCCGCGCAAGGAAGGCTGTCTGTTGGGCGTAATCGATGGCGGCATCGAGTTGCCCCCGGTTGTCGACCGATCCCGTGGGAAGACCGAGTCGGCCGAGTTTGGCTTGCAGGTCGGCCAGCCGCGAACGGCTCTGCGTCAGAGATTGACTCACCAATTCGAGCGGGCGCTCCGCCTCAGCCACCTTGCCGCCCAGCAAGTGCAGTGGATGATGAACGAGAATTCCATCCTCCTGCACGTCGTCAATCGTTTCGGCCAGCTCCGCCAGCTGCGCGCGGTGGCGATGCCAGTCGGCATAGAAGGCAATTCGCTCCCACTCGAGCGGCGATAAGCCGGGCACGTGCTCGGCGAGGCGAATGCGGCGGTCGAGAATCCCACGCAGAGGTAAATCGCCGGGCTCCGTGGCGGTTTGCATCTTGGCGTCGAACAATTGCAGCGGCTGGAGCTCTCGTTCGAATTGCGCGACGATTTGTCCCCGTCGCGTCGCCGCGTGATCCCGACGCTTGGCTGCCGCCGCCAGATGTGCTTCGTACGTCGTCTTCAGGTCCATCACGAACTCTTTCTTGTCGGCCTGAGAGTCGTGGATCAGGCAACAGAGTTCGTGGAGCCCGCGCTGCTTGAGGCGATGGTAGACGACGTCAATGGCCGCCCGTTTCTCGCAAACGAACAGCACGCGTTTGCCGCGGACGACAAAGTCGGCAATCAGGTTGGTGATGGTCTGCGATTTTCCCGTCCCCGGCGGACCTTGAATGATGTAACTCGCGCCGCCGCGGGCCAGGGCGATAGCGTGCGACTGCGTCGGATCGCAGGGAACGACGTGGAAGCGTTCAGCGAGCGGCAGTGCTTCTGTTCCTTCCGATCGAGCCTCTCGCGGCGCGATCGCGAACGTAGCCTCGAAGGCCGGGTTGGCGGTCGTGTCGTCGGCCAGTTCGCCATAGTCGCGGACCAGCGACATCCGGCGATAGCGCAGGTTCGCCAGCGTCACGGAACACAGATCGAATTCCCAGTGGTAGGGATTGCCATCGGCCTGTTTCCGCACCTGATAAAACTTGCGGGCAGCCTCCGCGGTCGGCGGTTCTTCCGGCTCGGCAGCCCCCGACTCGCTTGCCTCGACCATGTACTGGGGCTGTGGCGGTCCCGTCGAGATAATCCGCTCGAGGTGCGTCTTAGCCGGGCGTACGAACTCCTTGTAGAGGCGAACTCCCAACGGGTTGTAGTTGGCCGGATCGTAGCTGTAGTCGAACTCCAAAAATGAGCGAATGCCTCGGCCGGAGAGTCGGGCCTGGCGACGAAACTGGTCGAGCCGACGCCGAGCCTTTTCGTAAATCAGATCGATCCGCGGCTTGTCGACCTTGCTCAGCGTGACCGAGTGATCGCTCACCTGAATCCGCGCATTCAGATCAGCGTGAAAGGCGTCAATCCCATCGCGGGTGGGCTCGACGTTGACCGGCAGATCGATGTCGTACCACTGTTTGAAAAGATGACGAACGACCGGATTCACTTCTGCCTGCGTTTCGAGCGCGGTCAGCAAGTACCGATCGTAGATTCCCTTCTTCAGTGACAGGCGCACTGGCAGCATCAAGAGGGGCGACTCGTATCGCGTCGGCGGCTTGTCCTTGAGATTGGCCCAGCGCAGGAAGCCGATCACCAGACGCAATTGCGCGAAACCGTATTCGCGCTCGTCGCGTGAGGCCTCCGCGCGGATGCGGTGGAGCGTCCCCGGCAGGTAAACCGCTTCGCGAAAGTTCAGATATTTATTCAGCGAGACGGCGCGTCCCGAGAGCATGTCGTCGCGAAACGACGCATTCCACGTCACCAACTGTTCTTCTCGCACGTTGCGGTAGTCGAACATCAGCGGGATCGACGCTTGCGTCAAGTTCACCGACTGCATCGTTTGCTGGAACTCGAGCAGCCGATTGCGACGCGAAACGTCGAACAACCGCTCGCGCAATTTGTCGAGGATGATGCGGCGCTTAGTCGGCGGCGTCGCCGCCTTGAAGCCGCCATTGCGTGCCAGGTCGGTCTCGAAGTCGATATCCAGATCGCGATAATTCTCCAGCACGCGTAACAAGGCCGACAGATCCTGCGGCCGCTTGCGCCGATCGAGTTCCGTCATCGCCTGGATGGATTTGGCGAGGACCGGATGCAAGCCCGGTGTCACTTCGAACAGGTTATTGCGGTGCGCGACAAAGCGTCGGTGATCGTCGGGATCGGTGAGGTCCAAGCTGCAGGCGAGGCTCGTCAAAATCAGCCCGAGACCGAACACGTCAGTCAGCGGATCGTGATGTCCGACGCGATGCTCCCAGCAAACATAACCGCGCAGCCACACGGGCCGCTCGAGATCCTTGTCGTGGTCGGCGATTCGTTTCGATTGAAATTCATCGATGCCGGTGTCGACGTCACGCACGACCGTGGCCTGGTCGACGACTTCGACCGACTTGGCCTCCGGTTTCAATAGCCGACGCACGCGCGACAGATTGTTGCGCGGTGGGCATCGGTCGGATTCCGCAAATCCGATTTGCCCGCCTTCGACTTTGAGCGAGCCGAGTCCTTCCAGCGGCGCGCACAGGCCCGCTTCGTGCGTCGCGATCACCCGCCGCACGAGCGGCAGGAAAGCCGCCAGCGCGTCTTCAGTGGTGAAGCCGCCGTGCTCGATTCGCTCACGCAGGAAGTCGTGAAAAGTCGTCATGCGCGTGGGTGCGTCGGACTCCGGAACAGACAAGAGGACTGGTTGTTCTTCGACGGAGCAGATCTTTCCTTCGTTAGTCGTCGGTCTCGTGCTTTTCGGCCTCGGCTACGATCGTGGCGGCATTCTTTCGAATCGATTCAAAGTGCCGCTTGCTCATCTGTACCTCCTTCCCGACGATCGTCACGAATCGGTCCTCGAGTTCCAGCTGCCGGGCCAGCAACAAGGCGGCAGCGAAAGGGGCCTCCTCGAGGTCGGCGTCGGACGTGGCAAAATCCAGCAGCACGTAGGAGAAGTAATCGCGGAGCTGGTCGTCCCCCGCCGCGATCGTCGACCTCAGCTCCTCGAGATTCCCTGCCGCACACTGGGCCTTGTCGAAATCCTCAAAGAACTGCTTGGCGTGCGCGAGAATGGTGGCGGTCTGAATCCAGGGCGGGGCCAGGAAGTGCTCGATTAGGGCCCGGGTCGACTGAGACGTTCGTTTCTGCCGGAGCAAATCGAGCGTCCCGAAGGTTAACGGTCCCTCGATCATCGATTCGAGTGCCTCATCGACTCGCGTGCGATCGAGCGACCACAGCTGGAGGGCGTGAGCTCGAATGAACATTTCGGGATGAGTGGTTCCTTCGCTCCCCTTCGCGCCATTGCGCTGCACTTCTTCGGCCTGCTTGAGGTAGGCGTCGGCGCTGACGTTCTTGAGCCCGGTCTCCATTTTCACCAGCGTGGAGACGCAAGTCGCCAGATCGCCGGTGACATTCAGGGTCGTGCGATCGCAGAAGAGTGCGGTGTAGAGCTTGAAGCGTTTCCACGTTTGTTGGTGAGCGGGGGAGGCTGACCGGTCACCCAGCATCGCCGCCAACACCTGCTCAACGATCAGATAGTCGCCTTCGTCGATGGAAAAGAGGCAATGGTGGGCGACCTCGTGTCCGAAGAGGGCCACCAGCTCGGGCTCGGACAGGGTCTCTTGCACCGGTCCATGCAACACCACGTGCACTTCGCCGGGCAACCAGGCCAGCGACGCGTTGAGCGTCTGCGCGTTCTGCGCCTGATAGAGCGTGACTGAGACATCGTGCCGCAGTCGCTCGGCCGCCGTCTTCGCCGACTGATACAGCCCGGGGCACGCGTCCGGGTCGAGCCGGTAGGCCGATTTCAGCAACTCGTGCCGCACCGCTTCGGCGTACTCAGCGCGCACCTTCTGGGAGGCGATCCAATCCCAGATTTGTTTTTCTTCGGTGCGCAGAAATTCGAGCAGCTGCCGATGATAACG
>DASZIA010000077.1:0-8649 GCA_035949535.1 Planctomycetaceae bacterium | reverse complement strand
CCCACTCGGGCACAGCAGGTATTGCTCGATCGCGATGACCACCGGCGGGCCGGATACCTCCGACTGTTACGTGGAAGAAATCAATCCGGCCAACAAGCGGCAATATCGCTACGACGGCAAATGGCTCGACATGACGGTTCGCACCGAAGTCATCCGAGTGAAAGAGGGACCAAAGGTTGTCGAGAGAAAGTTCGAGATCGACGAGACGCGGCACGGCCCGGTCGTCGCCCGGCGCGGCAACAAAGCCTATTGCCTCAAGATCCCGTATTACGACCAGGTGAAAGTCACTGAGCAACTTTATCGCATGGCGACGGCCAAGAACCTGGCCGAAATGAAACAAGCCCTGGCGATGCTCCAGCTCATGGAGCAAAACATCATGGTCGGCACCGTGCAGGGAGACATCTATTACGTCCGCTACGGACGCGTGCCGATCCATCCGGCGGGCTTCGACTTCAAGCGGCCTGTCGCGGGGAACACGTCGAAATCGGAGTGGCAGGGCATCCACAAGTTCGAGGATCTGCTCGCGATCGAAAACCCGCCGCAGGGCTACATGCAGAACTGCAACGTCAGCCCGCAATTCATGACTCGCGGCAAATTGATTGACCCCGACGCGTGGAAGGACCGGGCTGACCTGTTCAACGGCTATTGGAGCTTGGACCATCGCTATGACAACCCCCTGCATCAGCGGGCCGCGATGGTACTCGAACTCCTCGCCGGGACTTCGCAGATGACGACCGACGAGGCGATCGGCATCGCGCTCAGCCCGGCGGTTTACGGTGCCGACGTCTGGCAAAAGCGGCTCGCGACGGCATGGGTTGGGGCCGACACGAAGCTCAAGGCCGACAAAGGTACGGCCGAGCTGTACACGCTCATTCAGAATTGGAATCGCCGTTGCGACGCCGACAGCCCGGGAGCCATCGCGTATTTGTTCTGGAAGGACCAGTTGCCGCCGACCGTCAAGACTTACGATAAGGCGGGCTTTCCGCCGCCGAAGGAAGTCGACAACGCGATGATCCTGGCGGCTCTCAAGAAGGGAAGCGAGAAACTCGTGGCGTCTTTCGGTCGGCTCGACGTGCGCTACGGAGACGTTTATCGCGTGGGTCGCAACGGAACCGGACGAGATTGGCCGGTCAGCGGGGGGTCGGTCGACGGCATCGCCACTCCGCGAGCCATCAGTTTCGATTCGATTCACGACAAGAAGAACCCGCATCTCGTCGGCCACGGCGGTCAGACTTCGACGCAGGTCGTCCAACTGACGAACCCGCCCAAGTCGTGGACTGTCTTACCGCTGGGCGAGAGCGACGACCCAAAGAGCCCCCACTACGACGATCAGTCCCAAAAGCTCTTTAGCCCGAGTCGCATGAAACCGACTTACTTTCTCGACAAGCCGGAGCTGCTGAAACACCTGGGAGCAAAACCGAAGACGCTCGTGCGCGAGTGAGCAACCATGTACGAGCAAACCTGGGATCCGAATCGTTACGCGCAAAACGCCCGCTTTGTTGCTGACCTTGGGGCGCCGCTGATCGAGCTATTGGCCCCGCAGCCCGGCGAGCGGATCTTGGATCTGGGTTGCGGCGACGGCGCGCTGACCGAAAAGCTGGCAGCCTGCGGCCGCACGGTGGTGGGAGTCGACGGAAGTGCGGAACAGATCGCGGCCGCCCTCGAACGTGGACTCGACGCTCGCGTGATGAACGGCGAGGCGCTCGACTTTGATCGCGACTTCGACGCCGTCTTCAGTAATGCGGCCCTGCATTGGATGAAACGGGCCGACGCGGTGATCGACGGCGTGCGTCGCGCGCTCAAGCCGGACGGACGGTTCGTCGCCGAGATGGGCGGGGCCGGCTGCGTCGCGAAGGTTCGTACAGCCCTGACAATGGCCCTGCGGCTGCGGGGCATCGATGCCGGCCCGCTCGATCCTTGGTATTTTCCCACCGCCGAGGATTACGGCGGACGGCTCCGGGCGCACGGATTCACGATCGACTCGATTTCGCTCTTCGATCGCCCGACCGAGCTGCCCGGCGCGCTGACAGCCTGGTTGGAAACCTTCGGCGAACCCTTTACCTCCGCGATTCCGCCGTGCGAACGAGACTCGCTGCGCCGCGAAGTGGAAGACGCCCTGCGCCCCACGCTCTGTGGCGCTGACGGGGTGTGGCGGGCCGATTATGTGCGCCTGCGCTTCGCCGCCCGGCTCGCGAAATCGTGACCACGCCGGTTTTGTAGACAAACTCGGCCGCGTTGCCGATCAACTTGGGCGGGACTTGTGCTGCGCGGTTCGACCCGATGTCGCCGAGATATTGCGATGACCGATCTCACGAATCCGAGCGTGATCAAGTTCAAAGGATTTTTATTCCTGTTCCTCGGCCTGTTCGCCGCCGCGCTGCTTTTACTCCTGCATCCGGAATGGCGAGTTGCGATGCTCTTGGGCGTGGCGATCTGGTCGTTCTGCCGCTTCTATTACTTCGCGTTCTACGTCATCGAAAAATATGTCGATTCGAGCTACTGGTTCGCGGGGCTCTCGTCCTTTGTCCGCTACCTGATCGTCGAATGGCGGCGGCTTTGATGCGGAGCGTCCACCCTTCTACCGGCGCGTCAGCGGCAGGTCGTAGTAGAAGATGCGGTTGAGGTCGTTTGGACCGCCCGCCTGCCCTTTGCCAATCACTAGCCGGTCGCCCACGAGCGTCCGCGCCTGGATCGAGCCATCGGGATTGGTCACCAGGAACTCGGCGGGGTGGACGAAGACGATCGGAAGCTTGTTCTCCTTCGAGCGGGCCTGAACCATCGGGTCGTTCTTCTTCGAGCCGAACATCCCGCCCGACGGGCAGATCAGAAACTCGGCCCCATTCTCGCGAAAGCGGCGGACGATGTCGGGATATCTGCGGTCGGCACAGATCAGGATTCCCATCTTTCCAAAGGGCGTGTCGTGAACTGTCGAGACGTTGCCGGGCGTGTTCCGCGCTCTTTCTTCATCCATGCGTTGCTTGTGGTACTTCCCCAGCAATGCGCCGTCCGGACCAATGAGCACGGCCGTATTGAAGCGGTCCTTACTGTCGGTCTCGAGTATTCCGGCGACCAGATAGATCTTAAGCTCGCGCGCCAGGCCCGCCAGACGCTGAAAGTAAGGTCCGCCGGGGATCGGCTCTGCGAGCGCACGATAGTTTTCTTCCGAAATCGTCCGATCCTCGGCCGAGTAGCCGTCCAGAAAACACTCGGTCGTGACGACAAGCTGCGCGCCGTGCTCTGCCGCTTCGCGAATCAGCGGCTCGATGCGGCGATAGTTGGCCTCTTTGTCAGCCCGGATCCATTTGAGCACAATGCCCGCGACGTGAAGCCTCGAGGCTGGCTTCGGCTCCGCCCTGACTTCGCCAACGTCCAGCATTCCGGCCAGCGAATTTAGCCACAGAACAAGCCACAGGAATCGCCGATGAGTCATCGCAGTTGTTCTGAAGCTATGCCAACAGCTCGGACACGCAGTTCCCCGGGCAATAGACGACTGGCCGGCCTTGCGAATCGGCCAGAGTCAGTTCCGGAGGAATGCCGAGGCAGTGGTCGACCGTCGCGATCAAGTCGACGGGGTGCACGGCGTTTGACGCAGGATAAGCCGCGTGGCGGTCGGAGGCCCCGTACACCTGCCCGCCCCGAATACCGGCCCCGGCGAGCACAGACGTAAAACAATTGGGCCAATGATCGCGGCCATCGCGTCCGGCTCCGGCGTCGCTATTGCGCTGTCCCACGCGCGGCGTGCGTCCGAATTCGCCGGTCCAGACTACGAGAGTTTCGTCCAGCAGGCCCCGTGTCTGCAGATCGTCTAAGAGTGCCGAGAAGGCCTGGTCCGCGGCCGGCATCAACCGCGTCTTGAGGTCGCGAAAGTTACGGCTATGAGTGTCCCAGTAGACGGATACGTTTTTGATGCCATCGCTGGGCCAAAAGACCGTAACCAACGGGACGCCGCGCTCGATCAGTCGGCGAGCCTGCAAGACCGATTGCCCGTGGGGATTCCGGCCATAGCGGTCGCGTAGCGCGTCGGGTTCCTGGGCGAGGTTGAATGCGTCGCCTCCCGAGGCTGAGTGCAAGAGTTCGAAGGCGCGACGGTAGTAGTCGTCGAGTGTGGTGATGTTTGCTGCCCGTTCGATCGTCCGCCGCTGAGCGTCGATGTGCGCCAAAAGAGCCTTGCGGTCGTCCAATCGCCGTGCAGAAATCTCGGCCGGTAGCCGGAAGTCGCCGACGCGGTAGTCGCGTGAATTGGGATTGGCATCGATCACCAACGGATCAAAACCCTGCCCGAGCCAGCCGGCAGTCTGGCCGTGGCTTTCCTCGACAAAGCGAGGCACGTCGTTCTCGAGCTTGGGCCGCATCGTGATGTAAGGCGGCAAAGCCCCGCGGCCACGGCCGAGCTTGGCGAGTACCGAGCCGAGCGACGGCCAGTCATGGCGCAGATCGGTACTCAACGGGGGCGACGGCTGGCCGGTGAGCAGATTGTGAGTTGCCGTGGTGTGGTTCACGTCCTCGTGCGTCATCGAACGCACGATGGCCAGCTTGTCGGTGCGGCGGGCCAAGAGCGGAAAGTGCTCGCAAATCTCGATGCCGGGAACCGACGTGGCGATCGGCAAAAATTCGCCGCGAACTTCCGTGGGAGCGTGCGGCTTGAGATCCCAGGTGTCCTGATGCGCCGGTCCTCCCCACATGAACAGCAGGATGCACGACCGGGCCCGGCCGAACGATTTGCCTCGCGGGACGGGCGACGCCTCCGTCCGAGCGCTCTCAGCCAGCGCGCGGCCGCGTAGCAGGTGCCCACTCGAGAGCCCGAACAGGCTTAAGCCGCCGGCGCGCAGCAGGTCGCGGCGATGCATTCGACGACAATCGGAGCAGGAAGTGTTCATGGGCGGCAGGACCGCGGCGTCATTCGAACGGTGCGCGCGTTTCGCCTGGGCCGGCTATTATCGTCATTCCCAACGTCGGCGTGAAGACGGCCTGGCTGAGCGGCGTTATGCCTGTGCGTACCCGCCGTGTTTTGCCTCCCAAGGAACGAGCAGTCGCTGCAAGTTGCCGGCCAGCACGTTGGCCGATTTGACCGGATCGAGTCCCTCGCACAGTTTGTGCACGCCGTCGCGGGTGGCGAGCGGCTCGTATTCGGGAAAGTCCGAGCCGACCACCATACGGCGATCGAAGGTCCGCAGCAGAAATCGCAAGTCGTCGTCCACCGAGCTGCCCAGAAATCGGTGAATCGTAAATGACAGATCGAGCACCAAGTTCGCGTGGACGGCAACGACTTCCGACACGGCGAGGACCTGGGACCCGCCTCCATGCAGCAGGATCATTTGCGTTTGCGGCGCCGCGACGGCAAGGGCGTCGATGAGGTCGGGCGCATTTCGAGTCGCGCGTCCTGGCTGGCGGAACAGAGTGTCGAGGAACACAATCATGCCCGCTTCACCAGCCGCCCGCAGAGCACGGATGACTTTCACGTGGAGGGGATCGTAACCGTTGAGGCGCGGGTGGAGTTTCAGTCCAGCAAAACCCGCTGCCGCCAGCTGCGCTACGGCGTCCACGATTTCGCGCTCACTGTCGAAAGTCGCCGGGTTGAGCGAGCCGATCGGAACGAAGCGTTCGGGATGCCGCCTCGCGGCATCGAGCACGGTTGCGTTCTCGATCACGCCGGCGATCGCCACGAGGCAAGCGCGCGCCGGATCGCAGCGCTCGAGTTCGGCGAGCAACCGCTCGCACCGCGCGTCGTAACGAGTCGAGCCGAGCCAGGAACCGTCGGCGGTCACGTGTGTGAGCGAGTCGAAGAACGAAACGGCGTTGGCCTGCGCCGAGGGCGCGCCAGATTCGAGAGGCGGGCCGACGGCAGTGCCGGCTGCGGCGGCGGTCCCCGTCTTCAGCGGGGTTCGTTCAGGTAACGCTTCAGGCATACAGTCTCGAAAGTGTCCCATTTGCGGCGGTCGATGCAGTCGAACCAGATGTCCTCTTGTTCCTCGATCCGGTCGAGCGCGGTCAGGAATCCCTCCGTGAGTGCGGCAGCCGGGACAATCACCACCCCCGAATCGTCGCAGACGGCAATCGCTCCTTCGTAACGGGCTCGGCGCTGGGCGAGGATCTCCGGATCGAGCGGCTGGGAGCATTTTTCGTTAAAGCAGCCGACCGGCGTCACCCCCTGCGACCAGATCGGCCAGTTCTCCTTGATCAGGTGAGGCGCATCCCGCAGGTTGCCGCACGCGACCAGTGCGGCGACTTGGCGATAGAGCAACAGGAACTTGGCGACGAGATGGCCATACAACGCCCGGTCGTCGCAGTCGAATGCGTCGGTCAGAACGACCGTCCGCTCCGGCGCCTCGCGGAACTGTTCGTGCAGGTCCCAGTTGCGAGCGTCGTGCGCGTACGTCCAGAAGACTCGTCCGACCTTGTGATGGCCCCGGTTGATCGCGACGACGCGCGGCAAGGCCCCTGTTTTCTCGAGGCAGTCGGTCACTTCCGCGGTCGAGATGCGGTTCCGTTGAATTTTGTCGATGATGCGATCGCTCAGGTGATGCACGGCATGTCTCCTCGACAAGTTCAGCATAACAGATCGCGGCGGGCTACCGACTCGTCGATCGCTCCGATCAGTCGGACAAATCGACGATCAGCTCGCGCTCGATGCGCTCGCCCAATGCGACCGCTGCCTCACGATTGTCGGCCGACACAATGACGTAACCATTTCGGCTTCGATCATCTTCAACCGCCGGAACGCGGTCGCCGACGGTCTGATTGAACGCGATCTCCACCACGCCGGGGATCGACCGCACCTCCGCCAGGTTGGGGAAACCGAGAATTCGCCTACCGGCTGCGAGCCGAAGGAACCGCAGTTGCGCGGCCCGCTGGCGCGTCGTGATGACGTCTGGCGTCTCGCCCAAAAGGATTGCAATCAGCGCGGGTGTCGGCTCGAAACCGCACAGCGCCGGCACAATGTGCGACGCAATCCGCGTTCCGCCGCCGCGGGCCGCCATTTCGACAAGCCTCGGTTCGCCCTCTTCGTCGATCAGAAATTCGCCATGCGTGATCCCGAAGGGAATTCCCAGCGCCCGAACCGTCGCCTCATTCGCACGTGCGATCCGCTCAGTGATGTGGGACGGAAAATCGCCCGGCCAGGTGAGTGTCCGTGCGACGCCCGGCAGGTCCGTGTAATGGGCCTTGTCCGAGATCGCCAGCGTTGTCGGCCGTCCCTCAACGACAAAGCCCTCGACCGTCGCTTCGGTTCCCCCAACAAATTGCTCGAAGATCGTCTCGCCGATCTGCGACGCGGCTCGCGCTCGATCAAACGCTTGGACGATCTCGGCCTCGCTCGCCTGTTCGAGGCGACTTACTCCACGGCTCGACTGGCCGTCGGCCGGTTTGCAAAACAGGGGGACCCCCAGCTCGTCCGCGGCGCGGATCGCTTCGTCCGCGGTGCGACAGATTCGAAATGCCGGCTGACGGATTCCGGCGGCGGCCGCCCGCTCGCGCATTCGGCCTTTATGCGTCGCCGCCCGGGCCACCTCGACAGGCAGTCCTTTCAGCCCCAATTCCGCGGCCACCTGCGCCACCAGTGGAACGGCGAAATCGGTCTGCTCGGTCATCACCGCGTCGATCCGCCGTTCCCGCCCAATGCGGACCAGTGAGGCCATGTCCTGCAGGGGGACTTGAATGGCTTCGTCCGCGTCACGAAAGCCGGGGGCGTTGGCGGTTCCATCCGCGCAAATTACCACGAGCCCCATCTGCTGGGCCGTTCGGATGACCGGCACCTGCCAGCGTCCGCCCGGCAGGAACAAGAGCCGCGCACCGCGAAACCGGTTCCTCCAGCGGGGATCGACCTCGAGAGAATCGGCTTCGTCGGACAAACGGGCGCTCCTTTCGCTCAAGACTTATCGCTCGATTCAAGTGATTGCAAACCGGCTTGCGGCGGCGATAGACTCGACACGAAGGGACAGGTGAAAAGACGCTCTCCCTTGGCTCATTCCTCTTTTCTCCGGCACCGCGTGGAATCGGGTCCGATTCCCGCTTCCGCCCGACCGGCTGGTCGTCGATTCCCGGCGGAAGCCCATGCTGATCAGCGTCGTCACGACGTTGTACCGATCTTCGCCGTACCTCGAAGAGTTCTACCGGCGGACGCTGGACGCCGTGCGCCAGTCGGGCCGTGACGGCGACCTGGAGGTCGAGTTCATTTTCGTCGACGACGGCTCCCCCGACGACTCGGCCGACAAGGCCCGCGAGCTTCTCAAACGGCAGACGCCGGCCACGCTCGTCGAGCTGTCGCGAAACTTCGGGCACCATCGGGCCATCTTGACCGGTTTGTCCTTCGCTCGCGGCGACCTTGTCTTTCTGATCGACTGCGATCTCGAGGAGCAGCCAGAACTGTTCGGAGAGATGCTCTCTACCCTCGAACGAACCCGCGATGAGGCGCAGCCAGCCGACATGGTCTACGCGGTTCCCAGTCGCCGCAAAGGCGGGGCGTTCGAACGGGTCTCGGGCGAGCTGTTCTACAAGTTGTTTAACGTCCTCTCCGAGGTGCGGGTTCCAAATAACTGGATGATCTGCCGGCTGATGACGGCCCGGTACGTCCGCGCTCTCTTGGCCCATCACGAACGCGAACTGTTCTTGGGCGGGTTGTTCGGCATCACCGGGTTCCGCCAGGTGGCGATC
>DASZIA010000076.1:0-7915 GCA_035949535.1 Planctomycetaceae bacterium | reverse complement strand
ATTGATCCGCGAGATTTCGTCTTCGCTCAGGTCAATCGCCTTGCGCATCGGCTCGATACCCAGCGCAAAGCACATCTCGATCGCCCGAGCCCGGCCCACTCCGTACAGGTACGTGAGCGAGATATAGGCCGGCTTGTTGTTCGGTAAGTCCACGCCCTGAATACGAGGCATGCTCGAAAAACTCCATTCGGCTTCGGATCAGCCACCAGTCTGTAGTTTGAACCTGAGTCTCTGTTAGCCTTGGCGCTGCTTATGCCGTTGATTGGCCGAGCAGATCACGTAGATGCGTCCTTTGCGACGGACGATCTTGCAGTTTTCACAAATGCGTTTGACGCTCGAACGAACTTTCATGACGCAGACTGCCCTTCCCAGCGACGCAGCGATCCGACCGGTTGCAACGGGTTAGTGCCGATCAGACGCTAGTGATCGACTGTCCCAATTCGGAATCGGGACGGCACCCCGTTGTCGCCAATTCACCCCCGCCCTGGCCGACGCCTGCCGACACCCCGAGCGGCCCAGATTGCCCTGGTCCGGAATCGAGAGATTATATGCGAGGGGCAAACTCGGCCACAAGTAAAGCCGCCCTGGATTTCCGCCATTTGGCGGGGGGGGCAGGGGACGAGTCGGCGATTCGGCCGCACCGGAGCCAGAACGGATCACGATTTGGATCGGTCCGATTCGGAAAGGGTCAAAACCTCGGTACCGGCCGGCGTGAGAGCCACGGTGTGCTCGAAGTGGACACTCGGTTGGCCGTCCTCGGTCCGCACGGTCCAATGGTCCTTTTTGCTGGTGCGGGTCCACTTCGAGCCGCCGTTAATCATGGGCTCGATGGCCAGAACGAGGCCCGGTTCGAGCGCGAAATCGGCCTCCCGCAGCGACTTGCTCACGTAATTCGGGACCTGCGGATCCTCGTGCATTTCGCGACCGATGCCGTGCCCGACGAGATCCTCCACCACGCTGAAGCCGGCCTTGTGCACCGCGTCGCTCATCAGGGTCGCCACCCCCGACCAGCGCGCCTGGCGTCCCATTTCGGTGATCGCCAACTCGAGCACGCTTTGCCCGACCGTCAAAAGACGGCGCTTCGCGTCGTCGACGGGCTCGACGGGAAACGTCCAGGCCGAGTCGGCACACCATCCCGCGAGACGACAGGCCGTGTCAATGCTCACCAGATCGCCGGCGTTCAAGACTCGGTCGCCGGGAATGCCGTGCACGACCTCGTCATTGACGGAGATGCAGCTCGCGGCTGGAAACGGGACTTTGCCGCGAACGCCCTTGAACAAGGCTTCTGCGCCGGCCTCTCGAAAAAAGTCGTCGATGACCGCGTCGAGCTCGCGAGTGGCAACGCCGGGAGAAATGAGACGCGCGGCGCGGTCAATGGCTCGCGCGACCAAGCGCCCCGCTTCGCGCATCCGCGCGATCTCGCGAGGACTTTTAAGAACAATCACTCAGCTATCCGAATCGAGCAATCCAGGATAGTTCCGCATCACCAGGTGGCTGTCGATTTTTTGCACGAGATCAAGCGCGACTGAGACGACGATCAACAAGCCCGTGCCGCCGTAGAAGCTCGCCACCATGGTGGGAATATCCATCCAGTGGGAGATCAGGGTCGGAATCACGGCGACCATCGCCAGAAAGGCAGCTCCCAAATAAGTGATGCGCGTCATCACCTGTTCGAGGAATTGCGCCGTCCGCGCGCCGGGCCGATAGCCGGGAATGAAGCTGCCATAATCCTTGAGGTTTTCCGAAATGTCCTTCGGATTGAAGGTGACGGCCACCCAAAAGTAACAGAACAGGTAAATCAGCAGGATGTAACACGTGTTGTAGATGTAGCCTCGCCCATAACTGAACGCGTCGGCCAGTCCGGCGGTGACCGGGCTCAAGAAACTGTCGGGCTTGACCAGCACGTTAATCTGCTTGAAGACGAACATCGGGAAGACCAAAATACTCGAGGCGAACACAATCGGCATCACGCCCGCCTGATTGACGCGCAAAGGCAGCGACTGCCGCTGGCCGCCCATCACGCGGCGGCCGCGAACGTGCTTGGCGCTTTGAATCGGGATCCGTCGCTGCCCTTCCGTGATTGCGACAACCCAGATCACGACGACGACGAACATCACGGCCAACAGGATAAAGCGGTCGATGCCGCTCTCGGTCCCCAAGCGAATTCCATGCTCGAACGCGGGACGCAACAGCTGCACGCCCGCGTCGGGCATTCGCGCGATGATGCCCGCCATGATCAACAGACTGATGCCGTTGCCGATGCCATAGGCGTCGATCTGCTCGCCGATCCACATCAGGAAGACGGCACCGGCGGTCATCGTGAAAGTTGCGACTAAGTGTTGGGGGAACGTGTTGTATTCGGGCAAGATGATGTTCCCCATGCCTCCCATGCCGGCGCGGATCCAGACGTAACTCTGGATCAGGCAGACCACAACCGTCGCGTAGCGGGTGTATTCGTTAATCTTGCGTCGGCCGGCTTCCCCCTCCTTCTGCAGTGCCTCGAGCGGAGGGTACACCGTGCCGAGCAATTGGAAGATGATCGATGCCGTGATGTAAGGGCCGATCCCCAGGCCGAAGATCGAATTCAGCTGCGAGGCGGTAAACAGCGAGATGGTCTGCATGAACGTATCGAGACCACCCGCTTGGTTCTCCGCGTCGTGGCGCTGTTCCGAGAGCGCGTGTTGATCGATGAACGGCAGGTAGACGTGGTACCCCAGGCGGTACACGCACAAGAGGATCAGCGTCAGCAGAATCTTTCGCCGCAGCTCGGGGATGCGAAAGACGAGCAGCATCTTTTGGAGCATGGACATCAGGGCACAATCCCTTCCGCGTGGCTGGCGACTACCAGAGCCGCGCTAACCGGGCACGCCGAGCCGCTTCACGGAGCCGCCTTGCTTCGTGATTTTTTCCTCGGCCGATTTGCTGAACCGGTGGGCCTCGACCGACAGTTTCTTGGTGAGGTCCCCGTTGCCGAGGATTTTAATCTCGTCAAAGGCTCCCTTGGCAAGACCTCTTTCCAGAAGCGTTTCGGGACTCACGGTCGCGCCGCTCTCGAATGCCTCGTCGAGGGTGCTGACGTTGATAATCAGGACTGTGGGGGCAAACTGCCGGTTGTTGAAGCCCCGCTTGGCGATTCGCCGGGCCAAAGGCGTCTGGCCGCCCGTATACCCGAGCCGATACGTCGATCCCGAACGGCTGTAAAAGCCCTTGTGGCCGCGGGTCGATGTCTTGCCGTGGCCGGATCCGGGACCGCGACCGATCCGCTTGCGGGCCTTGCGTTTCTGAATGCCTTGATGGACGTCGTTAATCATCATCAGACCGACACTCCCCGCAGACGGGCGACTTCTTCCCGGGTCCGCAGCTGCTGGAGGCCGTCGAAGGTCGCTTTGATCAGATTGATTGGATTGGTCGAGCCGAAGCACTTGGTGAGGATGTCGGTGATTCCGACCGACTCCACGACTGACCGCACCGCCTCGCCCGCCTTGATGCCGGTGCCCGGTCGGGCCGGGATCAAGAGCACACGGGCCGTCCCGAAGTGCCCCCAGACCTGGTGCGGCAGCGTGTTGTCTTGCAGCGGGACCGAAATCATACGACGGTTGGCCACCTTGGCGGCCTTTTCGACCGCCATCGGCACCTCGATCGCCTTGCCGTAACCCCAGCCGACGCGACCGTTCTTGTCGCCAACGACAACGAGCGCCGTGAAGCTGAAGCGGCGTC
Organism: Planctomycetaceae bacterium; assembly: GCA_035949535.1. Classification (GTDB taxonomy): domain Bacteria; phylum Planctomycetota; class Planctomycetia; order Planctomycetales; family Planctomycetaceae; genus DASPSM01. The sequence continues at coordinate 4,198 of DASZIA010000076.1, read as the reverse complement.
CTCCCTTGACGACGCAAGCACAGCGCCGAATCTGAATCACTTTTTCCGGACTGTCAGATCGAAAATCAGTACCCACCCGTCACGCTCCCGTCACTAAAACTCGAGTCCGCCTTGTCGGGCAGCCTCGGCGAGCGCTTGAACGCGCCCGTGATATTTATAAGGTCCGCGGTCAAGCACGACCTGCTTGATTCCCTGCTCGGTGGCTCGGGCCGCCAATGCTTGTCCGACTCTGGTCGCGGCTTGTTTGTTTCCGGCGTTTTTCCCCGCGCCGAACAGGGCCTTCTCAGCAGTGCTCGCCGAGACGAGCGTGCGACCGGTTGCGTCGTCGATGATTTGGGCGTACATGTGCCGGTTGCTGCGGAAGACCGACAGCCTGAGCCGAGGAGTCCGCGAGGCTTTGATCCGGTTGCGGACGCGAAACGTGCGTCGCGTCCGTTGATTGACCAGGTTTGCTTGAATTGTCATGGCTCGTCAGATTCCAAATGTCGCCGCTGCTGTCTGCTGTGTTTTGATTGAGGACTAGCCCGCGCCGCTGCCGGCGAAGGCTTTGCCGGCCTTGCGCTTGACGACTTCGTTCTGGTAACGGATTCCTTTGCCTTTGTACGGTTCCGGCGGGCGGACGGCGCGAATTTCGGCGGCGAATTGCCCGACGAGCTGTTTATCGGCGCTCTTGGCGACGACGTGTGTGTTGTCCGGACACTCGACGACCACGCCTGCCGGGATCGGCATTTTGACCGTGTTCGCGTAGCCGACCTGCAGGTTCAAAGTCTTCCCTGCGACGGTGGCCGTGTAACCGACGCCCTGAATCTCCAGGCGCTTTTCAAAATAGGTCTGCACGCCCGTCACCATGTTGTTGAGCAGGCTGCGCGTGAGTCCATGAAGGGCCCGGTTTTGCCGCTGATCGTTGGGCCGGGCGATCGTAAGCTGCCGCCCACCCGCGTCGAAGGAGACCTTCATCGCGGGGTGCGGCGAGAGTTTGAGTTCGCCGTTCTTGCCTTTGACCGAGACCGTTCCGTCGGCGATTTTGATCTCGACGCCGTTCGGCACAACGATGGGTTTTCGACCGATTCTGGACATGATCGCGACTCAAATTACTGGCCGGCCTCACGGGCCGGCAATTGAATACGGTGCCGGATGGACCGGCAATTACCAAAGCGTGCAGAGGACTTCGCCCCCCACTCCCTTTTGTTTGGCTTCACGGTTGCTCATCACGCCGTGGCTCGTGGAGACGATGCTGATTCCCAATCCCTGCAGAACCTTGGGCATCTGGTCGACGCGGGCAAACACGCGGCGGCCGGGCGAACTCACGCGGCGCAGGTGCTGAATCACCCGTTCGCCGTTGGGACCGTACTTGAGATGAATTCGCAGCGTGTTCTGTGGTTGGGCCTCGACCACCTCGTAATCCCAGATGTAGCCCTCGCGCTTGAGCACGCCGGCGATGTTGGCCTTGATCTTCGACGAAGGCATTTCGACGTGCGACCGCTCGACCCGCACCGCGTTGCGGACCCGGGTGAGCATGTCGGCAATCGGATCGGTCATCACGGCTACCAACTCGCTTTCTTTGCGCCGGGGATAACCCCCTCGTGGCACAGCTTGCGGAAGCAGATCCGGCAGAGCTTGAACTTGCGGTAGACGGCGCGCGGCCGGCCGCACAGAGCGCAGCGGTGCTCGAGCCGAGAGCTGAACTTCGGCTTGCGTTTGGCTTTTTCGATCTTGGCTTTACTGGCCATAGACAACTTTCTGTTTCGCGGCGGCACGCTGGGTTGCGAACCGCCAGGCGTCAGGCCGTGGCACCTTCCACTCGCAGCGGCAGACCCAGCTCGCGCAACAGCACGCGGGCATCGTCGTCGTTGCCGGCGGTCGTGACGACCGTGATATTCATGCCCTGAATGTTATGAACCTTGTCGGCGTTGATTTCGGGAAAAACGAGCTGCTCGTTGAGCCCCATGCTGTAATTGCCACGGCCGTCGAACGACTTGGGGTTGAGGCCGCGAAAGTCGCGGACCCGCGGCAGGGCGAGCGTGATCAGCCGGTCCAGAAACTCGTACATCATCTTGCCGCGCAGGGTGACCCGACAGCCGATCTCCATCCCTTCCCGCAAGCGGAAGGCCGAGACCGATTTGCGGGCGCGGGTCCTCTGTGGTCGCTGTCCGGTGATTTGTGCGAGATGCTCCATCGCCTCGTCGAGGTGCTTGCGGTCCTCGCGAGCCTTGCCCACTCCCATGCTGACGACAATCTTCACCAGGCGGGGAATAGCGTGGACGTTGTCCCGCTTGAGCTTCGTTTTCAGCTCGGGGATCACTTTTTCGCGGTATTGGGTCAGCAGCCTGGCCATTTCAGTTTCGATCGTTCAGTAAGACATCGTAAGGAGTTTTCGGGGAAGCAATCTTTGTGAAGCCCTTTAGGTTGCCGCCGCGCGGCGGGCACTCTTCGAGCGCCCTACTGCACCTAGCGCCGCGCCACACGATTTGCAGAAGCGCTCTTTCGAGTGGTCGGCCTGCAGACGAAAGCCGATCCGCACCCCCCGGTTGCACGAGCCACAGTAGAACATGACTTTTGAGGTGTCAATTGGCGTCTCGAGGTTGAGCCGGCCCCCTTGCGGGCTCTTCGGATGGCCTCGTTTCACGTGCTTGAAGACGCGATTGACCCCTTCCACGAGCAACTGTTTGCCGCCGTTGACGACCTGCGTTACCCGGTGCGGAGTTCGGCTGGCCTGGTCGCCGCCGATCACCACCACCATGTCTCCGCGTTTGATTTTCATGGGAGTGCTAAATGACCTCGCTGGCCAGGCTCAGGATTTTGGTGAATTTGCGGTCTCGTAGCTCGCGGGCCACCGCGCCAAAGATGCGGGTCCCGCGCGGGTTGCCCTCGTCGTCGATCAAGACAACCGCATTGCGATCGAACCGGACGTAGCTGCCGTCCTGCCGCCGGGTCGCAGCCCGCACGCGAACGATCACGCCCTTGGCGACCGTCCCCTTTTTAACGGTTGCGCTGGGAATGGATTTCTGGACCGCGACGACGACGACGTCGCCCAGACCGGCCGTCCGCCGCTTGGAACCGCCCAGCACCTTGATGCACCGGGCGGTTTTGGCGCCGGTGTTATCGGCGATGTCGACGATGGTTTGCATCTGAATCATGGAATGGGAACCTCATCGACCGAAGGCGCTTGCGATCCCGTTTTGACGATCCTGAGCAGTCGCCAGCGTTTCGTCTTCGAGAGGGGCCGCGTCTCGACGATCTCGACCGTGTCCCCTTCCTTGGCGGTATTTTCCTCGTCGTGGACCTGGCAGATCGTTCGGCTGCGGACAATCTTACCGTACTTCGGATGCCGGTAGAGCCGCTCGACCTCGACGCGCCGCGTCTTGTTTCGCTTGTCGCTGGTAACTACGCCCGTCAACCGCTTCTTCATCGCCTCGCCTCAAACCGGTCGTTCATGTGTCTCTCTTGTTCTTCGTCGTCTTTGTCTGCTGCGGGTAGTTGGGGTCGAGCGCAGCCAGCCCCCAGGTTCGCTCACTGGGGCGAACCGAAGCGGTTCGACCCCAGCCACCCTGCATGTTTTCTACATCGCTTAAGCTTTGCTCTTCGTCTTCTTTGCTGCGGCCGTGCTGCGCTCTTGCTGAATCGTGTAAATTCGCGCGATCTCGCGCCGGAGCTTGGTCAGATTGCTGGGAGCATCGAGTTTTTCGGTCGCCGCCTGGAACCGTAAACGGAACAGCTCCTTTTTCGCCTCGGTGAGCGAAAAATCGAGCTGCTCGGGGCTCATTTCGCGGAGGTGGGTGGCTTTGGTCATGACGTCAGTCTCTTACTCAATCAGATCGTTCGAGCGCGGCCCAACAGCCGCACTCGCACGGGGAGCTTGTAGGCGACCCTCGCAAAACACTCGCGGGCCGTGTCCTGGTGGACGCCGCCCAATTCGAACATCACCGTGCCCGGCTTGACGACCGCGACCCAATGGTCGGGCTCGCCCTTGCCCTTGCCCATTCGTGTTTCGAGAGGGCGAGCCGTCACCGACTTTTGCGGGAAGATCCGGATGTAGAGCTTCCCTTCGCCCCGAATATATTGGTTCGCGGCCACTCGACAGGCTTCGATCGTCGCGGCGGATACGTGTCCCGGGTCGAGCGACTGCAGTCCGAAGTCGCCGAAGGACACTTTGTTGCCGCGGACGGCGTTACCTCTTATACGCCCTCTTTGGCTTTTG
>DASZIA010000075.1:0-20597 GCA_035949535.1 Planctomycetaceae bacterium | reverse complement strand
ACCAGCCGTGATTCGTCAAACTTGGGCAATCGCGCTTTCGATCTTGGCACTTGGATCACTGGCACCGAGCATGGCGTCGGCCGACGAGCCAGCGCATTTTCATCACGTGCGGCTCAACGTCCGCGACCCGCAGAAGTCGATCAAATTCTATAGCGGCTATTACGGCGCCGTCCCGACGAAGTACCGCGGCAACCCCGATGCGCTCTTCGTCGAAAAGTCGTTCCTCTTATTCAACGTCGTCGATTCACCTCCCGACGGCACTCTCAATACGGGGATCTGGCACATTGGTTGGGGCGGCGTCGACGTCGCGCACGAATACGAATGGCTGAAGAAGCATAAGCTCGAAATCGCCACACCGCTGAGCCCTCTGACCGGTCCCGACAACTACTACTTCTATGCCCGCGGGCCCGACAAAGAGCTCATTGAAATCAATACGATGGGGCACCACCGCTTCGGCCACGTCCACTTCTTCTGCACCGACGTCAACGCCTCCACAAACTGGTACGTCAAACATCTGGGACTCAAAGCACGGCTGCCCAACCGCCCCAAGCCGACCGGCGACATGTCGACAGTCGGCCGAATCTGGCTGAACGTCATTCAGTGCGACAATGTCACGATGATTTTCTTTGGCAAACCCGACGTCGAACCGCCGCCGCGGTGGTGGCAGGATCCCCCGCTGAAGGAGTTGAAGCCGACGAAGGGCCGGCCCATCGATCACATTGCGTTCTCGTATCGCCAGATTGAGCCGGTCTTCGAGGCCATGCAGAAATCGGGCGTCAAAATCGTCGAACCGATCAAACAGGATCCCAAATACCACTTCAAGAGTTTTTACGTCGAAGGCCCGGACAACGTTTTGATCGAAGTCGTCGAGGAGAAGCCGATCCCGGAGGGGATTTGGGAGTAAGGACACTTTTTTTGCACTTCGGCAGCGGCTAATGTGAAGGGACGAAACCCCGCCGTCGTTGCTTCTCCAGTATCCTGCCTCCATCATTATCCTGGCCCCAAGGTGATTCATGCCCAGTCTGACGCCTGCCCGTTTTCGTCTCGTTTCCGCGGCTTGGCTCCTGGCTGCCGTTTGCTGCCCGCCGCTCTGTGCGGGTGAGACGGCACTCGACCGCTACATCGCCAAGCCCGACTCGTCCTATTCCTGGAAGATCGTCAGCAAAACCAGCGTTCCCGGCGCGACGATCTTCATCGTCGACCTCAAATCGCAAACCTGGCGCACCGCTAAAGACGTCGATCGCACGACCTGGCAGCACTGGCTGACGATCGTCAAGCCGGACAAGCCCGCGGGGAATATCCCCTTCTTGTTCATCACAGGCGGTAGCAACGGCGAGGCGCCGCCGAAAAAGGTCAACGAGCTGATCGTCATGACGGCCAAGAACAGCGGGGGCATCGTCTGTGAGCTGAAGATGGTCCCCAACGAGCCGCTCGTGTTCAAGAACGACGGCAAGAAGCGCAAAGAAGACGACCTGATCGCCTACACCTGGAACGAGTTCCTCAATGGCGGCGACGACGAATGGCCGGCCCGGTTGCCGATGACCAAGAGCGCCGTCCGCGCGATGGATTGCGTTCAGGAGCTGTTGGCCAGCGACGAAGGGGGAAAGTTTAAGGTCGAAAAGTTCGTCGTGGCCGGCGGTTCGAAGCGCGGCTGGACGACCTGGTGCACGGCCGCCGTCGATAAGCGGGTCGCCGCCATCATTCCCAGCTCGATCGATTGTCTGAACAGCGGACCGTCGATGGCCCATCACGTGGCGGTGTACGGCTTCTACACGTTGGCCGTCGGCGACTACGTGCGACACAAGATCGTGCGGCAGACGGCCAATCCGCGGATGAAGCTGCTGCACGCGATCGAGGATCCGTATTCTTATCGCGATCGGTTCACGATGCCCAAATATATCGTCAACGCCTCGGGCGACCAGTATTTCTGCCCCGACAACAGCCAGTTCTATTTCGACGCTCTGCCCGGCGAGAAGTACCTGCGCTACGTGCCGAACGCAGCCCACAATCTCAAAGGATCTGACGCCCGCGAGAGCGTGGCCGCTTTTTATCACACTGTGCTCACTGGGCGCGAGCGGCCCACCTATTCCTGGACGTTCGAGAAGGACGGCTCGATTCAAGTGAAAACCAGCAGCCATCCCCAGTCGGTAACGCTGTGGCAGGCGAACAACCCGAACGCCCGCGACTTCCGTCTGATGACGATCGGAAAGGCTTACAAGCCGACGACTCTCAAGGATGCAGGGGGCGGAGCTTATGTGGCGAAGCTCGAAAAGCCCGATCGCGGCTGGACCGCTTCGTTCGTCGAATTGGCCTTCGACGTCGGCGCTCCCAATGCATTTAAGGTCTCGACGGCGGTGCGCATCACGCCCGACACGTTGCCGCATGCCGACCTCGATCCCGTGAAAGCACCGGCCGAGAAGCCACACCCCAAAGCCGCAGGCCCGCGTGAAGTCACGACGCGATAGCGCCGCCGGGCAACGTGCCATCTCATTCACCCTCTCCCATTCCGATGGGAGAGGGCCGGGGTGAGGGCGGTTTTGCAGTCACCAAGATTTCTTCCGCTCCTTTAAGGCCTGATCAACATGCCGAAATCTCTTTTTGATCTCTCGGGGCGCGTGGCCCTCGTCACGGGCGGCAGCAAGGGTCTGGGCAAGGCGATGGCCCGCGGGTTCGCCGAAGCCGGGGCCGACATCGTCATCGCCAGCCGGCATGAGGACGAACTCAAGGCCGCGCTTGCCGAGATTCGCGCGGGCACGTCCGTGCGCGGCATGTACCTGGTTGCCGACATGACGAAGCGTAGCGAGGCCGATCGGCTCGCCAAAGCCGCACTGGCCGAGATGGGGCACGTCGACATTCTGGTCAACAACGCCGGTTCGAACGTTCCGGAAGAGATCGACAAGATCACGGACGCCAACTGGGACCGCATCCTCGAGCTGAATCTCTCCTCCTGCATGGCCCTCACGCGGGCCCTCGTCCCCCAAATGAAGTCGCGCAAATGGGGCCGCGTGATTTACATCTCGTCGATCATGGGGCTGGCGTCGAAGGCCGGACGCGACGTCTATTCGGCCACCAAATCGGCACTGATCGGGCTGGCCCGCGCGAATGCCTTGGAGTTGGGGAGCGTCGGCATCACCGCAAACTGCCTGGCACCCGGCCCCTTCCTAACCGATTTGCCCGGCAAACTGCTCAGCGCCGGTGAAAAGGAAATCTTCGCCAAGCGCACCGCCTTGGGCCGCTGGGGCGATCCAAAAGAATTGGCCGGGCCGGCTCTGCTCTTGGCCAGCGACGCCGGCAGCTACATCACGGGCCAGACGCTGGTGGTCGACGGCGGCACGCTCTGCATGACGTTCTGATTGGCCCCGGCGAGCGGCGGGTGTCAGCCCGACGGTTCTGGGGTGCTTTTCAGGTTCGTCGCACAATCAAACGCTTTTCACACCTTCCCGCCTAGGCTATCGTGAAGAAAGCGGTCGCAGAGCCCTGGTTTTTATCCATTCGGAGCGCGTCATGTTGAGGTCGGATGTCTTGCCGGTTCGGGTTGCGAAAAAACTGGCCGTACTGCTCGTCGTCACTTTGGGGATGAGAGCGGCCCAGGCCGGCAAGACCGCGCTCGACCGTTACGTGGCCAAGCCCGATTCGACATACTCTTGGAAAGTCGACCACAAGCTGGAGGCCCACGGAGCCGGGACCTATATCGTCGACCTCAAGTCGCAGACCTGGCGCAAGCCGAACGAGGTCAATCGGACCGTTTGGCAGCACTGGCTGACGATCGTCCGGCCCGCTCAGCCAATTTCCCACACTGCGTTCCTCTATATCACGGGAGGCTCCAACGGTGGCAAGGCTCCGAAGAATGCCGATCCGCTGATTGCGCTCTTGGCGGCTGAGACCAAGACGGTCGTGATCGAGCTCAAGATGGTTCCCAACGAGCCGCTTATCTTCCACAACGACGGCGTCAAGCGGACCGAAGACGACCTGATCGCCTACACCTGGGATCAGTTTCTCAAGGGTGGCGACGAGGAATGGCCCGCCCGCTTGCCGATGGTCAAAAGTGCCGTCCGAGCGATGGACTGCGTGCAGGAACTCCTCGGCAGCAAACAGGGGGGCAGTTTCCCAATCGACAAATTCGTCGTCGCCGGCGGCTCGAAGCGCGGCTGGACGACCTGGAACGCCGCCGCCGTCGACAAAAGGATCGAGGCGATCATTCCGATCTCGATCGACACCTTGAATCAGGTCGCCTCGATGCGGCACCACGTCGCCGTCTACGGCTTCTACACCGAGGCGGTGGGCGACTACTTCAACCATCAGATCACGGCCCGGGCGGCCGACCCGCGGATGAAACTGCTCAACGCCATCGAGGATCCCTATTCCTATCGCGACCGGTTCACGATGCCCAAGTACATCGTCGGCGCGGCCGGCGACCAGTACTTCTGCCCCGACAATTCGCAATTTTATTTCGACGATCTGCCAGGGGAGAAATATCTGCGCTATATCCCCAACGCCGATCACGGCCTCGACCGCACCGACGTGCGTGAGAGCGTGGTGGCCTACTACGACGCAATCGTCAAGGGGACGCCCCGGCCGCAGCTCTCCTGGAAGTTCGAGCCCGACGGCTCGATCCGTGTGACCACCGGCACCAAACCGCTCGAGGTCAAGCTCTGGCAAGCCACCAATCCGACCGCCCGCGACTTCCGCCTGATGACGATCGGCCGAGCGTTCAAGAGCCACACTCTCAGCGACCAGGGAGGCGGGGTGTACGTGGCGAAGATCGCAAAGCCCGAACACGGTTGGACCGCTTCCTTCGTCGAGCTGTCGTATGAAGTCCGGGCCCTCTATCCGCTCAAACTGACGACCTCAGTCCGCGTCACGCCCGATACGTGCCCCTACCCGAACCTCGATCCGCTCAAGGCGACGAAGGAAGTCCGGCCCCACGCCTCGGTCAAACGCTGATTGCAATGAGCGATTCGGTCAAACTCGTGGCTGTCGTCTGCCGGCTCGTTGCTGGGCGCCGGGTGGCACTGGCGGCTTGCCCGCCAGTGTTTGTGGCGGTGCTGTTGGCGACCCTTGCGATCGCCTCGGCGTGCACGGCCACAGCACCCGCCGCCGAATTCCGAGCGGCGTCTGCCAAGGCCGACGTCACCCCCCAGGAAAGCGTCGACCTCTGGGGATATAGCGATCGCAAGGGTCCCTCCACCGGCACCCACGATCCGCTCTTCGCCAAGGTGCTGCTCCTCGACGTCGCACCGCATCGCCTGGCCTTGGTGACTCTCGACCTGGGCCGGACGTTTGGCGTCGAATCGATGGAGGTCGTAAGGCGTCGTGTTCACGGCTCGGCCGGCGTCGAGCAGGTCTTCTTCTTCGCCTCGCATACACACTCGGGCCCGTTCATCAGCGACACCTATCCCCCCGGCAAACGCCCCGCCTGGGAAGAGCGAGCCCTCGATCGGATCGCCGCCGCGATCGAACAGGCGGCCGGCCGACTGCAGCCGGCTGTGCTCGGCGTCGGTGAAGGCGAGGTCCTGATCGGGCACAATCGCCGCTACGTTCGCCCCGACGGCACCGTCAAGATGCTCTGGCGCAACGCCACCAAGACGCCCACCCATCCGCTCGATCCGCGCGTCGGCATCCTCCGCGTCGATGGTCGCGACGGCAAGGTGCTCGCCGTCCTCGTCAACTACGCCTGCCATCCGGTCGTCTTCGGGTCGGACAATCTCAAGTACTCGGCCGACTACCCGAGCGCGATGGCCGGCGTCATCGAGCCGGCGTTGGGCGAGGGAACCGTCTGCCTGTTCCTGCAAGGAGCGGCCGGCGACATCAACCCGTACTTCGACAAGACACCCCTGGCCGAGGACGCCGAAAAGCTCATGCAAGAGACGGGCCGCGAGCTCGGTCGCGAGGCCCTCCGCGTCGCCCGCTCAATCACCCCCAAGCCGCCCGAAAAGCCCGAGCTGCAGTTCGCCCTCGACCCGCGGCACTTCAAGCACCGCTACGATCCGCAAACGCTTCTGGCCGGACTGAAAGGCCAGCTGAGGCCCGAAGTGATCGAGCGTTACCGCGGCTACCTCGCGGCCCCGCTCGATTGCCCGGTCACCGCCCTCTTGATCAATCGCCAGATCGCGCTCGTCGGCATGCCGGGCGAACCCTTCGTCGAGTTCGGCCTCGCCTTCCGCGACCGCTCGCCGGCCGCCTTCTCCTTTTTCGCCGGCTACGCCAACGGCTACCATGGCTACTTCCCGACAATCCGCGCGGCCGTCGAAGGAGGCTACGGAGCCGAAGGCATCGTCTCCCGCGCGGAAGTCGGCGCCGGCGAAACGATGCTCGATACGGGCCTGATCCGCGTCTACACGATGCTCGGGCAACTCCGGCCCCTCCCGCACTGACGCGGTGCCTCTTCGGCAGGGCGAAGCTCTGCTGGGCGGTCGATAGAATCTTCGGAAAAAGAGGCTATTGAACAGGAGGCAACAGAGATAACGGAGGTAAATTCAATTGCTCCGTCTCTGTTACCTCCTGTGAGTAATTCTGAAATTGTTCGCTTGACAGTCTGCCATTGGAGAAGAGCGTTGTGGAAAAAGTGAGGGTCTTCTACGACCGCGAAGGAAACACGTTGAACGTCTGGTTCGACGATCCGAAAAAGGAGCACATTTGTGAAGAATCGGGCGACGATGTGATCCTCGTGAAAGATCGCCGAGGGCACGTGATCGGATTTGAGCGGTTGAATTTCTTGTCGCCAAAGCAGCTTCGCCAAGGTGAAACGATCCCGTTCGAAGTCCAGCTCGTGTGATGTCGCCAACTATGAACGCGGAAGTCGTCCGTGGGTGGCTCGTTCGCCAACCTTTTGAGCCGTTCGAGTTGCGACTCTCGAATGGAGAGATCCACCAGGTTCGCCACCCGGAACTTGCCGCCATCGGCAGGAACAAGATGGTGGTTGTCAATGCCGACACGGACCGCGTCACACACATCGCCTTGGTTCACATCAATAGCATTCAAGCTCTGCAGACTGCTTGATTCGGCCAACTGAAGCCACCGACTCGCTGAGGCAGCACCTCTTCGGGAAGGCGATCCGCCGCGGCGGACTGCTGAGCCGGAACTCTTGAGCCCCGTCAGGGGCGGAAGAGCATAGCCCAGGGCGCGAGCCCTGGGTTTGCGGGTTCGCCGCAATAGGATTTGAGCCCCGCAAGGGGCGACAGAACCGAACGCTCGTTCGGCTCTCTGTCGCCCCTGGCGGGGCTCTCGATCAATCCTGCCGCGTTTTCCCAGGGCTGCGCCCTGGGCTATCGTCTTCCGCCCCTTGCGGGGCTCCTCAAGTGCGATTGTCCGGAGTGGTGCCCGGCGCGCCACCAAACAAAACCCTCTCCCATTCCGATGGGAGAGGGCAGGGTGAGGGCCGGTTTCTCCGAGTGGCCGGGGCGCTTCCGCTTTGCGGAAGCCCCGGAGCGTTGGCTCCTCGGTTACGAAGGACGACAAAAAAACCTCAACCGCCGCGCGATTGAGGAGAGCCCGTTCCGCCTGACAATTGGCCTTCCGCTGGAATCAGAGGCGGCGACACGGGGCTTCCGCTAGGGGAGCGCCGCCGCTGCCCAGCCACGAGCGCGTCACCCGTCGTCCAACGGAGCCTCGGGCGGGCAGAACGCGCGGTCAGCTAAGGTGACTTCACCCCAAGCGCGCGCCAAAACATGGGGTGGATGGCGACGTGCCACTCGTCCTGAATGTCCTCACTCCCGAATGAGGCTGTCCCTCGATCGGACCACGACACCGGTTGGTGCGCGTCCGGCTTTAGTCCGACTAGACCAACACGATAAAACACATGGAGCGCAACTTGCCGGAAGAGTCGGGGCGAGATTACTCCATAGGCAATCTGACTCGCCGTGGCCGACAGAACGTCTTCTGCCGAATCCGTTTTTGACGCCGTGAACTCAAGGCACAAATCCGACACCTTGCCTTCGTGTATTCGCGCGACGGCAAATCCTGAAGGCATCCCTTTTAGCAGAGCTGCAAACTCGAGAAGAAAAGGGAAATCGGCGCGCCACTCGTCCTGAAGCGAATGCAAACGATCATTGGAGTAGGCACCCTCGGCGCGCTTCAACATGGGCGCGCTGAGACGCGATTCATCCGTAGCGAAAGCGATGCATTGGTTTAGGAAGAGGATCACGTCTCGGGGTCTGTAAAACGTCCGCGTTATCAGATAGTCAAGTGGATTTGCATTATCTATCGACCCCGGCAACAAATCTCCGGCTGAAATGGGTTGCTTTGTGTAACGGCTCTTCACAAGAGCGTCGATACGCTTGTCTATTAATTCGACGAGATGCGGCCGCGTCCAACTCAACGGCAAGTACAGCGAGTGGTACTTTTCTTCTTGAAATCCGGCGTCGCGCGTGAGTCTGAAAACGCGATCCAGAAGATCGATTCGCAAGGCAATCACGATCTTGACCTGTCGAACTCTTCGGAAGTCTCTGACAGTTTCGATTAGTGCGCGAATCAGGCTGTAGCGGAGGCGATCCTCGACCCAATTCTCATCTAGCCGGTCCACAACGACAAAGTATCGATGTTGCTGATCTTCTTGAAGTAAGCCGTCCAACAAATCAAGGATTTCAGTAAGTTCCTTAATTTGGACTTTGTTCACGACCGCCTGAGCGCGGTGGGCGACTTCTGCCTTCTGCTGTTCCGAAAGCTTTTGCCCGCTTTGCACAGAGGCCATCATTGGGTTTAGCTTTACACCAATTTCAGCTTTGACGTTGGACTCGAGGGTGGTTGTCAATTCCCTAATGCGGTAATCGGTTTCCTCCCAAAACGATTTCCCCCACCGGTCAAGATATTTGAGAGTTTGCTCGTGCTTCTTCTCGCCAAAAATGCCGCGTACGACTTGGAAGAATGTCTTCTTCTTGGCTTCCGAATCGATTTTTGAATGGTGACGCAAGATCTCAACGGTGAATACATGACGCCAAAGAAGCCGAAAGAAAATATCCAGCTTCACATCCAGCGCCGATAAGAATTGCAGGATCGTTGAATTGGAGACGTAGGAAAGCGCTAAGCTCTCTGGAGGAACCACGATCGCACGCTCCTCACGGTCGATCAAACGCTGCAGCAGCGCTGTCTTCCCGCTCCCGGTTCGCCCCACAACGATGCGCCGTGTGTCCGCACAATCGCGTAGGATCTCGATGTCGCCAGTATCGACGAAGCAGGTGCTGAGATATCGCTCATCGCCTTCGGCATCTGCCGCGCCAATGCAATCGAGTTTGCGAAAGTAAAAGGCGGGCTTGTGTTTTGTCATCACTTGTCGGCGAATCGCCGCAGAGAGCGGCCGGAGGGTGTACGCCAGGCGTTGCAACGATAGAAGAGACGGCCGCCCAAACACTTTTATCCCATCCTCTGCCAGAATGCCAATCGAGATTGGTCGTAGGTGCGCCGAGTGCCATCCACGGCTTTGAGTGAGACCGTTCGGGATTTGGCGCCTTTAACCCCGAGAGGGGTGGCACTCTGCTTGCCACCCGCGCGAGCGGGTGGGATGCGATCTCCTTCTTCGCGATTGAGCCACCCGAATGGGGGCGGCACTTCTTGCATCAACGGCGTGTCGCCCCCGTTCGGGGGCTTCTGTCACCCAGGCGAGACCGATATCCACGGGCTTGCGCCTCGTGGCTAAAGGAGTGTCGCCCCTTGTGGGGCTTCGGAAGCTTTTTCGCGTCCATATCGGATGGCCCCAACTGTCTCAGCCTTTGGGACTCTTGCCGCTGCTGTTGCCGGGGATCCTTTCTCCCCTTAGTGAAAAAGGATCCCCACCACCAGCAGATCTATTTTTCGTCCCCGCCGGGGATCTTTTCACGGCCGACCAATTTGTAGCCGGCTTCACAGCGCTTTGTCTTGAAGACCGGCGCCGGTTTGATGAGTCCGTCTTCGACCAAGGCCTGGAGCAGGGCATTGGTGCGGTCCGTCGTCAGGCCGAGGTTTTCGCGGAAGTACCGTGGCGTCTCGCCGGCCGGCTTGTCGCGCAAGAGTTCCAGGATTCGCTGGCGGTGGCGCGCGTTGGTCGCGATCGTCCGCAGTTGGCGCTGGCTTTCCGCTTCGTGCGCGGAATTGACGTCGTGTTGGAACTCGGCGTCTCCGGCCGAGCGCAGGCACGGCTTCCAGATGCGGCCGTTTCCCTTTGCTGCGGATGACGAGGAAAAGCCGCCCTCACCCTGACCCTCTCCCGGCGGACCGGGAGAGGGGACAAGTGCGACGTCCCCCGGGATGCCTTCGTCGACGTCGAGGGCGCATAGGCCGTGATGGCCCGCGCGGCCGCCGGCGCTGAACCAGAGTTCGTGGTGGCCCGTGTCGGGGTCGAAGCGACGGCGGCGCGATAACAAGAGCCACTGGGCCGAGAATTCGGCGAAGCCGCTCCAGGCGATGTCGTCGAGCGTGGCTGGGTCGCCGGGGGTGAGGCGGGTGCGTTTGCAGTGGTGGACGATCAGGATCGCGCAGCCGGTTTCGTTGCAGAGTTCGGCGAGCGGGCGGAGGAGGGCGCCCATTGCGAACAGGTTGCGGGCGTCTTCGCCGCGGATCGCCAGATAGGCGGGGTCGATCGCCAGGCAGGCCGGCCTCTTGTCCCGGACGATTCGCCCGAGGGCCCGCAGGTCGTCGGGGCTGTCGAGGTTGGGGAGTTTTGGACACAGCTCGAAATTGGCGAGCGTTGCCAGCTCGATGCCGCGGGCCGCACAGATGCGGCGGGCGATCGACTGCAGAGCGTCGAGGCCCGATTCGCCCGAGAGAAACAGGGCGCGGCCCGGCTCGGGGACGGCGAAGTGGCCGAGGAACGGGGTGCCGCTGGCGAGCGAAATCAACAGGTCGGCCGTGAGGGACGTTTTGAGCGTCTTGAAGGCCCCGAAGATGCCGCCGGGCTGGGCGGCGGCCAGGATGCCGGGGATCAGGTAGCGGGTCTCGAACTGGCCCGAGTTGAGCTGGGCGGCGGTGAGGAACGGGAAGCGGTCGGCGTCGGAAAAGCCGCCCTCACCCCGACCCTCTCCCATCGGAATGGGCGAGGGAGTGGCAGGGTCGGAGGGGGACAGAGTGTCGAGTTGGGTGGCTGCCTTCGCGCTAGGCGCTGCGATGGCGTCGGGTGCAATCGTAAAAGAAGAGCCCTCACCCCGGCCCTCTCCCAGCGGAATGGGCGTGGGGGGAAGAAAAGAGCCCTCTCCCATCGGAATGGGAGAGGGGGCAAGAGGAACGCGGCCCTCTCCCGCCTTGCCGGCGTCCGCCCCGTCTTCAATCCAAAGCGGGGCGGAAACTGCCGGCGCGGGCGCAATCTTGGCGGCGTCCGCCGCTTCGGCGGAAACTGCCGGCGCGGACGCAATCGGAATTGGCGAGCGGGGAAGAGACGTTGGAGTCCCGGCTTTAGCCGGTCCGTCGGAGTTGTCTTGATGATCGGCTTTAGTCGGTCCCTGGGAGGAGGATTGAAGACCGGCTAAAGCCGGGACTCCAGCAGGAACCAGCAGTTCAGAGAAAGTTGTCGGAGACACGCTGGGCTCTCGAGAGGAACGAGGGAAAGGGAGCGCGGCGCGATCGTGGCGCGCCGGACGCATAATTCTGGCACTACCATGATTGTACCAGAGTGGGTTTGTGCTCCCCTCATTTTCGAGCGCGAAAAATTTTTTGCGGCGTTGCAAATTCCACAGCGGTGGGCGGTTTGGAAATTTGCAAATTTTGGCAGAAAAAAATGGCCATTGACCCGGTCTTAATTTCGGCGTACGGAGTCGGGTGATTGAGCCCCGAGAGGGGCGGATGAGTTGTTAAGCCCCGCAAGGGGCGGCAGGAAATAGCCCAGCGTTTCAACGCTGGGATCTGATCGCGGCTATTTCGATTAAAGCCCCGGCCGGGGCTTTGGATGTGTTTGGGGCCGCTGACCCAGCGTTGAAACGCTGGGTTATTGTCGGTCGCCCCCTGGCGGGGGCTCAATCGCACCCGGAGTTTGACGGGTGAGATTCACATCCGGAGAAGAACCCGCCGGCCTATCCGCCTCGGCGGAGCGGCTCGCCCAGACGCAACGTGACGGCTGGGAGAAGAGCACGGCTGAGCGAGGCGTCTCAGCCATGGCACCACATGGCACCCGGCGAGAACAAATCGAAAATTGCCCTCACCCCGGCCCTCTCCCATCGGAATGGGAGAGGGAGAAAATCGCAACCGGTGCTACCACACACGAACTCAGTCGGTCAGTTCGAGGAACGGGTCGAGGCCCATGTGGTTGTGGGCGTCGGAGCGTTGGCGCTCGTGACGTAAAAGGTGCTTTCGCTCTTTGCGGTGCATCTTTTCCAGGAATCGCTGCGTGCGGCGGAAGAGTCCGAGCCACGTGAGCGACAGCTCGCCCTCGGCATTGGGCTTGGCCGAGCGGCGGAGGCGGGCGAGTTTTTCTGGTTTGAGGACGCGCAGCAGCTCATCCTCGAGCGAAAGGAAGAATTGGTAGGAGCCCGGATCGCCCTGGCGGGCCGCGCGGCCGACGAGTTGGCGATCGATGCGGGCCGAGCTGTGCATTTCGGTGGCGATCACGTGTAGTCCGCCTGCCGCGCGGACTTTTTCGTCGAGCTGGATGTCGGTGCCGCGGCCGGCCATGTTCGTCGCGATGGTGACGGCGAACGTCTCGCCGGCCCGGGCGACGATCTCGGCTTCTTTCTCGTGCCAGCGGGCGTTCAGAATCTGGTGTTCGATCCCGCACCCTTCGAGCGCGCGACCGAGCGCCTCGGAAGCATCGACCGAGGGCGTGCCGACCAGGACCGCTCGTCCGGCCGCGTGCATGCGGGCGACTTCTTGCACGACCGCGCGGCGTTTTTGTTCGAGCGTCGCGAAAATGCGGTGCGGGGACCCCGTGCGAATGCAGGGACGATTGGTCGGAATCGGCGACACGCTGATCGCGTAGGTGGCGTGCAGCTCGCGGCGAGACTGCACGGCGGTGCCCGTCATGCCGCACACGTGCTCGTACTGGCGAAAATAGGTCTGCACGGTGACCCGCGCGGCCTGGCCGGTGGCGGCGGTGATCGGCACGAGTTCCTTGGCCTCGACCGCCTGGTGCAGGCCGTCCTGCCATTTGCGGCCGTCCATTTGGCGGCCAGTCGATTCGTCGACGATCACAATCTTGTCCTCGACGACGACGTAATCGCGGTCGCGCTGGAAGCCGTACCGCGACGAGAGGGCCTGCTCGACGTGCTTGTACATTCGCTCGGCGTCGATGCAATCCAACAGCGAGGGCTTGGCCATCAACAGGACTTTGCGGCAGCCGCGGTCGGTGAGGTAAGCCATGCGGCGATCGGGCTCGAAGACGAACTCGACGTCGCGCTCTAACCGCGTCGAAGCCCGCTGACTCCAGCGGAGCAGATTGACGGTGGCGGCCGTGTTCGGCTGCGTGAGGCCGATGATCAGCGGCGTGCGCGCCTCGTCGATCAAGATGCTGTCGGCCTCGTCGATCAGGGCGAAGTGGTGCCCCCGCTGGACGGGCGCCTCGCCTCCGCCGTTGCGCCGGCGGTAACCGCTCGACGCGTCGGCCCCCGTGCGGAGCCGATCGCGGAGAAAATCGAAGCCGATCTCCTTCGCGGTGCCGTAGGTGATGTCCTTCGCGTAGGCGGTCCGGCGCTCTTCGGTCTGCATCGGCGTCTGGATGCAGCCGACCGAGAGACCGAGGCGTTCGTAGATCGGGCCCATCGTCTCGGCGTCGCGGTGGGCGAGGTAGTCGTTGACGGTGACGATGTGGCAGCCGCGCCCGGTCAGTCCGCGCAAGGTCGCCGGCAGCGTGGCAGTGAGGGTCTTGCCTTCGCCGGTCTGCATCTCGGCGACGTGCCCTTCAAAGAGGGCGCTGCCCCCTTGAATCTGCACGGCGAAGTGCTGAAAGCCCAGCTCGCGCCGGGCCGCCTCGCGCACCAGGGCGAACGTATCGATCAGAAGGTCGGCGAGCCGCGGCTGCGTCTTGGCCTGCCAGCGAAGCTCTCGCCCGCGACGCAGCAGCTCGGCATCGCTCTCGCCGCGAAGTTCTTCGGATCGTTTGATGACGGCGGCGGCCTGCGCGTGCCAACGCGAGAGGCGCGAGGCGTCGACTCGCCCTCCCGTCTTCATCAAGTGCCAGACATGATCGCGCGTAATCACGACTCAATTCTTGCATGCCGGCTCGGGAAGTCCAATCAACGGCCGGCACTCATTCTGTTGACGTTTTACGACTTAGGAGACCCGAATGACGATCAGCGAGGCGTCGTCGTGTCCGATGTTGCCGTCGAGGTGCGTTTCGAACTCCCCCCAGATTGCCTCTAAAATGGCCTGGGGCGGTTGACCCTGATGACCTCTCAAGACCTCGATGATTCCATCACAGCGAAACATTTTTCGCTTGCCGTTCATCGCTTCGCTCACGCCGTCGGTGAAGGCGATCAGGGTGTCGCCGGGACTGATTGCCAACTGGGACGAGCCGTAGGTGGTGTCGGGCACCACTCCCAACAGCATGCCGTGCGAATCGAGCTGGACCGGCCCGCCCAAGCGCATCAACACCGGAGAGGGATGGCCGGCGTTGGAATAAGTGAAGAGCATCTGCCGCACGTCGAGAACGCCGTAGAGCAGACTCATGAACTGGTGAGCCGGCGTGATGGAATGCAGCGCATGGTTGACGCGGACGAGGACTTCTTCGGGGGTCAGCGGAGTGCGCAAGTCGAGGGCCAGCGCGTGGACGGCGCCGCGCACGGCCGACATCACGATCGACGCGGAAATCCCGTGCCCGGACGCGTCGCCGATCGCGAGCGCCGTTCGGCCTTCGGAGACCGGGATCAACTCGCACAAGTCGCCGCCGATCTCGAAGCGGCTGGTGGATCGAATGGCCGCTTCGATGCCCGACCCGGGCGCCAGCGGGGCGGCGATGTGCAACGACTGGGCTTGGGAGGCCAGCTGCAAATCTCGCTGCAGCCGGTGCTGGGCCGCGCTTTCCCGCAACAGCACGACCCGCTCGAGCAGGGTCGCCACCTGCACCGTGATCGATTCCAGCACGTGGATTTCGCGGTCGGTCGGCTGGCGCCGTCGACGGTCGTAGACCCACAACGTGCCGATCGGGCCCGCCTCGGATCCGACAGCCAGGCAAACCGCGGTTAAAGTCCCGGGAGGCAGCCAGGCGGCAACGTGATTGAGTTCGTCGCCGCCGAAAACGGCACGCCCCCGCGAGAGGGCCTGCAGGTCGGGGGGATTTTCGCTCAAGCTTCGCGCGGCTTCGGCCACCGGTGGCGCGTCGCGAGGCGAATAGGCTCGCAGCTTGAGCCGCTCGGTGGAGGGATCGAGCAAAAAGAAGGCGCACGAGCGGAAGGCGGTGAGCTGCGTCACCCCATCGAGCAGTCGCTGCAGGGCGTCGACCAGATTCCGTTCCGTGGGGATCGAGCGGCCGATGTCGACCAGCGTGGCGACTTCGTCGGTGCGCGACTCGGCCAGTCGAGCGGCACTCGCCGAGCGACTGATCAATTGGGCGAACGCTTCGGCCAGGTCGCCGACTGAATTAAACGAGCGGTCCTGCCGCGCGTCCTCGGGAAGCACGAGCTGTAAAAAACCAATCCGCTCGAGTCCGTCGTTGACCTCGGAGAACCAGCACGTCGACGGCTCGCGACGCAGCTGCGCCTCGATCTCGTCGCCGCGTTCGCCGGCCAGGGGAACGAATTGCAAATCCCAGCCGATGGCATCGGAAAACTGCCGGCACGTGTCGCGAATCCAGGTCGGCGAGCCGGCGGCAGTTATGGTCATGAGCGGAGTCCGAGCGACCGGTCGATGCGGGCATCCCACGCGCGCAATGCACCGCTCTCAACATCGACCGATAGCGGGTTCTTACTTAGTGGCCGGTCGGAAGAAGCGGGTAATGCCGGTTATGCGGGCTGGAGAGCGTTTGGACGAATCGCAGCTGGGTGGCACTGGCGGCTTGTCCGCCAGTGGTCTTTGAAATGCGCGAACAAGACACTGGCGGACCAGCCGCCAGTGCCACCCGACCGGAGATTGGTGCGGCACGGAGAAGACCCCTCACCCTGCCCTCTCCCCATCAGAATGGGGCGAGCGTGAAGATCACCGCCGGGCCAGGCGGTGCTTGAGGGGCACCCAGGCGCCGTTCTTCGCGCTCGAGGCGACGCACTGCTGGATGAAGTACATCCCTTCGACGCCGTCGTACACGTTGGGGTAGATCGTGTCCCTCGACTCGAACTTCTCGCCCGTCGTCCGCTTCACGATGGCGTCAAAGGCTGACCGGTAGACGTTCGCGAACGCCTCGAAGAAAGCCTCCGGATGTCCGGACGGCAATCGACACGCCGCCTTCCCCGCCTCATTCATATAAGGAGCGTTGGGATCGCGGGTGTAGATGGCGTGCGGCTGTCCGTTGCGGCGGAGCATCATCTGGTTCGGCTCCTCCTGCCGCCACGAGATCGAGCCCTTGGTGCCGTCGACGTCAATGAACAGGTCGTTTTCGTGTCCGTGCGAGATCTGGCTGGCGGTCACTGTGCCCAGCGCGCCATTCTCAAAACGAATCACCGCGTGGCCGTAATCATCGAGCTGACGACCGGGCTCGAAGATTTTGAGCGAGGCGGAGACCTCCTGCGGGATCAAGCCCGTCAGGTAGCGCGCCAAGTTGAAGGCGTGCGTGCCGATGTCGCCGAACGCCCCGGCCGCTCCCGACTTCATCGGATCGGTCCGCCACGAGGCTTGCTTCTGACCCGAAGATTCGAGCCGCGAGCGCAGCCAGCCCTGCAGATAGTTCGAGCGAATCGCCTGAATCTCGCCCAGTTCGCCCGAGAGGATCATCTGTCGGGCTTGCCGCACCAGCGGATAGCCGGTGTAGTTGTGCGTGACGGCGAAGACGACTCCGGACTTCTCTACGGTCGCGGCCAGTTCCTCGGCCTCGTAAAGATTGAAGGTCATCGGCTTGTCGCACAGCACGTTGAGGCCGGCTTCGACCGCTTTCTTGGCAATCGCAAAGTGCGTGAAGTTAGGCGTCGCAATGCTGACGAAATCGATCCGACGGTCGGCGGGAAGGGCGCGTTCCCTTTCAATCAGCTCATCGACGCTGCCGTAAGCCCGATCGGGCAAGATGTCGTAAGCTGGTGCCGATTCTTTGGCCTTCGCGGGGTCAGACGAGAGCGCGCCGGCCACGAGCGCCGCCCGATTGTCGAGCACGGCCGCCGTCGCATGGACCCGGCCGATGAACGCACCCTGTCCACCGCCGATCAAGCCCATCCGCAATTTGCGTTGCAAGGATCCGTTGGTCGTCTCCATCGCAGCCTCCCGGTGTGAATTTGGTGACCACTCAGCGTAAGGGTCGGGGAATCACCTTGCAAATACAGCAGGGGCAATGCCCCTGCACCCGGTGCGGCCGTCGCGCTTTTGGAAATGGGATGCTGAATGCCGCGGCACGCTGCTCGGCGAAGTCCGCGAGCGTGCCTGCACAAGGGGCCACTCCGATCCCCCTTTCCCATCCCTCTGGGACGGGGCCAGGGTGAGGGCGATTTTTTTGATTATTCGGCCCGCTACGCCGTCATTTCGCCGCTTCTCGCAGGCCTTGCAGGGAAGTCTGGGCTACATATAATCTCATGCGGTTCGCAATCGGTCGGCGTCGGCTGATCCCTTTGGGGCGGCGGAAACAAAACTGCCGGCAGGATTGCTCCCGCGGGTGTAGCTCAGTGGTAGAGCACCACGTTGCCAACGTGGACGTCGAGGGTTCGAACCCCTTCACCCGCTTTTTTTCGTTTCTAATGGACCGACTAGCGCATTTGGTGGGTGCCACTGGCGGCTTGTCCGCCAGTGCTGTCTCCTCGCATTTCAAAAGACCACTGGCGGGCAAGCCGCCAGTGCCACCCAGCTTTGAGTTGGTCCGAGCCGTTTTGAATAGGACCGAGAATGTCACCCGCGGATGATAAGACGAAGTCAGGCGGACAGGTCGAGACAGACGACGCGACTTCCAACGACGGCGGCGAACCCGAAAAGCAGAAGCTCGAACTGCACGTCGAGATCAAGGATGCCGGCCCGTGCAAAAAGCACGTCCGCGTCCGGATCCCGCGATCCGAGGTCGATCGCTTCTACGAAGAGACGGTCAAGACCCTGGCGGAACGCACGGCGATTCCCGGCTTCCGCCCGGGTCACGTGCCGCAAAAACTCGTCGAAAAGCGGTTCCGCACCGAGCTGGCCAACGACGTCAAACAGCGGGTGCTTGTCGAGAGCATGGAGCAGCTCTCCGACAACAAGGATCTCGATCCGATCAACGAGCCCGATATCGACGTCGAAGCCATCGAGCTGCCCGAAGAGGGGGACTTCGAGTACGAGTTCGACATCGAGGTGCGGCCCGAATTCAAGCTGCCCAACTATCAGGGGCTGACAATCACGCGGCCGGTTCGCGAGGTCACCGACGCCGACGTCGAAAAGCACTTCGAGAGTTTCCTCTCGCAATATGGCCAGCTCGCCCCTCACGAGGGACCGGTCGAACCGGGCGACGTCGTGAGCGTCTCGCTTGAGACCGAGCGCGACGGTCAAAAGCTGCTGACAGTCGCGGATGCGTCGTTGCGGGTGCGGCCCGTGCTGCGATTCGCCGACGCCGAACTCAACGGCTTCGACAAGCTGATGTCTGGGGCGCAGTCCGGCGACGAACGGACGACCACCGTCACCGTCGCGCCTGAGGCCGAGGAAGTCGAGCTGCGCGGCGAGAAGATCGAAGTCCGCTTCAAAGTGCTCGACGTCAAGCGCTGGCGAAAGCCCGAGCTCACCAAGGAGCTGTTGACCCGGATCGGCGTTGAATCGGAAGAAGAGCTGCGAAACGAGATCCGCGAGAGCTTGGGCCGCCGCGTCACCTTCGAACAGCGCCAAGCGGTCCGCGAGCAGGTCTCAGAAAAAATCACCGAGAGCGCCACCTGGGATTTGCCCGAACAGCTCGTTCGGCGGCAGGTCGAAAATGCCCTCAGGCGCACGGTCCTCGAAATGCAGCAGGCCGGATTCACCACGCGTGAGATTCAGGCCCGTGAAAACCAGTTGCGGCAGAACGCCGTCACCTCGACGCGGCAGGCCCTCAAGGAACACTTCATCCTCGACAAGATCGCCGACGAAGAAAAAGTCGAGGTGACGCCGCAAGACATCCAAGCCGAGATTCGGCTGATGGCCCAGCAGCGGGGCGAGACGCCGCGGCGAGTGCGGGCCAAAATGGAAAAATCGGGAATGATCGAAAACCTCGAAGCGCAAATTCGCGAGCGAAAGGCGGTTGACGTCATCCTCGAACGCGCGAAGTATAAAGATGTGCCCATGGAGCTCTCGCTCGACGAGCGCGTCGAGCCGGTGCCCTATTCGGTCTGCCGCACGCACGTGGTGACCGAGACCGCGGAGGCGGAAGCCGAAGAGGCCAAAGCTGCTGAGTAGTACCGCTCAGTGCGGCCGACGCACAGGGACGTCCAGTCTGCTCTTTCGCACCCTGAAGGTCGACCGCGCGAAATAGGCCGGCGAGCGACGCATTGGCGAGCGGCGGGTGTAAGCCCGCCGGTTCTTCGATCGGTCACTCAAGCGCCACGCACGGCGATTCACCAAGTAAAGACTTACGGAAAGAACCGGCGGGCTGACACTCGCCGGTCGCCCTGAGGGACTGTCGCCAGGGGAGGCCCTTGCTTACCTCGTTTACCAAAATCTGGTCCGACTGTGCGTCTAAACTGAATTGCCCAACCTATTGTCTTTAATCTGTCTTGACTGAGGCCGCGACGATCGGATAATGCCTCGCGCGTCTGCGCCAACGAGTGTCGGCTGGCCGCGCGCTGGCTCGGGCCTCGGTTATCTGGCACGGCTTCCGTTATCTAGCACGGGGCCGTGGCGATGATCCGTCTTTGAGGACTGCCGAATGACTCAACCTTTTCAGCTTGAACACACAAGCTCGATCTCGATGAACCAGGCCAGCCGCGAATACCAGCGGCAGCGGCAAATGGGCATCGGTGATCTGCTCTTGGAGAACCGCATCGTCTTTCTCGACGGCGTGATTACCGATGCGGCCGCCAACCTGATCGTGATGAAACTCTTGTTTCTGCAATCCGAGAACCGGCACCAGGACATCCATCTGTATGTCAATTCGCCGGGGGGCTCGGTGACCGCCACGATGGCGATCTACGACACGATGCAATTTCTCGAGTGCGAGGTCGCCACCTATTGCGTGGGGCTGGCCGCCAGCGGCGGGGCGATCCTCGTCGCCGGCGGAACGTCGAAGAAGCGATTCTGCCTGCCCCATTCCAAAATGATGATTCACCAGCCGTACGGCGAGGTGGGGGGACAAGTCTCAGACATCGAAATACAAGCCAAGGACATTTTGCGCACGCGAGAGGTGCTCAACGAGATTCTCGCGAAGCACACGGGGCAGCCGATCGAGGTCATTTCCAAGGACACCGACCGCGACCGTTTTCTCACGGCCCCCGAGTCGGTCGAGTACGGCCTGGTCGACGAAATCCTCGTGCGGCAGCATAAGCCCAAAGGCGACAACAAGGACAAGAGATAGCTACCGAAAGGGCTCATCACCATGAGCGTGCTCGTTCCCTACGTTATCGAGAAGAGCGGCCGCGAAGAGCGGGCGATGGACATTTACAGTCGCCTGCTCAAGGACCGCATCGTGATTCTGGGCAGCCAGATCAGCG
>DASZIA010000074.1:0-18524 GCA_035949535.1 Planctomycetaceae bacterium | reverse complement strand
GGCCCGTCCCAGCCCGAAGTTCTTTGAGCCGTTCGACAGCAATTTGCGGAAAGACATGCGTCGCGAGACGGAGCTGTTTTTCGAGAGCCTGGTCCGCGACGATCGCCGAGTGCTCGACTTGCTCAACGGCAAATACACATTCCTTAATGAGCGACTGGCACGGCTCTACGACGTCAAAGGGGTGAAGGGCGAAAAGTTTCGCGAGGTGTCTTTGGAAGGATCGCCTCGAGCGGGCGTGCTCACACAGGCGAGCATTCTCACGCTGACCTCCCAGCGCACGCGAACGTCGCCGGTGAAACGCGGGAAATGGATCCTCGAAACATTTCTGGGCGAAGCGCCCCCTCCGCCGCCGGCCAACGTTCCGGAACTTTCCGAAACCGAAAAATCCAACCCCAATGCGTCGCTGCGGGACCAATTGGCGCTGCACCGCAAGAGCGCCTCGTGCGCGATTTGTCACAAAATCATGGATCCGCTGGGACTCGGACTAGAGAATTTCGACGGAATCGGCCGATGGCGCGAGAAGGACAAAGATCATCCCGTCGACGCGAGCGGCAGCCTGCCCGGAGGCGAGTCGTTTCGGGGGCCGATCGAGTTGGTTGGCGTACTCTCGAAACGCCAGGACACATTCCGCCGGCATTTCGCCGAAACGCTGCTGGCGTATGCGCTTGGACGGGGCGTGGAGTATTATGATCGCTGCGCGGTAGACCGGATCGTAGAAGGCACGCGTCACGGCGGGGACCGATTTTCGGCACTCATCGCCCAGATCGTGCAAAGCGAGCCGTTTCGCTTGCGGCGCGGAGGCGGAAACCGAAATGAGCGATAACAGTCCACCGACCTTCGGCTTGGGCCAGCTTGGGTCGCGTGCGAAAGGCAACCTGCACCGCCGGACATTCTTGCGCGGTGCCGGGGCGGCGCTGGCCTTGCCCTGGCTCGAGGCGATGGTGCCCCGGTCTGGCGAAGCTGCCGCGGTCGGTTCGTCTGTCGCGTCGGGCAAGCCTCCCGTGCGGATGGCCTTTTTGTTCACGCCCAACGGAGTGATCCCGTCGGCCTGGGAGCCAAAAAAAGTCGGCGCCAACTTTACGCTGCCGCCGACTCTCGAGCCGCTTGCCGGAGTGAAAAAAGAAGTCCTGGTGCTGAGCGGCTTGTCTCAGCAACGGGCCAACGCGTTGGGGGACGGGGCAGGCGATCATGCCCGCTCGGCCGCCGCGTTCCTGACCGGTGCTCATCCCTATAAGACATCGGGAGCGAACATCCGCGTCGGCGTCTCGGTCGACCAGATCGCTGCCGCAAAGATTGGCCGCGGCACGCCTCTTCCGTCTTTGGAACTCGGCATCGACCACGGCGCGACCGCGGGCAACTGCGATTCGGGGTATAGCTGCGCGTATTCGTCCTGCATCTCGTGGAAGACGCCGACGACGCCGATGGCCAAAGAGATCAATCCCAAGCTGGTCTTCGAGCGGATGTTCGGCAGCGGTAATGTCGGCCCGCAAGAGCGGGAGCGAAGGAATTTCCTGCGCAAGAGCATTCTCGATCTGGTGCGGGATGATTCCGACCGCCTGAATAAGAAATTGGGCCTCGCGGACCGACGCAAAATGGACGAGTACACCAGCGGCGTTCGCGAGCTGGAGATGCGGATTGAACTCGCCGGGCAGTCGGCCGCACGGCGACCGGCCGACGTCGCCGTGCCTGTTGGCGTTCCGGAGGATTTCGCCAGGCACGTCGAGCTGATGTTTGACTTATTGGCACTGGCTTTCCAAACCGACATGACTCGAATCGCCACGTTCATGTTCGGCAACGAAGGCAGTAACCGCGGATACTCGATGGTCGGAGCCAAGGACGGGCACCACGCGCTCTCGCATCACCGCAACAATCAGGAATTGATCGCTCAGCTCAAGCGGATCGACCGCTATCTCGTCGGGCATTACGCGGCCTTCCTCGCCAAGCTGCGCTCGATTCGCGAGGGCGAGGGGACCCTCTTGGATAACTGCATGGTGCTCTACGGCAGCGGCATCAAGGACGGCAACGCCCACACGCACCACGATCTGCCGATTTTGCTGGCCGGACGGGCGGGCGGCAGCATCCTTCCCGGGCGGCACCTGAAGTTGCCCAAGGAAACGCCGCTCAACAACCTCTTCCTCTCGCTGCTCGAGCGAGTCGGCGCCGGCGTCCCGCAGGTCGGCGACAGCACCGGTCGGATCAAGGGGCTGGAAGGCTAAAATTCGCTCGCTTTGACCTCGCGCACCTCGCCGCAAACTTGACCGCGGCTTCGAGGTGTAACCCGCTCTCTTTCCGCCCGAAAACGCGCGGACATTTTCTTTGCTTCGGCGGAAAACGCCGGTATGATGACCGGCTGCCACACCGCGGCCCGCGCTCGGCTCCGCTGTGGACGTGCCTCCTCTTGTTTTTCTCGCACCGCATTCGTTTCGATATGCGGCGCGCCATTTTGTCGGCGTCACATCACGAAGGAGTTTTCCCGCCCATGGTGACCAAACCACGAGCAGCCGTTGCGCGGCGGAAGCCGGAGCGCAGCGGCAGCGGCCCACGGATTTTCATGCAGGCCATCGCAACGAGCGCTCTGGCCGCAGCGATCTGCACCCTTGCCGGATGCGAGAAGCCGCCCACTTTTAGTGAATTGCTCCACGGCAAAAAGAAAGACGCGGCGGCGCCGCCGCCCGCGCCGGTCGTGAAGCAGGGGGATGCGCCCAAGGCCGCGCCGCAAGCCGCCCCGGCAACGCCTGAGCCGCCGAAAAAAACCGCTCAGGAAGCGTTGGCCCAATTCAATTCGACGCAAACCTATCGCAGGACGAACGAGCAGCTCGCGGAGCTGTCATCGTTTCCCGAGGTCCGCGACCAGATGACGGCCCTCGAGTTGCAAGGGAGCACGATCAGCGATGCCGGCCTGGCCGTGCTGCCCAAATTCGACAAAGTCGAAAAGCTGAATATCAGCCACCTCAATTATTCGAACGAGGCACTGGCCAACGTCGCCAAAATGAAGAACGTGACCGCCCTCGCGATGACCAAGGGTGCGCAAAAGGACAAAAACTCCGACGCCGGGATGGCCCACATCAGCCAAATGAAGCAGCTCGTCGAGTTGTACGTCGACCAGGCGAAATTCTCGACGGCGGGTATCGCCGAAATCGCCAAAATGACCCAGCTCGAAAAATTGTCGGTTGGGCAGATCTCTCAGTTCACCGACGAACATCTGCAGATGCTGGCCCCGCTGGTGAATCTCAAATATTTGGATCTCACCGGGAGCTACGTGACCGACGACGGACTCAAGTACCTGCAGCCATTCACCGAGCTCGAAACTTTGATGATGGCGAAGATGCAGGCAGTGCGCGGACGCGGATTGAATGAGCTCGTCACCAAGAAAAAGGGACTGCGGAAACTGAAGGTTCTGTCGATGTACGACAATCCCTATTTGAGCATCGAAGCGTACTACGGTATCTCGAACATCAAAACACTCGAGGTGCTCGACGTCGGCGCTGCCAACTGCACCAATGCGGCGTTTGAAGCGATGCCGCATCTTCGGAACCTTCACACCCTGTCGGTGCATCAAAATGACGCGCTGAGCGACGACGCGATGCTGAGCTTCTTTTCCAAGTTGAGAAGTCTCAAGTCGATCTATTTCGAGAACAACAAGCTCATCAGCGACGCCTCGGTCCCGGCCTTTGCGAAACTCAAGACGCTGGAGGGAATCGCACTCCTGCAGACTGCTGTGACTCCGACCGGCGCTCAAAGGCTCAAGAGCAAGCTCAAAAACTGCAAAGTCAACTACAACGGCAAGCTGCTCTAGTCGGCGGCAGCTGGTGGCCAATCTCGTGCGTGCGGCGAGCGCGGCGCAGAGCCGCGTTTTGCCCGCGCCGAGGTCCTCGCCGCTAGGGCAGGTTGGTTGAGCCCATCAAAAAGCGATCGCATTCCCGCGCTGCGCCGCGGCCCTCGTTGATGGCCCAGACGATCAGGCTCTGGCCGCGGCGGCAGTCTCCGGCCGCGAAGACGTTTTCGACGTTCGTGCGGAACTTTCCGTAAGGCGCCTTATAGTTTGCGCGCTCGTCGACCTCTATCCCGAACTGCTCGGAAACGGCCGTCTCCGGCCCCAAAAAGCCGAGCGCCAAGAGAGCCAGGTCGCACTCGAAGATCTCCTCCGATCCTTCGACGACGCTGAATGGGGCTTTGCCGGGAATCGGCTTGGACCAGTCGACTCGCACGGCCTTGAGCGCCTGGACGTTGCCCGCGCCGTCCGATTGAAACTCGACGGTCGAGATCGCAAACTCGCGCGGGTCGCGGCCGAATTTAGCACCCGCCTCCGCGTGCCCGTAATCGACTCGAAAGACGCGCGGCCACTGAGGCCACGGATTGTTTGCGGCTCGCACCACTGGCGGCATCGGTACAATCTCGAAGTTCACCAGGTTGCGGCAACCATGCCGCATCGAGGTTCCAATGCAATCCGTCCCCGTGTCGCCGCCGCCGATCACGATCACGCGCCTGTCCTTCGCGCTGATGTAGCGGCCGTCGCCAAAGCCTGAGTCGAGCAGGCTCTTGGTGTTCGCGTGCAGGAATTCCATCGCGAAATGAATTCCCTTGAGGTCGCGACCTGGAATCGGCAAATCGCGCGGCCGCGTCGCCCCGGTGCAAAGGACGACGGCGTCAAACTGCTCAAGTAATTGCGCGCCTGTCGGATCGCGGCCGACTTCTTTGCCCGTCAGGAATTCAATGCCTTCGTCGGACAACAGCTTTACGCGGCGCTCGACGATCGATTTTTCGAGCTTCATATTGGGGATGCCATACATCAAGAGGCCGCCGATGCGGTCGGCCCGCTCAAAGACGGTGACCGTGTGGCCGGCGCTGTTGAGCTGGGCGGCCGCTGCCAATCCTGCAGGCCCGGAGCCGACCACGGCGACCGTCTTTCCCGTGCGCGACCTGGGCGGTTTCGCGGTCACCCAGCCCTCCTCGAAGCCGCGGTCGATGATCGCGCATTCAATCGACTTGATCGTCACCGGCGGCTCGATAATTCCGAGCACGCAAGAGCCCTCGCACGGGGCAGGACAGACACGGCCGGTAAATTCGGGGAAGTTGTTGGTCGCGTGCAGGCGATCGAGGGCCTCTCGCCAACGATCGCGATAGACGAGGTCGTTCCATTCGGGAATGAGGTTGTTGACGGGACAGCCGGCCGCCATATTGGCCATCAAGTCGCCGGTGTGGCAAAACGGAACGCCGCAATCCATACAGCGCGCACCCTGTTCGCGCAGCTCGCCGACGCTCAAGTGCTCGTGGAACTCGCTCCAGTCGAGCACGCGCAGCGCGGGGTCGCGCTCCTGCGGAGCGTGCCGCGAAAATTCGGTGAAGCCGGTCGGCTTTCCCATCCGTTCGGTACTCGTGGCGTCGGTCAGAGGGTTGATGATTTCAGCGGTGCAGAGCAGCGAGGCAGGTCTATCGAGTCGCGGATCGACGAGAGTCATCGCCTCCGCGGTTCTAAATGCGTCCTCCAGGCAAGGCCGCCAAGGCAGCCCGCTCGGAGTCGAACGACGCGCTATTGTCTTTCGCAGAGCCGGCGCTTCGCCTCTGTGCGATCTCTTGGAGGGCCCGCTTGTAGTCGGTTGGCATGACCTTCTTGAACTTGGACAAGCTGTTCTTCCAATCGGCCAACAACCGCGCCGCGACGGTCGAGCCGGTCTGTTCGCGGTGATTGTCGATCAGCCGCCGCAATTCCTCGATGTCTTTGGGTTCGCTGAGCGATTCGAGTTCGACCATCTCCATATTGCAATTGGCCAGAAGCTCATCGCCCGGATCGTGGACGTAGGCAACGCCGCCCGACATTCCCGCGGCGAAATTGCGCCCAGTCGGACCGAGAATCACCGCGCACCCACCGGTCATGTATTCGCAGCCATGATCGCCGACTCCTTCCACGACGGCCGTCGCCCCCGAATTCCGCACGCAGAAGCGCTCGGCCGCCTGTCCGCGGAAGTACGCCTCGCCATGGATCGCGCCGTAGAGCGCGACGTTGCCGATCACGATATTTTCCTCGGGACAGAACGTGGCGGACTTGGGCGGGTAGACGATGATCCGGCCGCCCGACAATCCCTTGCCAACATAATCGTTGGCATCCCCCTCGAGCTCGATCGTCACCCCATGCGCGAGCCAGGCCCCGAGGCTTTGGCCTGCTGACCCCGTGGTCTTGATCTGGATTGTGCCGTCGGGCAGCCCGTCGGGCCCCCAGTTCTTGGAGATCCGATGGCTGAGCATGGTGCCAAAGGCGCGATCGATGTTTTCGATGGGCATTTCGATGCGCTTGGGGATCCCTTCAGTGATCGAGGCCCAGAATTTTTCGATCAGCTCGTTGTCGAGCACTTCGTCGAGGGCGTGGTATTGAGAGGTCGTGCAATAGACGTGGACGCCGGGCCTCGGCTTGATCGCCGGCTTGAGCATGGGAGTCAGATCGAGACCGCGGGCCTTCCAGTGATCAATGGCGTCGTTCATCTCCAGCCGATCGCAGCGGCCGACCATTTCGTCGATTGAGCAAAAGCCAAGGTCCGCCATCAACCGGCGACACTCTTCGGCGACCAGGAAGAAATAGTTGATGACGTGTTCGGGCTGGCCCGTAAATTTCTTCCTTAGCTCGGGATCCTGCGTCGCGACTCCGACTGGGCACGTGTTGAGATGGCACTTGCGCATCATGATGCAGCCGAGCGCAATCAGCGGAGCTGTCGAAAAACCGAATTCTTCAGCGCCGAGCATGCAGGCGATGACTACATCCCGGCCCGTCTTCAACTGTCCGTCGGTCTGCAGCCGAACTCGGCTCCGCAGGTCGTTGAGAACCAGCGTCTGGTGCGTTTCGGCGATACCCAGCTCCCAAGGCAGGCCCGCGTGCTTGATACTCGTCAGCGGCGACGCACCGGTCCCTCCGCTGTCGCCGGAGATGAGGATGTTGTCGGCGTGTCCCTTCGCCACTCCGGCCGCGATCGTCCCCACTCCGACTTCAGAGACCAGCTTGACGCTGATTCGCGCGGACGGGTTCGCGTTTTTCAGGTCGAAGATCAGTTGGGCCAAGTCTTCGATTGAGTAGATGTCGTGGTGCGGCGGTGGGCTGATCAGTCCTACGCCCGGGGTTGAGTGTCGCACGGCGGCGATGACCCGGTCGACCTTTTTACCCGGCAATTCGCCCCCCTCGCCGGGCTTTGCTCCCTGAGCAATCTTAATTTGCAGTTCGTCGGCGTTGGTGAGGTACCAACTCGTGACGCCGAAGCGGCCCGAGGCAACTTGCTTGATGGCCGAGCGTTTGGAATCGCCGTTGGCAAGTTCCTTGAAGCGGGCATAGTCCTCGCCCCCTTCACCCGTGTTGCTCTTGCCTCCGACGCGATTCATCGCCACGGCCAGCGTTTCGTGGGCCTCGGCGGAGATCGAGCCAAAGCTCATGGCGCCGGTGCAGAAGCGTCTCACGATCGATGCGGCCGACTCCACGTTTTCCAACGGTACTGGCGTTGACGGCTTGAATCGCAACAGCCCGCGGAGGTGACATTCGCGGGTGGTCGTCTCGTTGATCATTCGAGAGTAGCGGTCGTAAGCCGACTGATCGCCCGCGCGGGCCGCTTGCTGGAGTTCAGCAATCGTGTGCGGATTCCAGGCGTGCTTTTCGCCGTTTCTCCGCCACTGATACAACCCAGGATTCGGCAGCACGTCGAGCCGGACCTGGTCGCGTGTCGGATAACCGATTTCATGCCTGCGGATCGCTTCCTCCGCCAGAATCGCGAAGTTGACGCCTCGAATTCGGCTCGGGGTGCCGGAGAAACACCGCTCGATGACGTCTTCGTCGATGCCGACCGCCTCGAAGATCTGCGCTCCCTTGTAACTCTGCAGAGTCGAGATGCCCATCTTGCCCATCACTTTGAGCAGCCCCTTGGCGACCCCCTTGCGATAGGCCGAGACGATTTCCGCGTCGGTGAATTCCGGCTCGAGAGTGCCGTCTTCTCGCGCCTGGTAAAGCGCCTCGAACGCCAGATACGGATTGATCGCGTCGGCTCCGTAACCGACCAGCAGGCAGTGGTGGTGCACCTCGCGTGCTTCACCCGTCTCCAGGACCAGGCCGATCTGCGTCCGCTCCTCGTTGCGAACCAGGTGATGATGCACGGCCCCGCACGCCATCAAGCTACTCACGGGGACGCGGTCCCTCGAACAGTTCCGATCGGAGAGAACGATCAGACTGTAAGAGTCGGCGATTGCCTGAGAGGCCTCCTGGCAAATGCGGTCGAGTGCCGGCTCTAACCCGACGGTCCCCTCGCTTCGCCGATAAGTGATGTCGATCGTCTTGGTCTTCCAGCCGCGGTAATCGAGCTGACGCAGGGTCGCCAGCTCTTCGTTGGTCAGGATCGGATGCGGCACGAGCAGCCGCTCGCACTGGCGCTCGGTCGTTTCGAGCAGATTCCCTTCCGGGCCGACGTAGCACTCCAGCGACATGATGATCTCTTCGCGGATCGAGTCGATTGCCGGATTGGTGACTTGCGCGAAGAGCTGCTTGAAATAATCGTAGAGCATCCGCGACTGATCGCTGAGACATTCGAGCGCGGCGTCGTTGCCCATCGAGCCGATCGGATCTTTCTTCTCATGAAGCAACGGGATGAGCATGAAGCCCATCGTCTCGGTGGTGTAGCCGAAGGCCTGCATTCGCGACAGCAGCTGCGGGGGCGAATAGTGCCCGGGCACGGACGCCTTGGGAAGGTCGCCAAGCACGATCCGCTGCCGGCGCAGCCAATCGCCGTAGGGTCGCCGCGTCGCAACTTCGAGCTTCAGCTCATCGTCATCGATGATGCGGCCTTTCTCGAAGTCGACCAAAAACATCCGTCCCGGCTGGAGTCGGCCTTTGACTTTGACATCACTCGGGTCGATGTCGAGCACGCCGACTTCGCTGGCCATCACCACCTTGTCGTCCTTGGTGATGTAGTAGCGGCTCGGGCGCAGCCCGTTTCGGTCGAGTACGGCGCCGATGTAGCGCCCGTCGGTAAACGAAATCGACGCCGGTCCGTCCCACGGCTCCTGCAGGGCTGAGTGATATTCGTAGAACGCCCGCTTTTCCTCGGGCATCGTCGGGTGGTTTTGCCACGCCTCGGGAATCATCATCATCACGGCTTCCGGCAAACTACGGCCGGCGAACAGAAGCAGCTCGAGCGCGTTGTCGAAATTTCCGGAGTCGGAGCATTGCGGTTCGCTGACGGGAAACACCTTTTCGAGATCGGCGCCGAACAGCGGGCTGCTCATCATGCCCTGCCGCGCAGCCAACCAGTTTCGGTTGCCGCGGAGAGTATTAATTTCCCCATTGTGGGCCATGTAGCGATTGGGGTGGGCCCGGTCCCAGCTCGGAAACGTGTTGGTCGAGAACCGCGAGTGAACCATCGCCAGGTGGCTGCGGTAGTCCGGATCCTGAAGGTCGGGATAGTACGGCACGAGTTGCCGCGCCGTGAGCATCCCTTTGTAGACGATGACCTTCGAGGAGAGGCTGCAGATGTAAAACATCAGCGCCTGCATGAGATCGCTTGTTCGCAGAATTCGGCTGGCGAGTTTGCGAATCAGGAACAACTGCCGATCGAACGCCTCGCGGTCGAGACCGGCCGCGGCGCCGACGTAGAGCTGCTCCATCACCGGTTCGGCCGCCCGAGCCGACGGTCCGATATCTGCGACGTCTCTGCGCGTCGGAAGTGGCCGCCAGCCCAGCAGCTTTTGACCCTGCTCGGCAAGCAGGCGGTTGACGGTCTCCTTGCACTCCCGTCGTTCGCGGCCGTCCTTCGGCAGGAAAACATTGCCGACACCGTAAAAGCCCGGCTGCGGCAGTTCGACTTTGAGGTCGGCCGCGGCAAGTTTCCGGAAGAGTTCGTGCGGAAGACCCGTGAGCATTCCGGCCCCATCGCCGGTATTCGCTTCGCATCCCGTGGCGCCGCGGTGGATCAGGTGCCGCAGAATTCGATCGGCGTCGTCAATGATTTGGCGACTGCGGACCCCCTTGATGTTTGCCACGAATCCGACGCCGCAGCAGTCGTGTTCGTATTGCGGATCGTAGAGCCCGTGTTTGGGGGGCGGCCCGTAGAGTGGCTGGGGAAATCGCGGCGCGCACTCGCTTCCCGGGCGGGAGAACTCATTCGTGAGATGCGACTGAGAATCGTTCTGGACACAATCAGCCGAGCGCTCGGCGTGCGACTTCATGCTCTCTCACTTCCGCGACTTACGATCAGCTCCGGACTTTCCCGGAGAAGCTCCACCAGCTTGCGCGCCGGGTTCGTCAACGTCCGGTTGCGCCGATGGATAATTCCCAATGGGCGATGCCACGGGGATCCTTCAATATGGACGGCAAACAGCGATCCGGTCTCCGCTTCGCGCCGCACCGACGGCGCCGGCAACAACGCGACACCGGACCCGATTTCGACAGCCCGCTTGATGTTTTCGATGTTGTCGAAGAGGTGCACGAAATCGACCGAGATGCCCGCCTGCTTGAACCAGCGGTCGATCTGCTTGCGAATCGTCAGCTCCGAGGTAAAGCCGACAAACGACTCTCCGTTGAGTTCCTTTGGCGTCACCGACGGGCGACCTGAATACCGATGCCCGCGGGGCACGGCCAGCAACATCTCCTGGTTTTGCCAGGGGACGGAGGCAATTTCATTTCCGGTTCGAGGATACGACACAATCCCCAAGTCGGATTCGTCGTTGAGGACGCGGGAATAAACCTTGTCCGGATGCAGGTATTCCAACTGCAGCACCACATCGGGAAACAGCATTTTGTAGCGCTTGGCGTAAGTGTCCATTTGCAGCAGTCCGACCGAATAGATCGCAGCCAGCCGAACGCGGCCGATCACCTTGTTCCTCATCTGCTGGACGCGGTCTTCCACGTGACGGAAAGACTCCAGGATCTTCCGGCACCCGTCGTAGTAAATCTGCCCGGCGGCCGTCAGCTCGAAGGGGCGCTTGGAGCGGTCGATCAAGCGGCAACCCAGCCGCTTTTCGAGCATATGAACAGCCTGGCTGGCGGAAGACTGAGACACTTCATTCTCGATTGCGGCCTTGGAAAAACTGCCGTGCGTGACCACGTCGCAAAAGATTTCGACATTCCGTAAGTGCATGGCCGGCCTTGAGTATTAGTAAAAATAATACTGTTAAGGATTGATATCAAAAAAATTGAAGCTGCAGTTTACGATCGGCTAGCAGGGGCGTCAAGAAGCTCTGAACCTCAAAACGTCCGGCTAACAGAGATTTCTTTGAAAGCCTCTCAGCGAATCGCTGTGCTGCTTTTTGCACAGGGAAAGGTCGACTGAGAGGAAAACCTGAGCAAGCCGCGATAAGATGGCGTTGGCGTTCGCTGGCCTGCGCAAATTCAAACGCGCGGAGGAGTCCGGAGACTCCTTCTTGGACCTTTCGGCTTTCCCGGCGAGCGAGGCTCCTGGTCTTGCCAGGGGCGAGAAGAACTCAGCTTCCCATCTTGGAGTCGCACGATGGCTTGCGTCCAGCGCTATACGTGTCTGCTTTTGGTTGTGATCCTCGCGTCGGCCGCGGGATGTTCTTCCGATACGTCGGGTCCGTCTGCCGCTGCAACTCCCAAGGCAGACAGCCCGGCGGCTGCGCCCGGTCCGCTGCTCAAGCCCGATGTTCCTCAAACGCCGGAAGCCGCCGTCAAGGCTGTGTTTGAAGGACTGAAAAGCTCAAAGCCGATCGTAGTCTGGAATGCGCTCCCAGATGCCGCGCAGACGAGCTTGAACGCGGTCGTCTCCAAGCTGGCAAGTGGCGTCGATGCGGAGGTCTGGAATCACACGGCAGTGAACGTAAAGAAGCTCGTCACTCTGCTTGAGACGAAGAAGGAATTCATCCTCGCAAGTCCGCTGTGGAAATCGGGCCCGCTTCCGAAGCTCGACCAGGTGAAGGCAAGCTGGGATCCCACCGT
The DNA here is from genome assembly GCA_035949535.1 of Planctomycetaceae bacterium. Lineage (GTDB taxonomy): Bacteria > Planctomycetota > Planctomycetia > Planctomycetales > Planctomycetaceae > DASPSM01. The sequence goes on along the minus strand of DASZIA010000074.1, from coordinate 6,610 downwards.
CAAGCTGCTCAGAATCATCGCCGACAGCGAGTTGGTCGACCAACAGAAGATGCGCTCCTTCGACGGCCACAACTTCTTTGATTCAACCGGGTCGAAGGTGTTTACCGAACTGCGGGCTTTGACCAAGACGATGAAGTCCGATCCGCTGGCGATCATCGACACGGCGAAGTTTACCGTGACAAAGCAGTCGGACACGAGTGCGAAATTGACGATCACGCTCCCCGACCCTAAGGCGAAGCCAATCGAGTTGGGGCTAACCATCGTCGACGGCAAATGGACTTGCGCGCAGCTCAATATGGGCGCGAACCTCGGCGGATTCTTCCTGCAGGCTTACCTCGACCCGTTTCGCCCGTATCAACTCATCGAGTGGAAGGGCGACTACCTGAAGAACATGGATCGCCTGGGAAAAATCCTCGACAACCTGCAGGCTGCCAAGACGTCCCAGGAATTCCAGAAGGTCGTGGGCGGCCAACTTTTTGGGTTCGCGCTGCGAATGGCGGACCAGTTGGGTGGCAAGAAACCTAAACGGTCCGAGACCCAGTCACTGTCCTGGGACCGCCAAGCCAATACCGCGATGGTCATCGTCAAGGGACTTCATAGTTTTGACGAGCCGACGTATCACGACCTGACGAAGAGCCTCCGCGCGATTACCCCGGACAAGTTCCGCGGCCCGCACGAGGCCGAGGGCTCGACCCTCTTCTTCATCGGCCCTGACGAGGCCGTTTTTGACAAGACGGTGGAGGCGATCAAAGTCGGGAAGATCGCCAGCAAGGACAAACTGCGGGACACGGTGACGGTCGAGCTGCCGACGTCTCTCAAAGACGAAAAGACGACCGCCGAGGCCGGCGCGAAGTCCAGCGAGGCGGGCACAAAACCGAACGAGGCCGCTCCACAATCCAAGTAACGGCGCGCGACGGCCAGCCGCCGGTCGTCATCCGCGGCCGAGCATCAGGCCGACAGGATCGAGTCGACCGGAGTCCAAGAGAGTCCAAAGGTCTCCGCGACCGCGCGATTCGTCACGTGGCCCTGATGCACGTTGAGCGCCTCGGCCAGGCCTGGGTCGTCGGCGCACGCCTCGCGTAAGCCCCGATTCGCGATCCGCAATGCGTAGGGAAAGGTGACGTTGCACAGCGCGTAGGTGCTTGTGCGGCCGACCGCGCCCGGCATGTTCGTCACGCAATAGTGGACGATCCCGTCGACGATGTAAGTCGGTTTGGAATGCGTCGTCGGTCGCGACGTTTCGAGGCAGCCCCCCTGATCGATCGCCACGTCGATGATCACGGCCCCCGGCTTCATAATCGCCAGATCCTCGCGTAGCACCAGCTTGGGGGCGCGGGCTCCGGGAATCAGCACGGCCCCAATCACGAGATCGGCGAGCCGAAGCTCTTCGCGGACGTTGTGGCGATCGCTGTAGAGGGTGTTGACGTTCCCCGGCATAATGTCTTCGAGATAGCGCAAGCGGTCGACATTGATATCCAGAATATTGACGTCCGCAGCAAACCCAGCTGCGATTTGGGCCGCGTTCTTGCCGACAACTCCGCCTCCCAGCACCGTGATGTGCGCCGGCAACACACCGGGGACGCCCCCGAGCAGAATGCCCCGTCCTTCCTGCGGCCGCTCGAGGAATTTTGCACCCTCCTGAATACTCATCCGGCCCGCCACTTCGCTCATCGGAGTGAGGCAGGGCAGGTCGCCGTGCTTGCCCCGCAGCGTCTCGTACGCAACGGCAGTGATCCCCGTTTCGAGCACGCCGCGGGTCAGCGGTTCGTCGGCCGCGAAATGGAAATACGTAAACAGGATCTGCCCTTTCCGAAGGAGGCGAATCTCCTCGGGCTGCGGCTCCTTGACCTTGATCACCAGTTGCGCACTGCCGAAGATCTCGGCGGGAGAATCGACGATCTCGGCTCCGTTTGCGTGGTATAGATCGTCCGAGATGCCGCTTCCCAATCCCGCGCCGCGCTCGACAAGCACTTTGTGCCCCGCCCGCGTGAGCTCTTCGGCTCCGACCGGAAGCAGCGACACCCGGTACTCGTCTTGTTTAATTTCCTTGGGCACGCCGACAATCATCTGCGGTTCCTTTTGAACAACTTGAACAACCGGCTTCGACATGAATTGGCAGGGGACGGGCAGCGACATTTCAACAGAGGACGCCGGCGCGTGCAAGACGGTGCGTAAGGACGGCGGTCGCGGACATTCATCCAATTCTGTAAGCCGACTCGAATCCGCTATGATCGCGTCTACGAAGCGATTGACGGTAGGGGGACGCCTTTGGGACTCGCACTGACCGCGGAAGAACGGCAAGCCGCCGAGCGGCTCGTTGCGCTTGCTCTGGCTGAAGATCTCGGCACGGCCGGGGACATCACGAGCCGCGCGCTGATCGCAGAGTCGCGGCAAGGGACGGTCAACGTTGTCGTTCGGAGAGCCGGCATCGTGGCCGGCCTGCCGGTGGGTGAAATCGTGCTGCGACAATTCGATGGCGCCGCGATTTTCCAAAAGCACGTTTCTGATGGAATGAAGGTCGACTCGGGGACGATTGTCGCCTCGGCTCGCGGCGCCTGGCGTCCTCTCTTGGCCGCTGAGCGAACGGTCCTCAATTTCCTGATGCACCTTGGCGGTATTGCCACGCGAACGAGGCAATTTGTCGACGCCGTCGCAGGCACGAAGGCCGTGATCCTCGATACGCGAAAAACGCTTCCGGGCTGGCGACTGCTGGAAAAATATGCCGTCCGGGCAGGCGGCGGCACCAATCATCGCATCGGGCTTTTCGACGGCTGCCTGATCAAAGACAACCATCTGGCCGCTTGGAGCGAGGAGCACCCCCGCGATTCGATCGCTGGGGCAATTGCCGCTGCTCGGCAGGCGACCCCGACGGGGATTCCGATCGAAATTGAGGTCGACACGCTCGAGCAGTTGCGCGAGGCGCTGGTCGGGAACGCCGACATCGTCCTTTTGGACAACATGGATGCTGCAGCGATCGGAAAAGCAGTCAGGGTTCGCGACAGTCTCTCGCCGCACGTCTTGCTGGAAGCGTCGGGCGGCGTCACGCTCGAGAATGTGGGCGCGATTGCTGCCGCCGGAGTCGATCGCATCAGCGTTGGGGCGATCACCCACTCCGCTGGGGCCCTCGACATGGCCTTCGATTGGTCCGGTGTCCGCAGGGAGCAGAGCTGACGGATGAACGCAGCCGACGAACCGAGCCTGGATCGCTCTTTCAGCCTGGCTTTGCTCGAGGTCGCCAACCTCGCTCCCGCGCTCGTTGTCGCCGACTGCTGTCTCAAGGCGGCGGGCGTGCGGTTGCTGGGGATCGAGAGCACCGACAGTGCGGACCAGTGCATCAAACTTGTCGGCGAGACCGGCGCAGTCATGGCGGCCGGCCAAGCCGGTGTCGAGCTGGCCCGCCGGATGGGGAGCCGCGCCTCGCTCTCGGTGCTGCCGGCGCCCGTCGAAGCCACGCGGATCCTGGCTCATCCGGCGCCCGTTTACAGCCCCATGCTCGACCTTTATGATTACCGCATTCCGAAAGAGTCTTCCCAAATGAGCCCATCTGACGCTGTCGGTTTGCTGGAGACGCAAGGCCTGGTCGCCGCCCTGCACGCGACCGACGACATGCTCAAGTCGTCCAACGTCACCCTCGTTGGGAAGGAAAAAATCGGCGCCGCTTACGTAACCATCGTCGTTCGCGGCGACGTAGCTGCCGTTCAAACGGCCATCGCCACGGGGAAACAGACGGTCGAACGATTAGGCGGCAAACTAATTCTGGCCGACGTCATTGCCCGGCCCCATCCCGAGCTCGCCGCGCTCTTGCCGAAATCGCTGTGATTGCCAAACGGGTCAAGTCGTCTTCGCCGCGCCGCGCGCCCGTGGCGGCGCTGCCTGCATCGGTCGATGCGGACGCGAATTTCGAGCCGCGGTGGGTCGTTGCGCTTGGGTTGGCCTGGCTGGTCGTCTTCTGCCTGTTCTTCTACTCGTTCGATCTGCCGAACAATGCGGATTGGAGTCGCATACTAATCTGGCTGCGTCTCCCCGAGCTGCTCCCGCTAAGGGACATCTTCACCGCTCCCTGGCAGAATTTGGCGCAGCGCGCCGGTCTCTTCGGCATCGCGGCACTGATCTGGGCAGGCGCCTGGGGCCTCGGTCAACTCGCTATGAGACTGCTCCGACCGCCCGTTGAGCGAGGGTCGGCTGAACAGACAGTCTTTGCGATGGGCCTTGGATTGAGCGCGACTTCGCTCATGACGCTCGGATTCGGCCTGGTCGGTCTGCTCAACCGTTGGCTGTTCATCGCGCTCTTGATCGCGGCGTTTGGTGCGGAGCTGCTGCTGCGTTTTCGCGGCGCTCAAAAAGGCTCGTCGATCACGGCGGAGAATCGGCACGCACTCGCCAACGAGCACAAGAGCTCGCCAGAGCCGGACTCTACACGTTTGCTCTTCAGGTTCGCAGTGGCGGCAATGGTCCCATTTCTGATCGTGATGTGGCTTGGCTCGATGTCGCCGGAGACCGACTTCGACGTACGAGCCTATCACTTCGTGGGTCCGAAGGAATTCTATCTTCAGGGCCGAATCACCCGCTTGCCTCACAACGTCTACACGAGCTTCCCGTTCCAAAACGAAATGCTTGTGCTGTTGGGGATGGTGCTGCATCACGATTGGTATTGGGGAGCGCTCGCGGGCAAAAGCGTGTTGTTTGCCTACGTTCCGCTGACGGCCTTGGGACTCTATGCAGCGGGTCGCCGGTGGTTCAGTCCTGGCGCGGGTCTGTTCGCCGCGCTGATTTACATCAGCACACCCTGGATCGATCGTTTGACGACGATTGCTTACGTCGAATCGGGCCTGCTCTTCTATTTGTTCGCCGCGTTGCTGGCCGTCATGATCGCCATCGAGCGACTAAAAATTGGCGAGTTGAATCGACGGCAGGTGATTCTCACCGGATTGCTGGCTGGCAGCGGCATGGCGTGCAAGTACACCGGCGCGCTGCAGGTCGTGGCTCCGATCGGAGCGGCGATCGTGTTGGCACCCTGGTTCACACCTCCTGCCGAGCGATCTCGCGTGCGGGCCGCGCTAACTCTGGGGTTGTTCTTTGGGCTGGGAGTCGCCGTGACGATCGGCCCCTGGTTGATCAAGAACGTGGTCCAGACGCGCAACCCGGTCTTTCCGTTGGCCTATTCGATCTTCGGGGCAACGGATTGGAGTGACGAGCTGAACGCAAAGTTTGTCTCGGGGCACACCACTCACAATCCGCGTTCGCTCTTTCAATGTCTGGGCGACGTCACGGCCAACAACGACTGGTCGAGCCCTCTGTGGTATGCGCTGGCGCCGCTGGCTTTGTTCGGCCTCCGCAGGCGGGCGATGGTCATCGGACTGTGGGCATTCGCGGGGTATCTGTTCATCACCTGGTTCTCGCTGACTCACCAGATTGACCGCTTTTGGATCCCCATGATTCCCGTGCTTTGCCTGCTCGCGGGGATTGGCGCCGAGTGGCGCGGCGACGCTGTCTGGCGCTGGGGCCGAAATGTCGTCGTTGCGCTCGCGCTGCTCTTCAATTTTGCGTTCATCGCGGGGACCGAGACGAGCTACCTCGCCGGTTACAACGCGTTTCTCGGCGATTTGAATCAAGCCCGCGAAAATCGAGAACAGCTTTACGTCCGCTATCTGAACGAGCTCAATGCGCAAACTCCTGGCGGCATCAAGGTGTTGTGCGTCGGCGACGCAGAAGTCTTCGAGGCTCGCTTCCCGGTCGTTTACAACGCGGTCTTCAATGAACCGATCTTTGAAAAATGGTTCGCAGCAGACTCCAAATTGGGCCCCGACGCTGCCAAATGGTCCATGAAGCCCTCCGCCAAGGTTGCGGCCGAGCTGCATCAAGAGGGGATCACGCACATCTATGTGAATTGGTCGTGGATTCGCACGTATCGATCGCCGGGGAACTATGGTTACTCGAAGTTCGTGACAGCCAATCGATTCGAGCAACTTGTTGCGTCCGGAGTCCTCGGGCAGCCAACGAATTGGTGGGCAGTCAGTCTGCAGGGGATGTCCTATGAGGACAGAATCCGCCTCTTGAACCGCTTGCCGTTCCTGCAGCGGACGAGTGACGGTCTCCTCATCCAAGTAACAGGCGCCGTCGACGCCTTAACCGCACAGGAGTTGGACACGCTGAAGGAGGTCGGACCGTCTCTTCTCGTCAAAAGCGCCGAGCCGGACTCGCGCGACCTACTCATCAACGCCCAGATCTTCCCGGTGCGATAAGCGGAGTGGCACGAAATGCTGGGGAGGTCAGCAGCGGCGGCGAAAAAAGCTCTGCTATTCAGCGAGCCACGGTTGCCGCAATACTTCGCGTTCGGTCGACTGGGCCCGGGGAGCGCGCTCGATGCGGACTGTGTCCGCCGGATTGCCGATCTCGGCGGCATCGGAGTGTGGCTGAGCGACGAGGCGCCGCTCGAGTTCCTCGTGGGAGCTCACCGTAATATCGATGTTCGGGTCCGAGTGTTGGCTCTGCACGTGACGGCAATCCTTTGGCGGGTCTGGCGGGGAGGGATGCGGTTTGCGGTCTAAACGATTCTAACGCGCATAAAAACGGATGCAAAAAAAAACGGTGTTCAAAAATCCCTTAACGC
>DASZIA010000073.1:0-4242 GCA_035949535.1 Planctomycetaceae bacterium | reverse complement strand
GACCGAAAGCTCGACCGCAAACTGCCACACGTCGGCCCCCACGTCCTGCGCGCAGGCGGCAGCGTCTGCCAGGAGCTGCAGAGCTTCGCGAATTCGGGGTGTGAACCGCGGCACCACGATGTCCGTCGCCTCGGATACTGGTGCCGACGCGGCGGAAGTTTCGCCGACACCCCCCAATGAGACAGTCGGTGCGGCTTGTGTCGTCGTTGCGGAAAAAACAACGGATTTGGGGATAGTCGCTGACGAAGCAGTTGAAGGTGATTCAACCGTGCTGAGTGGCGATGCGGTCGCCCCGGCCGTTGCGTGCTCCACCGTTGTACCTCCCGGTCTTGTTCTCAGTCGCAGCCAGCGGCCCGCATCCCGCGGACGGCAGTCACGCGACAAAGAACCTATGGCATTTGATGACGACAGGGGGGACGAGACGTCATTCTCTTGAGCACGTGGATGGAGCGAATCAGTTCGGCTGCCACGCGGCGCGGCAACACGTTTCCATCCAACAGGCCTGGACTTCCGTTTCCAATTCCGAAGCGCTTAGCAGGGGTGTGTCGCCGTCCGGCCGTTCATTGGAAGATGCCCCGACTGATGCGACACTTAAGTGCTGTTCGAGCACTAAGCGCGACCCGCCATCCCTAAATTACCCCCAGATTGCCCGTTAATCAACACTCAACTTTCGCAAATTGCCTTGACCTTAAAGTGAAACACTACAATTGGATCGAAGGTGTCGAGCGTGCGGCCAATTCCGCGCCCGAAGAATCGCCGCGGCGGGCGTCGTAAGGGATATCAGCGTCAGCGTATCGCTCCCGCCCAAATCTGGTTCTGCACCGACCAGACGACTCGCGACATTCGTGATCGAAAAGCAGTCCCCACTCGAACGCCTCCCGCTCGACCTTGGCCGCCTGACCTTTTCGCCATGGCGTAGCGAATCGGTTTTTCGGTGCGTAGCGGTTGTGCGGCTTGTGACAGTCGGCGAGCCGCCGACGGTCCGGTTGCTCCGAATATTGCGGTTGTGTGACTGCACAACGTGCGGGTCGCAGGGGTTGTAGCTGAATCGCTGAACCCCTCTCGCGACGGCGTCGATGTTACAAGCACACGTCGCAATATGGGAAAATCCGTTATGAATGCGCTAACTGATAACGGTAGAAGCGGACCAAAGATGATCCAGAATTTTCGTCATGTTGTGCTGGGACTGCTGGCGTCGACCGCGCCGTTGACCGCTCAGGTCTGCCCGGCGCAAGTCGGGACCACGGTAATCCCTCAGCGCCGGGCGCCGCAGGCATTTCTCGTTCAGGACGCCCCCCCGATTGCGAGGGTGCCCATTCAGTCGATCGCCCCGCGGCTGACTGGAATGCAGGTTCCAGTCTCGGATGAGAACTTGCAGGCCTCGCTACGAGGGGTCGTCCTGCAAAGCATGCAACTCACGAAGGAGGGCGTAAACTTGGCGACAAAAGGGGCCACTTACTCCGCGCGTGGCAAGTTCCTAACCGCATTGCAGCTGATCGCCGACGCACTTGACGCCCGACACAACACGCAGTTTCACAGCCGCGCCCTGAGCGCGGGTGCAACGGCCCTCCGTGAGGCGGACGATTTCGGTCGCACGGACTCGAGTCCGTCCGGTGACTCAGATCCTGCCTCTTTGGCGATCTCCCATGTGACCCCGATCTTGAAGCAAAGCGGTCCGCTGAGCGTTACCCGGTTGCAGGCGTTGCAGCTCTACTACTCCTACGCGACGTCGCAGTTCGCTGCGGCCGTCAGCGGCATTCCCGAAGGGTCGAATGCGATCTATTACCTGGGGCGGCTGCAACCGTTTTTGGGAGGCAGCGTCGATCGCAATGCGGTGCTCGGTGAGCCCAAGGCCCTCGCTCTCGAACAGGCCGCACTCTCGGTTGACCCGCGAAATTTCCGCGCGGCCAACGAGCTGGGCGTGATTTTGGCGCGGTGCGGTCAGCTTGAGCCGGCCCGTAAGGCCCTGCTCTATAGCGCGTCGATCGAGCGGCATCCGGAGATCTTTCAAAATCTGGCCCACGTCTATCGCGAGTTGGGAGACCGCACAGATGCCCAGTCGATGCTGACATTGGCAGCCGAAGAACGCAGGCTGGCGGTTGACCGCAATCGATCTGGAACGCCGCCGCTGGTTTATCTCGTCGATCACAAGGCTTTTGCCGGCGAGACTCCGATCGCGGAGAGCGATGGACAGTCTCCGCCACCCGCGCCCGCCACAGACGGCGGCCAGGGAAAGCCCCGCGCGTCGACAAATTACGAGGCGGCTCCCCCAACCCCGCCCCAATATGCGTCGCCGCCGGCGGGAGCCGTTGGTCCGCAAGAGTTCCTGGAACCGCTCTCTTGGGAAGTTTTCGCACAGGGTGAGTACATCGGGCCGGCGCGGACCCAGCACGTGCCCGAGTACTACCTTCGCGTGGATGACCAGGTGAGCTTCGTGTTCCGCCTCAATGGCAAGCCGATGAGCACGCCTTATCGGCTCAATGTCGGCGACGTGATCCGCATTTCGTCTTTGACGATGCCCTCGCTCTCGGTCGATACGCCGATTCAGCCCGACGGCACGATCGTCTTGCCACAAGTCGGCCCCGTTACGGCTGCCGGCAAGCCGATCGAGGTGCTCCGTAAAGAGCTGGATCAACTGTACGTGCGTGTGTTGAAGGAGCGGGAGCCCTCGATCTCGGTGATTCCCGTGTCGCTCAACAAAACGGTCGAGGAATTGCGGACGTCCATTACCAACCGGACGCAGATTTCCGCCGGCCAGTCGTTCGCCGCCCGCATCTCTCCCAATGGAACGGTGCAGCTCCCGGCCTTGGGCTCGGTCCCCGCGCAGGGGCTGTCGTTATCAGAACTGCGCAACGAGGTCGAAGCACGTTATGCCGATTTGGTCCCGGGAGTCGAGGTTACGCCGGTGCTGGTCGAACGCGCCCCGCGATCGGTCTACGTGTTGGGCGAAGTGGCCAAACCAGGCAAGTTCGCGCTCGATGCGCCGACCACCGTCATTCAAGCCATCGCAATGGCCGGAAGCTGGAACATCGGAGCCAATCTGAGGGAGGTGATCATCTTCCGCCGCGACGATTGTTGGCGCCTGATGGCGACGCGGGTCTGCGTACGGCCCGCGCTCTACAACTCCCGCAAGCTCGAAGCCGACGATATCTGGCTGCGTGACTCGGACATCGTGATCGTGCCCAAATGCCCAATGCAGGTCATCGACGACTACGTGCAGTTGATCTTCACGAAGGGTATTTACGGCGTGGTTCCGTTCCAGGGGGTGTCCTTCACCTTCTTCAAAGATTTGTCGGGCGCCGGGGCCATCGTCCCGTAGTAGGCCGGCTCACTCTCAAACTCATGGTGGCACGGGCGGACCGACCGCCCGTGCGTCTTTTGGAAGCGTCCTTCAAATGGCCCAAAAAAGGACTGATTTTCTGACTTGACGGAATACGATACAAATGTATACATGAAGGTATGACGGATTACTGCCCGCACCGATTTGCCGCCCCGGAGCGCCCTGCCGATTGTGGCGCCGGAAGGGTGCTCACCCTGCAGCGGCTGGCCGGCCAGTTGCAAAAACTGGAGAGGAGTTCACATCCAGTTCGCGATTCCAACGGCACGATCTCCAGCGGTTTTGAAGTTTTGGATTGCCTCTTGCCAGACGCCGGCTTTCGCGCAGGAACACTCATCGAGTGGGTGGCGGAAAAAGGGTCGGCCGATCAGCTCGCGCTGTTGGCGGCCCGCTCGGCCCTGGGCGAAGACCGGGTGCTGATTGTGATCGACGCCGAAGAGAGCCTTTATCCTCCGGCGGCGGCTGCCTTGGGAATCGACCTGCAACACCTGATTCTTGTGCGTCCCGGCAAAGCGGCTCGGCGCAGTGTTCAAGCCAAGACAGAAAAACGTCCTGCCGTCGCCAGCGTGGAAACGTTGTGGGCTCTCGAGCAAGCGTTGGCGTCACGCGGTGTGGCGGTCACCTTCTGCCGCTTGGAAAAACTCACCGCGCGGGTCTTCCGGCGGTTACAGCTCTCGGCGGAGCGCGGCGGAGGTCTCGGATTTTTGATTCGGCCACCCACCGCGCGGGGCGAGCCGTCCTGGAGCGACGTGCGATTCGGGGTCGAGGCGATGGGCGAGGGAGACTCATCGTCCGCACGGCGTTGGCGTGTCGAAGTCCTTCGTTGCCGACGAGGAGCAGCCGGCGAAAGGTTTGCCCTCTTGGAATACGACGATGCGACGAATACTGTGCGTCCGATTGCTCCA
>DASZIA010000072.1:0-13300 GCA_035949535.1 Planctomycetaceae bacterium | reverse complement strand
GCTGGCCCGCGACCGCAAAATTCCCGATCGCTGGCTGATCCGCAATCAAGATCTGTGCAACCTCGAAAAGGCCATGCGGGAGAGCGACCCGGCCGTCCGCTTACGCGTGCTCAAGCGGATGCAGGACTTCATGACCTGCTTTCCGCCGTATTGGTACTATGTCGCGCGAACGCAGCAGGCGCTTGGGCAGCTCTGCCCAGCCGCGGAGACTTACGAACGGCTTGTGAAGGTCGGCCAAGGACACTTCCGCAAAGACGAAATGCTGGCCGCCGGGCTGGCCAACCGGGCGATGATCCTCGATTACCTGCACCAGACGGGAGCAGTCGACTCGGCGATCAAGTCCCTGGGCTACTCGACCGACGTCTGGGAAGCCAACCTCATGGCGGCCCAAGTGCTCGGCCGCAACGGCCGCCCAGCCGAGGCGGAAGACGCCATCCTGCGCAACCTCGACGTGGAACTGGAACGCGATCGCAGCACCGTGGCGCTGGTGTCGCTCTACGCCACGACTCGCAACACGCAAAAGCTGCAGGCTTGGCTCTCCAATCCGGCGGTCGTGGGCCGCCTGCCGATGCCCACACTGATTCGCGCATCGGCTGTTCTCGGTTCGCGGCGACTGCCCACGGCGGTCGTCGCTCAATGGGCCGCGACCGTCCAGGCGCGCTACGATATCAACATCGGGGCCGACGAATTCGTGCTTGTCACCACGCCGGCGTGGAAACTGCAATCTTCGGAGATGTCCCTCAATGTCGGCAGGGAATCGTCGCGCCAATCGACGATCGCCCTCATGGCCGGCAAGTCCGAAGTGCGCTTCGGACGGATCGGCGACATCGGCCATCCGCTCTACGGTTCGTCCAACCCGCCGCCGGCGACACTGCTGGTCAAATTTCCTGACGCGCCCCTGGTTCGCCTGCGGCTCGATTCGCGTCCGGAAGTCACCACGAACACCTCGACAACCCTGTCGTCGGTCGTCGAAATGTTGACGCCGACTTCTTTCGGCGGACGGCATCATGCGTTGCAGCTGGCTTCCGTAGAAATCGGCGACGAGCAATTCGCCGTGGCCGCACGATTGAGCGGCCCCGACAGGACGCCGGCTGAGGAGAGCAATCCGGTGATGACTCCGCCGGTTCCCAATCCAGGTTCGCCGAGCAAGCCGGAAGTGGCTCCAACGCCGCCGATGGCGCCGCCTACCACGACACCTTCCACGCCGGCGGCAGCCTCGACGAACACCTCGCCGGGAACGGCTGCGGAAAGTAGGACCCAATCCGCGCCAAGGCCGCTTTCATTCCCGCCGATTCCGGTGTTGACCGTGCCCCGATTCACGATTCCGCAGGCAATCAATGCCAACTCGGGACCCACGCTTCCAGATCCTCAAGGTCCATTGGAGGGTCCTCGCTTCGATTAAATTCGTGTCGCAGCACCATGGGGACCGACAAGAGAATCGGAAATAAGCACCATCGGGCTCACGCCCGACGCTCGCCGGTCTGGTGAGCCTGGCGAGCCGCCAGCGTGAGCTGGCGGGTGCTTCCCATCTCGGAAAAGACTGTCCGGCCGAAACGGGACGGGCGCATCCAGGGCGGCAGACTGTCCGCTGCCCCACTAAAATGGAAATAGCTGCTTCTCGTTCCGACTTCCCTTTTTCGTGAGCCGCATCCAGTGTTCGAAGGTTCGTTGCCCAACCCGCCTCTGATCACCGACTTGTCGCGCGCGGAACTGGCCGCCTGGTGTGACCGACACGGCGAGCAGCCGTTCCGCGCTGAGCAGATTCGACGTTGGATTTTCGGCAAGCGGGTGGACGACTTCGAGAGCATGCACGACTTGCCGAAGTCGTTGCGGACCGCGTTGGCTTCCGAGTTTTGCCTGTTCGCCTCCGAAATCGCGAAACATCAAGTCGCCAGCGACCGCACCGAAAAGCTTGTGCTGCGACTGGCCGACGGCAATCACATCGAGGCCGTGCTGATGCGCGAGCCGGCCCGCGTCACCGTCTGCCTCAGCACGCAGGTCGGCTGCGCGATGGGCTGCGTCTTCTGCGCGAGCGGCCTCTTGGGCGTCAAGCGCAATCTGAGCACGGGCGAAATCATCGAGCAAGTGCTGCGGCTCGATCGGCTGCTGACGCCGCACGAGCGGATCACCAACGTTGTCGTGATGGGAATCGGCGAGCCCTTGGCCAATCTCAAGGCCCTCTTGCCGGCGATGGAAACGCTCAACGAAAAAGGAGGCCTCGGCCTTGGGGCGCGGCGAATCACAATTTCGACCGTCGGTTTGCCGGAAAAAATTCGCGAACTGGCCCGCTGCGGAAAACCGTTCAATCTGGCCGTCTCGCTGCACGCACCCGACAACGAACTCCGCAATCAGCTTGTGCCGGTCAACGCCAAGACTGGCATGGAAGCCATCCTGGAGGCGGCCGACGACTATTTCCGCGAGACGGGCCGCCGGGTGACATTCGAGTACGTCCTGCTCGGCGGAATCAACGACAGCATCGAACAAGCCCAACAATTGGCCCAGCTGCTGCAAGGCCGCGGCGCCCACGTCAACCTGATTCCGATGAACGCGGTTAATGAACTCGAGTTCGCCGCCCCGACCCACGCTCGCGTCGCCGCATTCGTCGGAGCACTCACGTCAGCCGGTATCGCCGCCACGCTGCGCAAACGCAAAGGCGCCGACATCGACGCCGCCTGCGGCCAATTGCGCCTGGCGACCGAACGGGACGCCGCCGCCCTTCGCTAGCGGGCGACGAACTCATCGGGATGCGACCCTTTTCGCCCCCTGTTGGAGTCCCGGCTTTAGCCGGTCCGGTCGCGATTCCAGTCCGGACAACAAGGACCGGTCGGCTATCTATCAGTTCTACGAGTCCGGTCCGAACTTCGTTTTGGTCTCCCAGGGCACTTGAAATTGCGCGCAAAAGCGCGCCGTTTTGCGACCCTTATGCGCGGTGGGTCAACTTCTGCGCCCCTATCTCAAAAAACAAGTTGACCCACCGTTTTTTCAGAGTCTAAATAATTACTATTGAACAGGTTACGGTGGGTCAACTTTCCTGTTTTCGGCCGCAAGAAGTTGACCCACCGCAAATCGTTCACGAGCGTTACATTTCGTCCGCGGGCGTTACATACGCGAGATCGACGGGGTTAGACCGAGTTGCCAACCTCGAATCGGGGGCGGCCCTGTTCACGCGCTCGATTTCCGCGCGGTGGGACAACTTTCACCCCTATCAAAAGAAGTTGTCCCGTCCCGCCGGGGATTAAAGTCCCGTTAGTATTAACGGCCCCAAATTCGCCCCAAATTCGACCAGGCGGCTTGTTTGGATCGGTCGTTCACCCAGGCATTTCAGCTCTCAGGAGGCCGAAAATTCGCTATTTCCATTAAGCCATAGATTGCCGATCCGTCCAAGATCAGTTTTTTGAACGTGGACGAAACGCCCCGGATTCCTCAGCCCAGTTTCCGCAGCAACTGCTGCCCCGCCCAGTTCGTTAGATATCGGTGGCCGTGGCATCAAGGTGCGAGGCACGCAGCTACAACGACGCAAGGAAAGTGCTGCCGAGGATCGCTGCGGGCGCTGTCGGGCCCAGTTCACCAAGAAATTGGCTGGCAATCGTGCGGGAAACTTTCCCGCGCCTGGTGGTCTTCGCGCCGATTTTGAAGGCGATTTTTGATTCGATCGTCAGGAAAGACGAGATGACCAACAGTTGCGTACACCTCGTAATTGCGACGTAGAACAAGCGACGTTGCTCTCGTAAGTGCTTTTCCTGTTCCGCAAGCGGCTCATCCTCATCCCTGAACGGAACCAATCCTTCAATGCATGAGCACACGATCACAGCTCTAGCAGTTAGACCTTTTGATTTGTGAAGACTCATAACGCGGACGAAATCGCCAGCTTCGGGCATTTCCGGCTGAGTAATCTTGGTGCGCAGATGCTCCAGCAAGTCACCCGCGTCTTTGAGGTCGGCGAGGTCCAAAAGAGCCATTTCACGGAGGACCTGCGCCCAGTCCTGACCATCCGGGAATAGCCTGTCGATGAGGCCGTCAACCGATGCGCCTCGGGTCGTCCCAAGCTCGTTCTTGATGTCCCGGAAGCGGCTGACGATTTCCTTCGTTCGACCCAAATTTAGGGTACCGGAATCCACTTCTTCCAAAGCATCCCAGGGATGCGTGCCCGCAGACTCACAATGAGCGCGAAGCAACTCGTATTGGTTCCGCAGCCAATTCGGGCTCTGACACCCCAACAAAAAGCGAAGGGACACGCGGTCACGATGGGATGCGGTGAGCGTCAACAACGAAAGTGCCTTTCGCGCCTCGTCCGATTCCAATGCCTCCTCATGGTAAAAGCTGTGTGAGGGAACGCTCTCTGCCAAAAGCTTCTGTCGAATCTGATAACCGATCAGTCGTCGTGGGCAAAGAACGAGGATGTCACGCGGATCGTAGCCGCGGGAGTCGATCAACTTCTTCACGAGCGAGGCGATACCAGTCACTTCATCCTCAAGGGACGGCCATTGAACGATGAACACATCCCCGTCTGGATTCCCCGCGTCCGGATTCAGCCTGGGCGTGGCCCCAGCGGGGTAGTTGCGTTTGATCAAACGGTCGGCGAGGCCAACGACGCGTCGCGGGCAGCGCCTGCATTCGTCCAGAAGGTGGTCATCCGTGCCGGCGTGACCGATGTGAAAATCTTCGATCCCCTCCGGGTGTGCGTACCGGAAGCTGTAGATCGACTGGTCCGGGTCACCGACCACCGCCAATGTACCGCCGCCAGAAAGAAAATCGATTAACACTTGCTCCGCTTTGTTCAAGTCTTGGTATTCGTCGACGAGGACGTGCTCGAAGCCTTCGATAGCCGTGCTTGCCGGGTTGTTTTTGACAAAATTCAAAGCCTCCGGTACGAGTTCACCGATTAGCATGCACTCGTGAAAACGTAGCCAGGCAATGAGCTTGTCGTGGAACTCTTCATCCGTTGGATCGGTCGCGTACCCCGGTTCATCGGCTTGCAACCGCGCCCATTGTGCCTCAAACGCGCGCAATCGCTTTGTACGGTCCCTTTTGTCACCGAATTTGTCAGGGCTATTGAGATCCTCAAGTAGGGGTCCGGCTTCAAATTGAAGTACGCCCGCTTTCGAAAGCGTGATCAATGGGCGCGGTGTGCGGCCACTGAATTCAAACACCGCTTGCTTCGCGAGTAGACGGAAACAATGCGCATGAAGAGTGCTCGCGACGATTTTCTCGCATCCCGGAACGCCCAGCGCTTGAATTTCGCGAACAAGTTCGGCAGCGGCTGTTCGAGTAAAAGTGACAACGAGAATACGGCGCGCATTCGCACCTTCTTCCAACAATCGCATCAAGCGACGCTTTAAAGCGAATGACTTGCCCGTTCCCGGCCCCGCCATGACGCGAATCGGGCTACTTTTACTTCCGGCGATGCCCAAAGCGCGTCCTGTCAGACCATCACTCCAAGCCATCGACACCGCCTCCCAACCTATCCGAGTTTCCGCAGCAGCTGCAGCCCGCGGCGGCGCCACGGTCCTTGCTTGCGGGCGATTGGGGGCGGGCTCGATTCGATTTCCATCAGCATAGCTTGCAGGCTGTCGCGGGCTTCTTGGATGCGCCCGTTTTGGGAATCGAGCCAGGCCAGGAGGTAGAGGCCCTCGGGGTGCCGCCAGCGGCGCACGTGCTTTTGCAGGTGGGCAGTCGCTTCGTCAGTTCGGTCGAGATTCAACAGCGATTTGGCGTAGAGCAGCGAAACGTCGCCGAATTTGTACTGGGGATCGACCTGGAGGACTTTGTCCAGGCGTTCGCGGGCCGACTCATAGTCTTTGAAGTGCATGTCGATCAAAGCCGCTCCCCACAACGCCGCGAGATTGGCTGGCTCTTTCTCCAGGGCCCGGACATAAGCGTCGCTGGCCCGATCGAATTGCCCGGTCTCTCGCAGAGCGTCTCCCAGGTGCACGAAGTGGTAGGCGTTGCCGATCTGGCGAGCGGACGATTCGAGTCGGCGGATCTCGGCCCCGCGACGCATTCCGCGCACCCATCTCGGCGCGGGGACGTTATGCGTCGGCAGCCAGCGAACGAAGAAATAAACCAGCGGGCCGATCCCCGGCAGGAACAGAATGATCCACCACCACATTTGCCTCTCGGGGTCGGAGCGCAAACACTCGATCAGCATCCAGATGGTGAGACCGGTCATGAGCAGCGAGACAAACCCGCCGCCCTCCCAGTTCATCAATTGATGCAGTCCGAAGAATGGAAACATAGCCGGGCCGCTGCACTAAATCCGATTCGCCCAATCCGCTCTCAAGCGCGCATCGCGCGCGAATGACCAACGCATTCTGTCAGACGGAACGCCGGATTGCATCAGACCGCCCGCGGTCTGTCGAGAGGAGCGAGCTGGGCGATCGCAGCCGGTGCCTCCTTCAGCGAGGCGATCGTCAAATCGGGCTCCCCCCCCACCGGGACGGCCGAAAATAGCGGTATCCGGTCGCACGAGTCGAGAAACGCCGCCGCGAGCGGATTGTCCGGATTCCAGCCCTTGCTGCGACAGTCGGGCCAGCGAAGCAGAATCGTGCGCATCGAGGCCCGGTTAGCCGGGTCGATGTCATTGTCGCGGCGATCGCCGACCATCACCGTTCGGGCCGGATCGCAGCCGGCTTCTTTGAGGGCCCATTCATAGATTGCCAGGTCGGGCTTGTGCAGATGGAGCTCGTCGCTGATCGCCACGACGTCGAAGTATTCGAGCAACCCGCGCCGGGCGAGGCTGTTGCGGCATTCGATCGGCTGGTTGGCAATCAGTCCCAGCCGCCAGCGGGCCCGCAATTCCTCGAGCACGGTTCGGTGCCGCTCGTCCCAGATATTGTGCCGGTCGTACGTTTCCATCAGCAGTGTGCGGATATTACGCAGCGCGAGTTTCGCCTCGTCGGCCGGCAGCATGCGCTGGGCGACCGTGTGCAGGATGAAATTCTCACCGCCGCGTGCCCGTTCCTCGCGTTCGGCCATCATTTCTTCAAACGAATACCTGGGATGGCGGATCCGCAACGTGTCGAAGAGCAAGCGATACCCCTCGAAGTTTTGGGGGTCGTCGTTGAAGAGGACGTTGCCGACGTCGAGAAAGACCCAGTCGATCATGCCAGCCTGATGTGTTCGATCCGGTTATCGATCATCCACCGCAGCCACGCTTCCTGCTCCTCCGTGATTTCCAACTCGGCGGTGGACTGGCTGTCGAGCGGCGACACGATGCGGAGGATCCCTTCGTCGTAAAACTCCTGCGCGTCCTCCCGCCGCACCCACCATTCGTTCTCGCCGAGCGTAGCCGGCGCCCCGAGTTCGCCGAGCGACGTCACGAAGTACGTAATATCGTGCCGAAAGCGATCCGGCATCTCGAACGACGCGAGTTCGGGACGACCGACGGGAACGACGCGGACGGACATGGTGTCCTACCGAAGTTCAATTTCAAAAGGAACGTGGGCGATTTGGACCTTGGCGGAGCCCCCTCACCCCCAACCCCTCTCCCACAAGGGGAGAGGGGAGAAAATTTACACGCACGCTTGTTCTGCAGATGCGTCAACGCTCTGACTCTTCTCCCCTCGCCCCTTGTGGGAGAGGGGCCGGAGGTGAGGGGTCTGCTCAGTGATGCCCCAGCGTCATTTAATTCACCAGCCCGCCCCTTTCGTTGTCGTCTTCACGCGGCAAATATACATGTCGGCGCAGAGATAAAGGACCGTGCCATCGTTGCCCCAGGCGCAATTGGCGGTCTTTTCGCCCGTTTCGATCCGGCCCAGCAGTTTTCCGTCCGGCGTGAAGACGTAACAACCACCAGGGCCGGTCGCAAAGAGGTTCCCCTTAGCGTCGACCTTCATTCCGTCCGGCAGGCCTGGCAACTTGCCGGCGCTCGGCGTCACGTCAAAAAACACTTTGCCCGCGCCGAGCGTGCCGTCGTCGAGCACGGGGAACGCCTTCCAGATGGCCTCCTTGGGATCGGACTGAGCGACATAAAGTGTCTTCTCGTCCGGCGAGAAGGCGATTCCGTTGGGCCGCGTCATCTCCTTCGTGAGCAGCGTCAGTTTGCTGTCGGTCGCCAGGCGGTAGACTCCGCAAAAGTCGAGCTCGCGCGGCGGCCCTTCTTGCTGCGGCAGGCCGTACGGCGGATCGGTGAAATAAATGTCGCCGTTAGATTTGATGCAGCCGTCGTTGGGGCTGTTGAGCCGCTTGCCTTCGTAGTGGTCGACGAGCGTTCGCTTGCCGCCGCCTTTGGTGAGGATCGAGAGTCGTCGATCGCCATGCTCGCACGAAATGAGCCGGCCCTCGCGATCCATCATCAGGCCGTTCGCTCCCGGTTCTTTGCTGTAACGCGGACGCTGCGGTCCCGTGTAGCCTGACGGCCGCAAGTAGATGCTAACGCCTTCGCCTTCCTTCCACTGCATGGTTTGATTGGCGATCACGTCGGAAAAGAAGAGCGTGCCAGACGCCTTGTCCCACACGGGGCCTTCCGCCCATTGGAAGCGGCTGCTGAGGACTTCGATCTTTGCGTCTTTGGGGATCAGTTCATCAAGCTTGGGATCGAGCCGGTGGATGGTGCCGATGATAGGAAAATTCCGCGTCGCTTGGGCGCGTGCAGCCGCTGGGACAATCGCGAGCAAAGCGACGGCTGCCAACGGTAGAAATAAAAGGGACGAGGATCGGCGGACGGGGGTGCGGTGCATGGTGGCATCTCTCGGGTGCGCGAATCGGTCGATGCGGCGACAGCGGTTTCATCCTAATGGTTCGAGCATCCAGTTCAAGCTCTGATGGCTTGCGACCATAGCCTGTGGGAACTGGATGTCGACAAGAGTAGGTCCCGTCTGCCGGACAGGACTCAGTTGATCGAAAGGAGACCCGCGCGAATCCCTCGACTTGTCTGAACCCGACCCCGATCGGTCGAGCTGCCGAGCCGGACCAGGGCATCCAGACCGGCATCCAGACCGGCATCCAGACGCGAGCAAATCGCCCTCAGCACATTGGCTGGCGAAGAGACGCTTACTGCGTCTTCGGCTCCCTTTCGCCGCCGAACCCGCGCACTAGCTGGGAAACGGTTCGGTCGGCAAGAGTAGCGCGGACGCCCGGCTCTTCGCGCGCGCCGTCGATCATCCCGCGGCGCAAAGCGTCCCAACTCGGCAATCGGCCGAACCGCACCGGGTGCAGGGGCGGTGCCCCTGCCTATTCTTTGTAGAACTTGGTCAGTTCGGTGTAGGTCAGCGGATCTTTGATCGAGTCGGCCGTCAGGCGGACGCCAAAGCGATGGTTGCCTTCGGCGCGGGCTCGGACGTGCACGCGGTAGATCGCGGCCTTGCCCGGATCGAGGTGCTGCAAAGGATGAAAGATCAGCTGATCCTTGGTGTCGGCCACTGAGGTCGCGCCTTCGGTTCGCACGACTTCGAGCACCGAGGGCAGGTCGCAGGCAACGGTCACATTGTCCGCGGCCTTCGATCCGTCGTTGCGGACGTGAATTTCAAAACCCGTTTCGACGCCGACTTCGACCGGATCGCTCTGCTTGAGGATTTCGACCTCCAGCGACGCGACGCCGTCGACTGTGGTGTCCAGTTTCAGCTCGCAACGCGCTCCCTGTTCTGAGATGGCCGCAACGCTATGAGTGCACTTGCCGATTTGCGTGGTGACCAGTTCGACTTTCACCGGCGTCGATTGATGCACGTCGAGGTGCTCGATGTTCCAGGTGACCGTCCGCGACGATTCGTCCCATTCGCCCGCGTGGTCGGCCCGCGCGAACCGGAAGCCTTCCGGCACGACGTGCGTTACCCGAACGTTGTTGAGCGGAGCTCCACCATCGTTGGTGACCGTCGCCACGTAATGCGCTTTGCGGCCGACGTAGCGGAAACTCGGGCCGTCGAGGGCGACTTTGATGCTCGGCGCGACGACGTGAATCTTGGAGGCCAACTGGCGATGCAGATCGCCTCCGGCCGAGGCGTGAATCGTGATTTCCTGTTCGCCCCCGACCACGGCGATCAGCGGCAGCCGCACGACGCGCGATTCGCCCGGGTTGAGTGAGCCGACCTGTACGATCAACTGCTCGCTCCGCGGAGCCTGAAGCCCCTTGCTGAGGTGCGCTTCAATCGCCACATTGTGGGCGACTCCCGTGCCGGGGTTGTTGATGGTGATTGTCTGCGTGGCCGGATCGCCGACCATCAGCTCTTTTGGCCCGCGTAAGGCGAGGGCCAGCAGCGGTTCCTCAACGGAGAAGGTGTTGGAGGCCGCCGAGGCGAACCGCACCACGGCGGTCGTCGCCAGGTCTCCGCGCCGGCTCGGAACGAGCTTGATGTGAATGACGTGCTCCTCCGACGCCTTCAATGCTGCGAACGACCACGTGACATGGTCGGTGTTGTCGGTCGGCATGGGATCGGCATGAGTCAGTCGGACGGTCACCGGAAAGTAAGCGTCGACCATCAGATCTCGCGCGGGCGTTTTGCCCGCGTTCTTGACCACGAGATCGCACTGGCACTCCTGCCCCACGACGATCGGCGAGCGCTTCACCCACTGGACACAGACGGTCGGTGCTTGCGACGCATCCAATCCGCCCGATGCCGAAGCCGAGGAGCTTGTGCTCCATGCGGAAGTCTTGGATTGAGTGGTGTCGTGTCCGCTTTGAGTCACCTCGTCAAACGGCGAGGCTCCGGTCGCCGTGTGATGACTGTCGGAGTGGCTTGCCGGGTATTTGGCTCGTGCTTGCTGCACGGAAAACGACGAGTGGCCTTGCCCCGGCGTTCGCCCGGACATCGGTTCGGTTGCGAACGGATCGAACGCTCGAGACTTGGGAGTCGTGCTGATCGGATCGGTCAGGCTCACGCCCGAGGCACCGCCAGCCGGCAGAGAGCCGTATTGCAGGGCCTCCGAAGGGGGCGCCGGCGGCGCGCTGAAAGCGTCCGGATCGCCGGCGACCGCGATGCTGCCGACCGAGGCCGCAGCGATCCATGATGCGAGAATTCTCGATACCTGTCGCATCCCTCAACTCCTTCGCGAGCGAAGCAATCGCACGCCCACCCTATGCCGTTCGTGTCCAGGAAAAGGCTTGTCAATCTGTATCGGCCGTAGGGGTCGTACGACATGAGGGGGGAAAAATCGCGAGTTTCGGAAAGAGTTTGAAGTCGCGGTGCAAGAACCGAAGGGAGGGCACTCGTTCGGGAGCGAGTGCTCAAGAGCGGTTCGGCGACGCGAGTTTCGCCCGAGTCGCGGCAACCGTTTGGGCGGCCGCCTTCTGCAGGAGCACGAAGTCGGCGCCCGCCATCACCCATTGGACGCCGCGTCTCGCCCAATCGGCCAGTGCTTCCGGCTCGGCGCTCGCGCCAATGCCAACGAATTTGTTAGCGGCGCGGGCGCGGGCGATTACCGTGTCGATCGACTTTTGGACTTCGGGATGGTCAGGGCGGCCGGTATGGCCCATTGAGCCGGCGAGATCATTCGGGCCGATGACGATGCCTGCCAAACCGTCGGTGGCCAAAATTGCGTCGAGGTTTTTCACCGCTTCGGCATGTTCGATCTGCACGTTGACCATGATCGAGGCGTCGGCGCTGGCACAGTATTCCGGGCCGCCGTCGCGGCCGTAGTGGCTGGCGCGGCGCGGTCCGAAGCCGCGAATCCCCTTTGGTGGATAGCGACACGCGGCGACCGCCTGAGCCGCGTCGGCGGCCGTGCGAATCAGCGGCACGACGATGCCCGGCGCGCCGATGTCGAGCACCGGCTTAATCAGCACGGGATCGTTCCAGGCTACGCGGACGAGTGGAAACGCCGGCGTTCCCTTCACCGCCATCAAGTGCAACTGGATCGTTTCGAGCGACAGGGCGTTGTGCTCGCCGTCAATCCAGACGAAATCGAGTTCGTCGGCCAGCAGCTCGGTGATCATCGGATCGGTAAAGGTGACGGCCGTCCCGAAGCAGACTTCACCGCGCAACATCTTCTCGCGAAACGGATCCAAACTGGGCATGCGAGGCTTTCTGTCAATTCAAACGACCGCCGCTTTGGGCGCTTTACCGAACACGGCCTTGTTGAGCGCCGGCATCAACTCGTTCTGATACAGCTCGAGGCTGCGGATCCAGGCATCTTTGTCGTCCCAATCGTAGCTCATCGTGATGAGCGAACCGAACGGACCCGTCTCCTCGATCAATGCGAGCAGGCGGCCCAGCACATGGTCGACGTCGCCGGCCAGGATCTGCTCGGACATCAAGTAGTCGAGCTGACAGTCGGCGTCGCTCATGTTGGGATCGCGCTTATAGATGCGGCGGCCCAGCCCCTTGTCGAACAGGCGGCCGATGTACTGATAGTTTTTGCCGAGCGAATTCGTCCGGGCCTGCTCCTGGGCTTCGCGGGTGGTGTCGGCGAGGAAGATCGAGCGGGCGACTTTGAACTTTGACCGCTGGGCGGGGCGATTCGCCTCGCGGGCCGCTGTTTCGTATGTCTTCCACAAGTCGGCGACGACGTTGCCGGCGATCAGACAGTGGGCGAACGGATTGAAACCCATGCGGCCGGCGTACTTCATGCTGTACGAGTCGCGGCTCATGCCGGGGATCGAGATCGGCGGATGCGGCTGTTGCAGCGGCTTGTGGATGTAGCCGATGCCCGTCTCTTCATCGACCGTCTTTTTGAGGCGGATCGTCCAGTATTTTCCCTCGATTTCGTACGGCGGATTGCTCGACCAGAGTTTGAGGATCATGTCGGCCGCTTCGAAGGCCATCGCGCCGCCGTCCTTCGGGTCGATGCCGTACAGCTCCTGGTCGGACGTGACGCTGCCCGGTCCGAAACACAGGTTAAGGCGACCCTTTGACAAATGATCGAGGAACGCGAGCCGGCTGGCGACGTGGGCGGGATGATGCTGCTGCAGGCAGACCGGCGCCGGCCCCAGGCGGATGTTCTGCGTTTCGCCCAGTGCCCGGCCGATGAAGATCTCAGGCATCACGATCGGCTCGTACTTCATCGTGTGATGCTCACCGATCCAGAATTCATCGATGCCGAGCTCGTCGGCCCGAATGATCAGCTCGAGATCCTCGTCGAAGCATTGCGCGAGCGGTTTGGCCGGGTCGTGAAACGGCATGATGAACACGCCGGACTGGATGTGATCGATGCGCTCGGTCATCACGCGCTCCTTGTTGCGAGGCGATCGAGAGAAGAGCGGGTTCAAACGAGGGTCGAAAGATTCTTTGCGGCAAATCGGCGGACGTTCACTGTACATTCGCCCCGAGGGCGCCTCAAGCGCGCATTGGGCAGACGTCAATGAAAGATCGCGCGCGAAGTGCGACGAGCGGGGCGATTGACGTCGATTTTCGGACCTTGCAGGGGTTGG
>DASZIA010000071.1:0-5654 GCA_035949535.1 Planctomycetaceae bacterium | reverse complement strand
AGAGGGCTGAGCGGCCGATGCCGGTTCGCTCTCGCAGTTCAGCCAGGCTGATGCAACAGCGATTGTAGTGATCGCCGCGATCCAGGCGGCTCGTGATCCGAACGTTGAGCAATTCAGGTTCGGCCGCCACAATGCAGCCACGCGGCTGACCCTGCAACGGCGGTCGAGAAGGTCGGGAGAACATCTATGCCCCTGCATCACGTCCGGAAGCCCCGTCAGCGAAAACATCTCGTCGGGGACGACATCTACGCGGCGGCCGAGCTTGGCAAGCCGTTGCCGCACGATCGGGTTCCCGAACACGAGGCGCCGGGCGACCAGGTTTATGCGGCGCTCCGCGACGAGCTGCTGCTCGACGGAAACTCCCGCCAGAACCTGGCCACCTTCTGCCAGACGTGGGTCGAGCCCGAAATCCGGAAGCTGATGGACGACTGCATCGACAAGAACATGATCGACAAGGAGGAATATCCGCAAACCGCCGAGATCGAAGCACGCTGCGTCCATATGCTGGCAGACTTGTGGAACGCCCCCGACAGCAATGGCACGATCGGCTGTTCGACGACCGGCTCGAGCGAAGCCGCGATGCTCGGTGGTTTGGCGCTTAAATGGAAATGGCGCGAGAGACGCCGCCAGGCCGGCAAACCGGCGGAAAAACCCAATCTCATTTCCGGACCGGTGCAGATCTGCTGGCACAAGTTTGCGCGCTACTTCGACGTCGAGCTGCGCGAGGTGCCCGTCGAGCGCAACCGCCTGCTCCTCTCGCCGGAAGAGGTCCTCAAACGCTGCGATGAAAACACGATCGGCGTTGTGCCAACGTTGGGTCTGACGTTCACGCTTCAATACGAGCCGGTGGAGCAGATTTGCGAAGCGCTCGACGGATTGCAGAAGAAGAGCGGTCTGGATGTTCCCGTCCATGTCGACGCCGCCAGCGGGGGGTTTCTGGCTCCGTTTGTCGAGCCGAAGCGCGCGTGGGACTTCCGGCTGCCTCGCGTCAAATCGATCAACTCCTCGGGACACAAGTACGGCTTGGCCCCGCTCGGCTGCGGCTGGATCATTTGGCGCGAGGAGACTGACCTGCCGAAGGATCTCGTCTTTGACGTGAACTATCTCGGCGGGCATATGCCGACGTTCGCCCTCAACTTTTCGCGACCAGGTGGCCAAATCGTCTGCCAGTACTACAACTTTCTGCGGCTCGGCCGCGAGGGTTATCGCAAGATCCAGCAGGCCTGCTACGACACAGCCGCCTGGCTGGGCGAACAGATCGCGAAACTCGGACCGTTCGAGCCGATTTACAGCGGCCAGGGGGGCATCCCCGGCGTCACGTGGACTCTGAAAGCTAATGCGAACGCGACCTATTCTCTGTACGACCTGGCCGACCGCTTGCGGACACGGGGCTGGCAAGTCCCCGCTTACGCGATGCCCGCCAATTGCCAGGACCTCGTCGTCCAGCGCATCCTGGTGCGCCACGGCTTCAGCCGCGACATGGCCGGATTGCTCATCGACGACCTCGTGCGCGCGATCAAATACTTTGAGGCCCATCCGGTCTCCCAGCCTCTGACCGCGGCCGAATCGAGCGCATTCAACCACTCCGGCGTGCGGCCGACTGCCCAGTCGCATTAGCGATCTCAATGAAAGAAACGGATGAACGGTTCGACTGCCGAGCGCACAGACGCGCCTCCGGTCCTGGTCACTGAGCACAAAGTCGACGGCGGCGCGATTTTGGAGATCGTGATCAATCGGCCCAACGTGCATAACGCCGTTAACGGCACAGCGGCGAAACTGCTCTTAGAAGTCTGGCAGCGCTTTCGGGACGACGACTCGCTTACAGTCGCGATCCTGCGCGGAGCGGGCGATCAGGCCTTTTGCTCCGGGGCCGACCTGTCGGGGTTGGATGCTCTGGCCGATCTCGGCGCCTCGCGCGAAGAAATCGCGCGGTTCGTTCGCAAAGGGACGGGGCCGATGGGTGGCACCCGGATCGTGCAAGCCAAGCCGGTGATCACCGTCTCGCAGGGCTATACGTACGCGGGCGGATTGGAGCTGTTCTGCCATGGGCACATTCGATTGGCCGAGCCTCAAGCGACGTTCTCAGTCGCCTGCCGGCGCTGGGGCGTACCGCTGGTCGACGGAGGAACTGTCTATCTGCCGCGCCTGCTCGGTTGGGGGGCTGCGCTGCCGCTGATCATCACTGGCCAGCGGATTTCCGCCGAGCGCGCGTACCAGGTCGGCCTGGTCTGGGAGCTCGTGCCGAAGGGCGGCGGAGCAGAGCGTGCGTTGTCGATGGCGCGGCAGATCTGCCAGCAACCGCGTGACGCGATGTTCGCAGATCTTCACTCGGCGCTTGCCGGTTGGAATCTTTCGCTCAAAGACGCCCTCGAGCTCGAGTCCTGCAACCTGCATCCGGTGATGAACAGCGAGAGCACGCGGCAAGGCGTCGAGGCCTTCCGGCAGGGCAAGCGATTCTGGTTCACCTAAAGCGCACGCAAGATGTGGCGACGGTGCCGTTGAAGAGTCCGGTGTTGGATCTAGCTCTGCAACTCCAGTATTCTGAGTCGTCACAAATTTGGGGCAATTTCCGAGCGGAGGCCACCTGACGTCCTCCGTCGCCGGAAGAGGACGCAAAGCGGATCCATGCGCTACGAGCTGAAGCCACTCGGCGTCGGCGGAATCCTCGACCAGGCGATTCAGATCTTCAAAGACCGCTTTGGCCTGTTCGTGATCCTGTTGCTCTTCCTGCGTATTCCTGCCACGGCCGTCATCCAATACGCCGTGGTCACGAATATGGCGGACCTCCCCAGGCAGCCCAACGACGCCCAGATGAACGAGTTCTTTACGCGGATGGGCCGGATCTATCTGTATGTCTTCGCACCGTCGATCCTGGTCGATGCCTTGCTGATTTCGCCGATCACGAATGCGTCGCTGATTTATGCAGCGTCGCGAGTTTATCTGGACGAGGAGGTCGGAGTGTGGCAGTCGCTGCGAATGGCGCTGCGCCGCTACTTCCCCTTTGTCTGGACGTCGATTTTGTTTTCGGTAATTATTTTCACGGGAACGCTGTTCTGCATTCTGCCCGGGATTCTCTTGTTCTTTCAATTCGCGCTGTCAATGACGGTTACTGCACTCGAGCCGGTTTCCGGGTTTGCCGCCCTGGGGCGCAGTCGTCGCCTGATGCAGTCGGCCGGGAACACCAACTACGTCACGTTGTTTCTGCTGCTGGTGGTCCTCTTTTTCATTCAAGGAGGAATCGGCGCGACCGCGAGCCTTGTTCCTCAGGTCCACCTGCAAGTGCTCGCCAACGCACTTTTCGGATCGGTCGCGTTCGCGTTTGCAACTGTCGCCCAGGTTGTCTTTTACTATTCGTGCCGGTGCCGAGTCGAAGGCTTCGACCTTTTGCATTTGGCTCGCATCGTTGCCGAGACGCCGATGGAAGAACCGGTCCTGCAAGCGCAGGGATAAGAATGTGCCGCGGATCAGAGCGTGCCGAGGAAAATAGAGTGCCAAGGACAATAGAGTGCCAAGGACAATAGCGTGACAGTGCCGGGCAGTCTGATCGCCGTCGCCATTCTCGGCGCCCAAAGCGGCGGACCGCTTCCCGATCCGCAGACGGTTCGGCAAACGGCGCGCGAGGTGCTCGCGCGGCCCGAGTATCGACTCGACGCGCCGCAGGATTTCAGCGACGCCATCGCGCAGTTTTGGGCAATGATCCGTCGAGTGATCGAGGCGATCCAAAGTTGGTTTGACTGGCTGTACGGGATGTCTCCGGTTTTGGCGTTTGCGATTGTTCTGGCCATGATTGTCTGTGTGTGCTTGTTGCTGGGTCACATCTTGTGGACGCTGGTCACCGTCGTGCGCGGCGATCGGCGCGCACTCGACGCGCTCGCGGACCTCTCGCGCCGAAAGGTCGACCCGGCTGAGCTTGCGCGCGAAGCCGACGATGCCGGAGCGCGCGGAAACTACATTCTGGGAGTGCGGCTCTTGTATCGCGCCTGCCTCGCGCGTCTCGAAGAGGCCGAGGAGAAGCCCTTTCGGCCGGGGGCGACGAACCGTGAGCACCTCCATCGGTATCGGGCGACGCCGCTTTATGATTGGCTCGCACGGCTCGTCTCGGTCATCGATTTGAAGTGGTACGGCGACGAACCATGCCTGGCGAGCGATTTCGCCGAATGCCGCGACGCTTACGAGCGCGTTTCGCTGCTCGCGCGGGGGAGCGTTCATGCTCACCACGCGTAACGTGCTCTCTGTCGTAATCCTGGTGCTCCTGATCTCGCTCGTGAGCGCCTGCATCTCGCTGCTCGGCTCACCGACCGGCGGCGTGACCGGACGCGACAGCTATGGCACACACTTCTACGGATTCCGCGGGCTATTCGAAACTTTGGACGCGCTCGGCGTTCCGGTCGAGCGCGAGCTTGTGCCGCCGGATGGTCTGTTGAATCGGGACATTACGCTGGCGATCTTCGAGCCCGATCCGGTGATCGTCACGACCGAGCCGGCCTATTTGCACACTGTGGCCAAATGGGTCGAGTCCGGCGGGTCGGTCGTCGTTGCGCCCGCGGTTTCAAAGCCGGGACGCATGACCTGGCCGCTGCAGGAGTGGCCACCCCGAAGTCCACTCGACGAGCTGTCACTGACGCAATTGGATTGCGAGCCTTTCGAGCCCCGTGCCGAGCAAGACGCCGACGAAGCGGCGAACGAGGCTCCCGACGAAGCCTCCGACGAAAAGTCCGAAAAGACCCCGAAAAAACAGAACAAAAAGCCCCGCAGGAAGGCTCGGTCCGGCAGCGACGAGGCGTTAGACTTCGCCATTGGGCAGACGCCTGACATCCGCGTCTCGATCGTGCGTGCAACTGTGGACGGTGAGCTCGCGGTTCGGTTTCCACACGGATTGCAGCTAGCCGTTCCCGCCAAATCTCCGCGGATCATCACAGAGCTGGAAAAGCTCTCCGGCAGCCATGTGCGCGCCGTGCTCGAGCCCGGCGGCCGGCCGCAGATCCTCGCAGCGGTCTATCCGCACGGCCGCGGCACGATCGCCGTCTTATCCGACGCGCGCCTCGCGCAGAACGCGCTGTTGGGTCGCGACGATAATGCGGTCCTGATCGCCCATCTGCTCGCGGATCCAGGGCGCCCCGTGGTCTTCGACGAGTTTTATCACGGCCGGACCGTGCGCTCGAATCCGTTGTGGCTGGCCACTCGCTTTCCTTACAACGCGTTAGCCCTCTCTGTGTTAGGGACGACGCTGCTTGTCGGCTGGCGGGCAGCGCGCGTCCTGGGTCCGCCGCTGCCCAGGCGCGTGCGGTCGCGCCGCACGCTGGCCGAATATATCGACGCGATGTCACGGCTCTTGAACCGCTCCCGGCGACCCGTCCCTTACCTGCTTAGCGAACTGCGCCACGGCCTTTTGTGGCGCATCCGCCGCGAGTTGGGCCTGCCCCCCGGCCGTGAAGATGTGAACAAACTGCTGCCGGTGCTCGCACGCCGCGATCCGCTCTTGGCCGACAACTTGCGGCAAGCGCTCCAGGCGCTCGATCAACTTCTTCAATCGCCGTCGCCCCGCTCGGCGGACGTGACGGCCACTCTCGCAAAGGTTTCGCGCTGTGCCTCTGTCCCTCGACGAACTGTATAAATCGGCTCGCTCCGCCATCGAATCGGTCGTGTTCGGCCAG
>DASZIA010000070.1:0-8712 GCA_035949535.1 Planctomycetaceae bacterium | reverse complement strand
GCGGTGAATTCAGGCGACGTGTCGACGTGCGCGAACCAGGCGATCGCCGGTGCGCGGCAACCGGACGAGGCCGGCAAGGTGGCCGTCACGATTCCGAAATCGCTCAGCGTGACGTCGGCCAGGCCGATCTCCTGGCACTCTCTCGCAAGCATGCGGCAGAGCTCGAGCTGTTTGACCGAACTCGGATAGCCGGTCGCGCCCTCGACCGCCTGCGTATCGATGCGGGCGTAGCGGATGAAGCGTTCGAGCAGCGTATTCATAGTCAATCATTCACAGAGGGCAATCGACGAACGGATAGAAATTTCATGCAGCAACTGATTGGGGACCTCGCTATCATATCGCAGGTTCGGGCGAAGACGAATCGGGCCCTTCGCCACACGTCACCACCGCGCTGGGGATGAGGACCTTCCATGCAGCACGTCGCGGTTTCCAACGGGATGCTCAATGTCTATGCGCAGGGCAAGGGCACGCCGCTCCTCTTTGTGCACGGTTTTCCGCTGAACAATGCGATGTGGCACCTGCAGACGGAACCCTTCTCCAAAAAGTACCGCGTCATCGTTCCCGACCTGCGAGGGTTCGGTGAGAGCACTGTGACGCCCGGCACAGTCACGATGGAAGAAATGGCCGACGACCTGCACGGCGTCTTGCACGGCGTGTGGGTCGACAAGCCCGTTGTATTTTGCGGACTGTCGATGGGGGGCTACGTCGCCTGGCAGTTCTTTCGGAAATACCGCTCGCAGCTGCGGGCCCTCATCTTGTGCGACACCCGGGCGACGGCCGACACGCCCGAGGCGGCGGCCGGGCGCCACAAGCTGGCCGAAACGGTTCTCGCCAACGGCAGCGAGGCGGCCGCAGACGCCATGCTCCCCAAGCTGATGTCCCCGAAAACGATGGAGCGCTGGCCCGATCTGGTGGCTAATGTCAAGTCGATGATGCTGCGCAACAAGCCAGCTGGCATCGCTGCGGCAGCGCTGGGCATGGCCGCCCGTCCCGATTGCAGCGACCTCTTGCCGCAGATCGATGTGCCGACGCTGCTCATCTGCGGTCAGGATGACCAGGTCACGCCGCCGGCCGAGATGCAAAAAATGGCCGAGGCGATCCCGGGGGCTCAGTTCGTCCAGATTCCCAACGCCGGTCATCTCTCGCCGCTGGAGAATCCCGACGCCGTCAGCGGAGCGATCAATCGATTCTTGGTCTCGCTGGAATCGCGTCCGACCTAGTGAGTCACCGAACCGAAAAGACCCAACCGCAATTGGAGTGTGGCCCGGCCGTGCGATATCGGCCCGCGGTCGAGACTGCGGACATCGCGATCAGCAGGGCGGCCGGCTCGACCAGCGGAACGATTGGCCGCCGTCGAGTGACGAAGGCGCGATGGCCCGCGACTGCAGGATGCGGTCGGCTGAGAGGGCGAAGGTCCGGCGGGTCATCAGGGCCACCGGATAGTCGCAGTGCATGGGCTCGTAGTTGCCGGCAAGGTTTTCGGCGCGGAGCGAGCGAATCAAAGGATAGTTCGGCACGGGCAGGTCCCCTTTCGTCGTGAGAGAGGCATTACGCGGATCAGATCGTCGGCGGCGTTCAAGTGCCCATTGGCACTTTGTGACGCCGTTGTTTGCTGCATGTTCCCTGGTGTTGAGGGCCACGGGATTGGTTCGCGGCGATTTCGCGCATTCAATCCTGCGCGATTCGTGCGAACTTGCTCCAACCCATCTGCGTCATTCCGGCAGAAAGCCGCGAAAATAAATGCGGCGCACGGCGCCGTCGGATCGCCGCGAACGCACGCCATGAAAGGTCAAAGCGGCGATTGCGGCGCGCTCGCCTTTGGCGGCAAAGTCCAGCAGCGTGGTGCGGCCGCACCGCCTACGCAGCCCAAAAAGTCTCGCGCGCAGGCGGCGGGAGCTACTGGAACGTGGGAAATTCTCTCGGCTTGCACATCGGCATTTGGTCAACGACGATAGGAAAGGCGCGGCGGCAATTCTCTGGCCGAAGCGGCGCTTTTTGACGGGTTCCCATGGCAGCCACCGACCTCAATCGCGAAGAATCGACCCGATCGGCGAGCGACGAATTCTCGCCTGAGGAGGTCGCCCAGTTCGAGCGCGACGGATACCTTGTCGCGCGGTGCCTGGCGAGCGAGGGGCTCTCCGCTCGGATGCTCGAAGTGACCCGCGACGGATTGAAACGCGAAGTGCCGCCGGTGGAGTATGAGGCCGATCTGCATTATCCCGGTGCGCCGCCGTCGCTCGATGCTGCCGGCGGCCATACTATCCGCCGGCTCAAACAGGCGCTTTCCCGCGATTTTTGTTTTGTCGAGTGGGCGTCAGCTCCAGCGCTCGTCAACCGGCTGCGGCAACTGTTAGGCCCCGCGGTCGTGATGCCTTTGGCTCATCACAACTGCATCATGACGAAAGAGCCCCGACACTCGAGCGACACCGGCTGGCACCAGGACATTCGCTACTGGTCCTTCGAGCGGCCGGAACTGGTCAGCGTGTGGCTGGCCCTCACGTCGGAGACGATCAAGAACGGCTGCCTGCGCCTGATTCCCGGGTCGCACCGCTTGAATTTCGATCGCGAGCGGTTTGATCACGACCTCTTTTTGCGTCCCGAGCTGCCGGAAAATCAGGCCCTGATCGAGAAGGCAGTCTGGGCTGAGCTGGAGCCGGGCGACGTGCTCTTTTTTCATGCCCGCACGTTTCACGCGGCGAGCCGAAACCATACGGACCGGGCGAAGTTTTCGGTCGTGTTCACGTTCCGCGGGGCGGATAATCCGGCAAAGCCGGGCTCGCGCTCGGCGTCGCTGCCGGAACTCGTGTTGCCCCCTGCGCGTTAGGGCGTTGAGACGTTACGGTACCCACAGGTTGAGGCACGTCGGCGACGATCGTCGTTTTGGCGCCGAGGAACCGACCGAGACTGCCGAAGAATCCCTGGTGCAGCAGGATCAGGTATGCCGGGACGAGGATCGGTCGCACGACGAACGTGTCCAACAGCACGCCGAAGGCCAGGGCGAAGCCGAGTTGGGCGAGTCCCCAGAGTGAGCCGAACATCAGCGAGCTGAATGTGCCCGCCATAATGATCCCGCAACTGGAGATGATGCCGCCCGTTTTGTGCAGGCCGATGACGATGCCGTCGACGGCTCCGTGCTGCTCTTGCTCTTCTTCGATTCGCGCCATGAGCAGAATGTTGTAATCCTCGCCCACGGCCACGAGGATCGTGAACAGGAACATCGGCACCTTCCAGTCGAGGCCGTTGAACCCGTGGCGATCGAGCAGGTAGAAGACCGTGAACGTGATCCCGAGTGTCACCAGGTAACTGAAAAACACCGTCGCGATCAGGTAGGCTGACGTGGCGATCTTTCGCAATAAAATGACGAGGACCAAAAACACGACGAAGGGAACCAAGATGTCGATCCGCCACTGGTCTCCGTTGGTGACGGTCTTCAGGTCGCGGATGCTGGGCGTGCCTCCCAGGTAGTCCAACTTGGTCGCGTCAACATTGAGCTTCAGCGGCAGAAGGTGATCGCTCTTATTGGGATCCGGAGCCAACGCCGCCCGCAATTTGTCAAAGCCCGACATGCTTTGCGGCGAGAACGGATCGTACGCCAGCACGACATCGACGCGCGTGACCTGACCTGCGTAGCCATCCTTGTCGCTGACGTAGCGCGACTGGGCCCGCTTGATCATCGCCCGCCGCCGAATGCGGTCGGGCTGCACGCGTTCCGCCATGCCGAGGGGATAGGCGACCGAGCGAACGTCGTCGATACCCAGCTCGTTTTTCTTCTCCATCAGCGTTTCGGAGAATGTCTGGATTTGCTGCCAGCCCGGCTTCTTGTCGTTCTCTTCAGCGTCGGTATGGAAGTCGGCGTCGCGGTTGGCCACGAGGATCGTCACCGGCCCAGTGATGCCCGGCGGAAAGTGCGCCTGCACCGCCGCCGCTCCCACCACGCAGGGATCGTTCTTTGGAAGTTCGGACAACAGCCCATAGCTGAGCTTGTCCTGATACATCCAGGCAATCACGGCAAACGGCGTCATCAACAGCACGGCCACGAGGAAGATCGTTCCCGGCCGCTTGAGGAGGGCATCACCGATCCTGCCCCAAACGTTGCCGAACCAATCCCGCTCGAGCAGCCGCGAGACCATGCTCGTCGGAGAGACCCAGCCTTGCACCGTCGAGAGGGGCTCGGTCTGGACCCGGGGCCAGAATGCCCAGCGTCCGGCGAGCATCAGCAAAGCGGGAGTCATCGTCAGCGAGGCGGCCAGCACGAAAATCAGGCTGGACGACATCGCGATGCCCGCGTCTTGAAATTTTCCAAAGCGGCAGAAGATCATCATGCCGATGCCCAGCATCACGGTGCCGGCGCTTGCCGCCAGCGCGTGGCCAACCTTGTTGACCGAGGTGGCGATGGCCTCCGCGAAGGTGGCGCCGTTGTCGAGTTCCTCTTTGTAGCGGGCCATCAAGAACATGCAGTAGTCGATTCCTGCGCCGTACAAGACGACCGTCACGTAAACCTCAATCCCGCCAAACAGCGTGACGTAGTGATGCAGGGCCAGGATGCAGAGGAGTTTGAGAGCGATTTCCACCGAGACGAAGACGGTGATGAGCGGGATCACCGCCAGGATCGGCGCTCGATAAATGGCGAAGAGCAGCACGATCACGAGACAGACGGTCGCGAGCTGAGTGGCATCGGCGCTCTTTTGCGCGGCGTGCCGCATGTCGCGGCCAACCGTTGCTTCTCCGCTCAGCGACAGCTCGAGTCCACGCGGAAAACCTTTTTCGAGCTGCAGCTCGCCGGGCTTCCCCGGCCGGCCGACTGCCTCTTCGATCTTGTTGATCAGCGGATCGTTTTTGCGCTGCGTGAACTCGGTCGTCAGCTCCATGATCACGAGCGTCGCTTTCTGATCCTCGCTCATCAGAAGCGGCCCGAAATCCTTATCGGAGAAAGTGCGAATGTCCGCGACGATCGGCTCGTTGCTGCCTGAATTCGCTGCGTGTCTGGCCTCGGCAGGAGCGGCAGCTTTCGCGTCGGCTTTCGCTTTGGCGGCATCAGCCGGCGCGTCGGCGGATTTACCCGATTCCGGCAGGCCGGCCAGCTGCGCGAGGCGCGGCACCAGTTTTTCATCGATGTATGTCTTATCCTCGTCCGTAAGCCCGTCGGACGCATTGTCCCGGTGAGCAACGATGACGATGCTGCTCTTGAGCAGATCATTCTCGAAAGCGTTCTTGAACAGCTTTTCAGCTTGAACGCTGGGCAGGTCTTTGGGGAGAAACTTGAAATCCCCGTCTTCGATGACGGTCTTTAAAGGGGGCGCGATGACCCATAAAACGACCAGCGCGAGGATCCAGCCGACCAAAAGCGGCAGCCATTGGCGCGAGACGAATTGGCCCAAACGTTCGAACATGGTCACCCGCCAAGATTCACGAGCAAACGGACTCGCCGGATTTCAGGGTTGCCCAGACACGTTGCGAACCGTCCGCACGCGTCGCGGCCACAGGGACAAACCGCAACATTCCCGATCGCGACCAGCGCCGCAGGTGGGCACTCGGAACACGATCAACCGGATTGTTAAATCGAAAGCGGATTTGACGACCCGCTGACGGGCGCCGAATGGCAGGAAGGCTTCCGGCGTCGAAAACGTCCTGTCGGCTCTGATACCGGTTCTCTTTTGAGCGTCCAACCTGCATTCCTCGCGTTTGCGTGGGAAGCGGCACGAAAACCGCAAATCCCATTCCTCCGTTCTCGCGATTGCGGGTTGACCGCACCAATAGGCTAATGAGGCCGCCAAACATCGTCAAGAATTCGGCGAGCGTGGCTCGACTGTTTCTCGAAGTGCCGTAAGACCGTCGTAGCCAAATTCCTGTTTGGGCTAGGAGCTGTGCGCGGTTTGGGCGATCGCCGACTGCACAGCGGCGCGCATTTTTTGGATGCCTGTCCTCGCGACCAGATGCGCGTCCTGACGCCAGTAACCGCGGTTGAAGACTTCCAAGGAGAGAAAACCGTCGAAACCGCCTTCGTAGAGCGTGCGCAGCACGAGCGAGAGCGGCGCGACTCCGTCACCGGGAAAGACCCGCGCCGAGTCGTTGATCTGCGCCCGCGGAGGCTGGGCCGGATAGTCGTTCATGTGCAGCACGTGGATCACGTGCCCGCTCACGAAGCGCAGCTCGTGAAAGTCAGAGCCGCCCTTGTAGAGATGAAAGACGTCGAGCAAAAGACAAGCTTGCGGGTGGCCGCTTTCCATCGCGATCAACATGGCTTCACCCAGCCGTGAAAATACTTTGGAAAACCCCCACAGCTCCAAGTGCGGAACGATGCCCATCGAAACGCCGACGTCGAGCAGCGCGCGGTATCGCTCGGCTGCCGCCTGCAAGCTGATCTGATCACTGTCGCGGGCGCCCGCCGGTGGGGCGGCGATCCGCGTGGCACCGATTTGCCGCGCCAAATCCATTTCACGCCTGGCTTGCTCGAGTCCCCGCGCGCGCTGTGCCGGGTCTTCCGCAATCCAGGGAGAGAACGCGATCGTGCTGGGCACGCTGAGCCCTCGATCGCGAATTTGCTTCGCCAAGTCCTTGAGCGACCGGCCCTTCTCGGCATGCTCCTTCAGATCCCCCACCCAGGGCTCGACGCCTTGGTAGCCAGCATCGGCGGCGACGTCGATCTGTTCCGGCAGCGACAGCTTTTGTCCGCGAATCGTGGCCGTGTTGAGGCAGTAGCGGAATCCGGCGCCGGCGGGAGTCGGACGAGTCGCGTTTCGATGTGGTTCGGTCGCGCCGACCGCGCCGTCCATCGTCGCGACTGCCGCCACGCCTCCGCTCACGGCAAGCCAGCGCCGGCGCGAGAGTGTTTTCCCATCCGGGGATGATCGCGACAGGTGAGACATCCGGACTCCGCTGATTGGGCGGTACATCGCGCAACGGCGCGCCGCAGCCACGAGAAATCGGGACCAATCCGGTCATTTTCTCAGGAGACCGGAGGGATTCCAACTGACGTGGTGTCCGAATTCAGGGAGTCGTCTTTCAACGAACGCTAGTTCGTCCGTAAAATGACGGCATGAAGCGCGACGCGTGGCGAAGGCTCTCGAAGAGTTTTTTAACCCGCCTATTCATCCCGCTCGCGGTCGTGGTGCTCTTGTTGTTTGTGATGGAGCTCTGGAGCCTGCGGGCCCGCGCGCAGGCAGAGCGATCCAAACCGCGGAAACCCGCAATCGAGCGCCGTCAGGATCCACCGGTACAGCCTCAACTCGGCCGCGATTTCACTAAGAGCGGACCGCCGGCAAAGCGGGACTCGACGTAGTCGCCGGCGAAGCAGTCGCTGGGGCTGACGGCGGCGCGAGAGCACCGGGCATCGCTGACGCGGTGCGCGTAGGCTCCTTCGCCGCTGCAGGCGAGTCGGCCTCGCCGAGCTTGTGGCGGATCACTTCGATGCCGGCGGCCGTGAATTGCTTCAGCGCTCCCGGCGAGACGCGGCCGAGGGTCGCCAGTTTTGTCGGCACCTCGGCAAACGTCTTGCGGTAAGCGGCGATCATTTGCGCGGTCCGCGGCGTCTCAACGAGATAGTCGGCGACCGTCACGATGATCTGCGTGCCATCGTCTTGCGTCAGCACGGGAACGCCGATAAAGGTCACCCGCGCCAATTCTCGCGTACGGCGCAGGTCGACGATCAATTGCAGCTCGCGGATCGAGGCCAGGGCTTCCGACTCGGTCCGCGTGTCTGCGGCTCCGTCCACCAGGGAGGCCAGGTTTTCGATGCCGATGAGTTTCCGGAGATAATAGACGAAGGCCATCCGCTGTGTCGTCGTGTAGCTTTGCGAAGTGAAGAATCGCGTGCGGCTCGCCTCGGGTACGCCCAACTCGGTGAGTGCGGTGTCGAGGTCGAGCTGGATTTCGAGCGTGGAGCGGTGCTCCATCATCTTCTTGAACTCGGTGTTGGCCGGCAGAAAGCCCAATCCGGGAAGCCCGAAATTGAGGCCGACCTCCACCGTGAGCCATCCCCCGGAGGCGTTGATCGACATGTCGTCGAGCAGACATTGCAGCGGCTCATTACGCGTCTCGGGGTCGCAGCCGATCAAGCAGGCCAGCCGGCGGCGCGGTTCGCAATTGGCTTTGCAACCGCCGGGGCTCTTCTTGTAGAGCGCCATTCGCTTGAGCGCTTGCCCCGTGCGACGGACGGAGCCGATCGGATCGGTGGCGAAAATGTACGCCCCCTGCGGCGTGTGGCAGATCGCCTGCGCGAAACCCTCGCTGAACATCGGATTCTTCTCGGCGATGCGCGAGCCGTATTCGAGTGAGCAGAGTTCGCGGAGCCGCAGGTCGAGCATCGCCATTCCGTGCGCGGGAATCGTGCCCCAGGGGGTTTCGATCTCAAAGCGGAAATTGAAGTCGACCAGCGGCGTGTAGTCAGCCAGGCGATAGTTCTTTCCGCGGAGGAGGTCGGGCCGCACGATGTCGCGCGTGCGAAAGACCAGCGACGCGGGAATCGGCTTCACGCCTTCGGCGATCGGCTTGGGATCCTTTCCGATGTCCTTGCCTTTTTCCTTCGCCTCCGACATCCGCAAACGGGGAGGCCCCGGGTTCGACGGAAGTCCAGCCCCTTCGGGAACGGGGGTCAGCGAGCCCGAAAACGGTGTGCCGTCCGGATTGAGCAGGGTCTCGCCGGGCATTGCAGGGTCGACCATCGTCGGCGCAGGCATCGCTGGGTCGGTCACTGTCGGCGCCGTCATCGCCGGC
>DASZIA010000069.1:0-3078 GCA_035949535.1 Planctomycetaceae bacterium | reverse complement strand
GCGCCCGAGCGTTCTGCCGGACAGGCGGGTTACCAGGTCGTCTCCGTCCAGGACGGAGGATCGATCAAGGGAACCGTGAAGTGGCAGGGAGCCTTGCCTCACCTCGTGCCCTCCGAGATCAACCGAGACCCACAGGTCTGCGATCCGCTGGGCCAAAAGCACCGCGACCTTGAGCGCTTGCTGGTCGGCCCAAACGGCGGCGTCGCCAACACGGTTGTGTTTCTCAGGAACATCAGCCGGGGGAAGGCGATGGACCTGCCCGCGTCGCGGCGATTCCTCAACCAAAAGACCTGCCGCTACGAACCCCATGTTCTGCTGGTGCCGCTGCAAGCGAGTTTGACGGTGAGGGACAGCGACCCCTTGCTGCACACGGTGCAAATGTCGGGCAGCGCGGATTACAACCTCCCGTTCGTTCTTGAGGGCCAGGAGATCGCGCGTCCCATGACCCGCGAAGGCACAGTAAGCATGCGGTGCAACGTACATGTCTGGATGAATAGCGAAATGATCGTAGCGAAGCATCCCTACTACGCGGTGACCGACCAGGATGGCAATTTCGAACTCACCCAGGTTCCTCCCGGCAACTACGAAATCGTTGCCTGGCACGAAGGATGGAGAGTGGTTGGCGAGAGCTCACTCTATGACATTGCGACGCAAGTCCGGGTGAAGCGCCCGGTTTTCTCCGATCCCATCATCTGGAGCAAATCGGTCACGGTGAATTCCCATGGCACGGCGGGTGTGAATTTCACCCTCGGGGAACGCACGCCGCAGATGGCCCAAGGACATTGATTTCTGATTTCCCCTAGTGACGCGGCTTGCCGCGTCTCCGGCAGACGCCACAACCCCCGTCGTTACACGTAAACCTGCCCTGTTGCGCCCCGCATCGGTACAATAGAACCAACATGCTGCGGCGGGTCTATCTCGACAACAACGCGACCACTCCGGTGCTCCCCGAAGTGCTAGAGGCCATGCGACCTTACTTTGGCGAGCACTTCGGCAACGCATCCTCCATCCACCATCATGGACAGGAGACGCGGGCCGCCGTAGAACGCGCCCGTGAATCCTTGGCCGCACTGGTGGGCTGCCGCGTCTCGGAAGTCGTGTTTACCAGCGGCGGCACAGAAGGCGACAATCTAGCCATATTTGGTTTAACGCGCGAGAGCGATCATGTCATCACCTCGACCGTCGAACATCACGCCGTGCTCAACTCCTGCAAGCGTCTGGCAGGGCAGGGATGCGAAGTTACCTACATTCCGGTGGATGGCCGCGGCCTGGTGGATCCGGCAGATGTGAAGCGCGCGATCCGGCCGAATACGAAGTTGATCACGATCATGTTCGCCAATAACGAGACCGGCGTCGTGCAACCGGTCGCAGAGATTGGAAAGATCGCTGCCGAAGCTGACATTTATTTCCACACCGACGCCGTGCAAGCGGCGGGGAAAATCCCGATCGATGTCAACGAAATCGGATGCGACCTGCTGACCATCTCTGGCCACAAGCTTCACGGGCCGCAGGGCGCGGGCGCTCTTTACGTCCGCAAGGGAACTCAGCTCGAGCCCATGCTCCATGGCGGCCGCCATGAACGCTCGCGCCGCGCTGGGACGGAAAACGTACCCGGGATCGTTGGTTTAGGCAAGGCAGCTGAGTTGGCGCGCACCGGCTTCGAACGCGGAGACGATCACACCGATCAAAAGATGGCGGCTGCGCGCGACCACCTGGAAAGGGAATTACTCGAAGTCGAAGCCACCGGCTTGAACGGCGAAGGCGCGCCACGCGTGCCCAATACGACCAACATTTATTTCGATGGCATCGAAGGCGAAGCGCTGGTCATCGCGCTGGATTTGAAAGGACTGGCCGTATCGACCGGCGCGGCGTGTTCTTCCGGCGCGATTGAACCGTCGCACGTGCTGACCGCGATGGGGTTGCGTCCCGACCGAGCGAGAGCCAGCATTCGCTTTAGTCTCGGCAAACAAAATACGGCCGAGGATGTAGACTTCGCATTGGCCCTGGTCCCGAAAACAGTAGAGCGTTTGCGGGAATTGTCGCCGGTGTGGCCTCAGTTATCGAAGAAGAGTGCCGTCAGCCGCTAGCACTTAGCCGAATCGGACCTGTGAAAAGCTACTTGCTGAGTGCTGACGGCTGAGTGCTAAATGCTGCCCTCCGAAACCATCGCCGTCGCCATGTCGGGAGGAGTCGACTCCTCGGCCGTCGCGGCCATGCTCCATGCCGACGGCCGCAACGTCATCGGCTTGACCATGCAACTCTGGAACCAGCGCCGTCTCGCCGGACACGAAGGCATGCCGGAATCCGTCCAGGGCCGCTGCTGTTCAATCGACGACGTCTACGATGCTCGCCGCGTCGCCGAAACCCTCGGCATCCCCTACTACGTGGTCAATCACGAAGAGCGTTTTGAGCGCGATGTGGTTCGTCCGTTCGTAGAGGAGTATCTTGCCGGGCGTACGCCGATCCCTTGCAGCCTCTGCAACAATCACTTGAAGTTTGACCAGCTTCTTATTGTGGCCCAACAGATTGGCGCCGATAAAATTGCCACCGGCCACTACGCCAAGGTCGTCTTTGACGAGCAGCGTGACCGCTGGCTGTTGAAGCGCCCAGCCGACCAGTCCAAAGACCAGACATACTTCCTCTTCGGCCTTACTCAGGAGCAATTAAGCCGCGCTCTGTTCCCGCTCGGCAGCATGACCAAGCCGGAAGTGCGCGAACTTGCCCGCAAGCACATGCTGGTGATTGCCGAAAAGCCCGACTCGCAGGAAATCTGCTTCGTCCCCGGCGGCGACTACAAGCGGTTTCTCGAAGCCTATCTCAGCGAGCAGGGAGACACTCCAACCGAAATTGCCGGCGAAATGGTGACTACCGACGGCAAGGTGATCGGGGAGCACGCCGGGGTTCACAACTTTACCGTCGGCCAGCGCAAGGGGCTCGGTGTCGCAACCGGCTCGCCGCTGTACGTGATTCAAATCAAGAACGACACGCGGCAAGTGGTGGTCGGCAAGGACGAGGAGCTTTACTCGCGCACTCTCCGGGCTGGCCGGGTGAACCTGATTTCAACGGCCGAGCTGCGCC
>DASZIA010000068.1:0-40827 GCA_035949535.1 Planctomycetaceae bacterium | reverse complement strand
TTGGTGCCGACCGCCTGAATGGCGGTCAAGCAGACCACAATAATCAGAGCCAACATCACGGCATATTCAACCGCGGTGGGGCCGTCTTCGGAAACCAAAAACTGCTTGACGAACGTGGCAAAGTTTTTCATGGTGGTCCTCTCGATTTCTGGTGATTGGTCGCCCTGCCGGACATGCAAGGCCGAACACCCAGACGCTTGCTTGCATCGAATGACGCAAAG
This sequence comes from Planctomycetaceae bacterium, assembly GCA_035949535.1. GTDB lineage: Bacteria > Planctomycetota > Planctomycetia > Planctomycetales > Planctomycetaceae > DASPSM01. Next base: position 40,606 of record DASZIA010000068.1, on the reverse strand, counting down.
CGTTTGAGTCGTGACGCTAGGGAAAGCATAGGTCGCAGTGCTGGAAAGAAAGGATCCGTTAGTGAAAACTCCGTCATGCAAAGGCTCGTAGCGTCGATGATGCCTTTCGGCAACAACCGAGGCAAAATCCGCCGTTCCACGGTTTCGAGTGCGAGAGATGTGCCACCTGCCCGTTCTGAAAAATCACCAATGTCAAGCGCCCCGCCGCTTATGAACTCCGCTGAAGACTCCGGCGGCAGCGTTTCCTACGCATCGGAAACGGCCGAAGTCGACTGGAGCGCGCTGAAATCGGCGCTTGCCGCCGACCGTTTCGACAACGGCCGTTCGCCCGAGCAGCTGCGACGCTCTTTTGAGAACAGCCTTCGCGATTTGCATCGCCCGCCGCGGTTCGTGCATCGTCGGAACCGCGCGGGTGCTGTCGGATGGAGTCTGTACCGCCTATCTCGTCGACGTCTGGACGCAATCGGCCTTTCGCCGCAGCGGTATTGCCCGGGAAATGATTCGGCAGGTGTGTTCGCGTCTCGAGAGACAACACGTCTACCTCCAGGCCGATCCCAAAATCGCCGAAGTCTACCGCCGACTCGGCTTTTGCGAGCAACCGTTCGGTTTGAGCCTCACGGTTGGCACGTGGTTGGCTAGTCAATAACGCTCGTCAGCAAGCCGCTAGTGAAAAAACCTTGGCGCTAAGGGGGTTGCCTCGATGAGCGAATCTCGTTTTGTCGTGGAACATGTCTGCCTGACGGCCGATAAGCCGTTTGAAGAGGTCGCCAATGATCTCGCCCGCCAATTGGGCCGGTTCGATCCGGAAATTCTACGGCTGGCCCTCGCCAGCAGAGACCCGCAGCAAGCCAAGGCGAAGATCAATTCGATGGCCGGACCGGGCGGCTTCATGCTCTTCGGCGCCAGCGACCACGGTCTGCTGCTCGGCGTTGTCGGCCGCCCGCGAAAAGCCGTCCAATTTGTCGTCGGCAACCCGGCAATCGCCCTCGAAATGACCCAGCACGACCTCCGCGCCGGCCTCTACGCCCCGCTGCGGCTCCTCCTCTATCAAGATGAACAAGGCCAAACCTGCCTCGAATACGACAAGCCCTCCTCCCTCTTCGGCCAATTCGCCAACGACGCCATCACCCCCACCGCCACCCTGCTCAACCAGAAATTGGAAGCGTTGACAGCGAACGCCCTGGCCATCGTGTAGGCGCTCGTGTCCCTGTGCCCCGTCCCAGTTGTAGGGTGTGACCAGGCCGGCTTTGCGGCCGCAGGCACACCATTTTGCCGCGGAGTCCAGTCCCGTCCCAGTCCCGGAGTCCCGTCCCAGTCCCGGAGTCCCGTCCCAGTCCCGGAGTCCCGTCCCAGTCCCGGAGTCCCGTCCCAATCCCGGAGTCCCGTCCCAATCCCGGAGTCCCGTCCCAATCCCGGAGTCCCGTCCTCGGTGTACAAAAACTGTGCACCTGGCGCAGCAGGTGCCTCAGCAGCGAGGAAGTTGCCTTCTCCCGCGCGCACCTACATCCATTGTCCACGCTTTTCAATTTCGATCGAGACGAATGTTCTACGCCCGTGTAAACAACTTGAAAACTTCTTTAGAGGGCCGGTGTCAATCCGATCACTCCTTTCCTAGCAGGTGGGCTACCGCCCGACCAAAGGGTATACCGCCAGGCCGAGCGCCGCGGCCCCAACGACGATCAGCGGCTCCGGCAATTTCTTGAATCGCCAAAGCAGAGCCGCCGTCACGAGCAGGATCAGGAGTTTCCAGATGTCCGGCGACCATCCCGTCCCAAAGATGGTCCGGCGGCCCAGGACGATCACCGCTCCTGCAATCGCTCCAACCGCCGCCGCCGTCACTCCGTCGACAAAGGCGACGATTCCCGGCCGCTTGCCGTGCTTCTTGAAATACGGGGCCGGAATGATTGTGAACAGATAACAAGGCAAAAATGTGCCGATGGCTGCGACCATCGCACCGGGGAAACCCGCCACGAGATAGCCGATGAACCCGACGGTGATGACAACAGGGCCAGGCGTGATCATGGCCACCGCCACCGCGTCCAGGAACTGCTGCTCGTTGAGCCAGCCGTATTCATGGACGACGCCACTGTACAGAAACGGCACAATCGCCAAACCACTGCCGAAGACGAATGCGCCTGCCTTGGTGAAAAAGAGAAGGATTTGAAGTAGCGTCTGGTCTGCGTCGGCCTGTGTTCCCGAGCCGATCGCCGCAAGCGGAACGATCAGAGACGCCATCGTGCCGATCCGATCACGGCGCAGGAATCTGGGGGGCGTTCGGATGATCCAAACAACAAAGCCTGCCGCGAAAAACAGAAGCACCATCTCGGACTCAGTGATGACAGTGACCGACATGCTGATCGCAAAGATCGCCGCGAGCAGCGCGTCTTTGCCGATGGTCTTCTGCGTCAGCTTGTACCCGCTGATCGCAATGATGCCGATGACGCTGGCCCCCACCCCGTAAAAGACGGCCTGCATCCAGGGCAATCCGCCGTAGAGCTGGTACGCCCAACCGAGGGCGACAACCATCAGAAACGACGGCAAGACAAACGCGATGCCGACAAGCGTCGCCCCAACAACCCCGTAATGGACGTAGCCGAGATACATAGACAATTGGGCGGCCAGCGGTCCGGGCATCAACTGAGCGAGTGTCAGACCTTCCTTGTAATCCGCTTCCCCAATCCATTTGCGCCGCTCGACTAGGTCGCGGTGCATATAGCCGACAAGCGCGACCGGGCCCCCGAAGCCGAGCGTGCCGAGACGGACAAAATAGGCCAACAGTTGCCAAAGCGCATAGCGAGCCGCCGAAGTGGGGACATCGGCGGCGCCAGAAGACGCGATCGCCAGCGGGCCTCGCTGGCTTCCATTCGAATCGCTCATCTCTTCACTGCATTCGTTGTGACCAGTCCACCAACCGGGCCCAAACCTATTAGTGACGCGAGGCGTGTGTTTTTCCTCGTTCCAGTCCCTGGGTGAGACTGAGATCAAGACCGTTCAGCAGTTTCTTCTGGTTTTCAACGAATCAAGATTCGGTGCATCGTCTTCGTTATCTCGCGCGTTCGATTATCAAAGCCACAAACCGACCGCACAATCGACGAAACGATGAAAATTCCCTCATTGTGCAGTCGCAGTGTTGCAGCGTCCCCGGCTCTGGCGAAGATTGAGGCGCAGCGGCAAAACGCTGCTCAATTGCAGGAGAGGTTTTTCTGAAACAGAATTCAAACAACGTAGGAATCCGATGAACGACCGTTTTCGATCGCGAACTCAATGGATCGCGTGGCGGATCGCTTTGCTCGCCATTGTCGCCTGTGGCCAGCCGGCGCTGGCTAACCCTGAGGCCCTCGAGCTGGTCAAGACGATCCCCTTGAAAGGCGCTGCGGGGCGCCTCGACCATTTGGCCCTCGACCGCAACGGCGAGCGCCTGTTTATCGCCAATCTGTCGAACAACAGCCTTGATGTCGTTGATTTGAAGGCCGGCAGGCTAATCAAGCAGATCCCGGATCAGCACAAGATCCAAGGAGTCGCCTACGTCCCCAACGTGGACCGCATCTTCGCGCGGAACGGCAAGGATGGCGTTTGCAACATCTTCGACGGCAAAAGCTACGAGATCATCCGGTCCGTGAAACTCGACGACGCGGACAACGTCCGCTACGACCCCCGGACGAAGCAGATCTACGTTGCGCATGCAGAGAACGGACTGTCCGTCATCGATCCGATGACCATGGAGGTGAGGGCGACGGTCAAACTGCCAGGAGCGCCGGAAGCCTTTCAGCTCGATCCGATCCAGCCCCGGCTGTACATCAATATCCCCATGCCCAGCCAGGTTGCCGCTGTCGACACCCGTACGAACAAGGTTATTGCCAAGTTCCCGCTGACGCTGGCCGAAGCCAACTATCCGCTGGCCTTCGACTCTCGGCGCGGTCGGTTATTCGTCGGTTGCCGTAAGCGGCCGACTGTCGTCGTGTTGGACGTCACGACCGGGAAAGAAGTTGTCGGCATTGAGATTCCGGGTGACATCGACGACCTTTTCTACGACAAGAAACGTGCGCGTCTCTATGCTTCCTGCGGCGAAGGAGTCCTCGCCGTGATCCAGCGCAAGGAGGCCGACCGCTATGAGGTGGTCGAGCGGATCTCGACCGGGAAGCTGGCGCGCACGTGCCTATTCGACGCCGAGCGCGGACGCCTGTATGTTCCGGTCCCCCGTCAGACGGACGGAACCAGGCCGGAGCTTCGGATTTTTCAAGCCAAGCCGCGATGATCGTTCGTCGCTCCTGTGGTGATCGCGAGGCCGCTCGTCTTCTCGAGCAACGTTGAAGGAAACTAAGGTGAAGTGGATCACCCGCGAGAAGGTCAAAGTGGATCGAGTCGCCTGTCCGTGGCTCATCAAAAAGTTCGTCGACCCGCACGCCGAGTTTCTGTTCGTGCCGGCGGATCAAGTCATGACTGTCGCTGAGAAGGAGGGGGCAATCCCGTACGACGTGCCCAACGTCGAATTCGGACACCACGGCAAAGAATGTTCCTTCGATGCCATTTTGAAGAAACACGGGTTGATGAACGACCCGGCGCTCGTCCTGTTGGCAAAAATCGTCAACGGAGCTGACACCGACAACTCGCTGTGGAACCAGCCAGAATCGGCCGGGCTCAACGCCGTCGCCGAGGGATTCAGGCATCTCGGCTTCCAAGATGATCACGAGTTGAATGCCGCCGAGTGGATCGTTTACGACGCTCTCTACGCCTATTGCAAGGAAATGGTTCGCCGAGGCAAGCCCGACGGAGGCTTGGGGTAAGTGAAGGAACCCCGCTTGCGGTTGCTCCCACCGGCCTCACGTCTGTTTCACACGCTTTCCGGCGATGGCTGGCTGCTGTTTGCCACCCGCGGCACGCGGATGTTCGCCTACGGATTCCTGTCCGTCGTCCTGCTGCTGTACCTGAAGAGCGAAGGACTCAGCGAGGAGCGGATCGGTCTCCTTTTGACGATGACGCTCTTGGGCGACGTCGTGATTTCACTCTGGATCACCACCGCGGCCGATCGAATCGGACGAAAGCGGATGCTGATCCTCGGTGCCTGCCTGATGGCAATGGTCGGAGTCGTGTTTGCGCTGACGGCGAATTTCCTGTGGCTGGTGGTCGCGGCCACGATTGGAGTCTTGAGTCCCAGCGACAAGGAGGTGGGGCCCTTTCTATCGATTGAACAGGCGGCGCTTTCCCAGACGGTCGCCGACGACCAGCGGACGGCCGTCTTTGCCTGGTACAACCTGGTCGGCTCGGTGACGGCTGCGTTTGGGGCGCTTGTCGGCGGATTCGCTTGCCAGCAATTCCTTCGAGTCGGGACGACCGGAGCCGCCGTCTACCGGCCGCTCGTCGTCGCCTACGGAATCGTCGGCGTGTTCTTGGCCCTGGGCTTCACTCGACTGAGCCCGGCCGCCGAATCGAGAAAGACACCAGCGGGCCTTCCGCAAAAGCGTTGGCTGGGTCTGTACCGTTCTCGCTCCGTCGTGCTTCGGCTCTCGGCATTGTTCGCACTCGATGCATTCGGGGGCGGTTTCATTCTGCAGAGCATCGTCGCCTATTGGTTCTACGTTCGATTTCATCTGGACCCGGCTGCTCTGGGAAGCCTGTTCTTCGTTGCCAACCTGTTTGCAGCAGCCTCTGCTCTGGGAGCGGCGGCGCTCGCCAATCGATTCGGCTTGATCAACACGATGGTTTTCACGCACCTCCCGTCGAACGTCTTGCTGATCCTCGTCCCCTTGATGCCGACGGTCGAGCTCGCGGTGGGAGTTCTGCTTGTTCGCTTTTGCATTTCGCAGATGGACGTGCCGACGCGTCAGTCCTATACCATGGCGGTGGTCCACCCGGATGAGCGGTCTGCCGCGTCGGGGATCACGACGGTCGCCCGATCAGTCGGCGCGGCTCTCTCTCCGATTCTCGCCGGCTACTGCCTGGCGGATTCCAGGCTGATCAGCTTTCCCTTTTTCATCGCCGGCGGCGTGAAGATCGTTTACGACATCTGGTTGTATCGAGCCTTCGTGGCCCACGATCCCGACGCAGTGCCTGAATTTGAAATGCCCAAAAAATAGTTGCGGAATTGCCGTCGACGGGATTAACTGGCTGCTTAATGATTGCCTACCCTTGGTACCTTTTGGCCGTCGGGATCATCATTCTCGTGGTCGGCTCGCTGTGCGCCGCCCTGAGCGGCTTGTCGACCCCACGGCAACGGGGTCTTGATCCGCGAATGCGAGACGATGAGATCGTCCGGCATCTGCGCGAGGGGCAGCGGATCGGTCTGCCCGGTTTGGTGATCCTCGTCGGACTGGCGTGTATCGCGGCCAGCATCATCTGGCGGCTGGCTCTCCGTTTTTGAAGATCGGCTGCTTCCCCGGCGGCAGAAGACAAGCCGCTGCTTTCCCCCTTGGGCTCAATTCTCGGCGGGACAAGGGCACTGTAGCCGTTCCAAATTATCGCGATGCCGATGCAGAACAGGATGAACGCCGACAGCCGCACCAACACGTTGGTACCGTGCTTGCCAAGTCGCGTGATTGCCCCCTCGGCAAACCGATAGCACACGTAGATGGTCGCGGCGATCGCGAGCAGGCCAGCGATGGCCGCGCCGGCGAGTAAGGCGACCTCGGGACCAGCCACTCGCGGCCGCTGACTGCCGAGTGTGATGGCCACGGCAATCGACCCTGGTCCCACGGTGAGCGGCATGGTGAGGGGATAAAACGCATCAGCCGGGACGATTGGCCGATGCTCGGTCCTGTCGTCGCCCCCACTATTTCCTGCCTGGAGAAGGTTCCAGCCGGCTGCGGCGACGACGAGCCCACCCGCGATCCGCACGATCGGCAAGGTGAGCCCAAAGAACTCGAGCACATACGAGCCGACGAACAGCGAGCCAAGTAACAGGGCGAAACTGTTGAGTGCGACTTGCAGCGCCAAAAGGCGGCGTTCCTGCTCCGTGCAATCTCGGGTCAGGCCGAAGAAAATCGGCGCGGCGCCGATCGGGTTTACGATGGGGAACAACCCCGCGTAGACCAGCAGAAACACATTCACGAGGCCGTTCACGGACTCTGTCATTACGCATCCTTCTGCCTTGGGGCGAGACGCAACCTGCTCCAGCAAAATCGAGCTCAGAAACAAAGCGAGGACGCTGCGCGAGCCAGTGCCCCGGAGTATCCCGTCCCAGCAAGATTCCATTCCATTGTTTTTCGCAAATAAACGGACGCGATCGCTATTGCAGTAACTTCGACGGATTCGTCTCTTCGAAGAAGATCAAAGCGTCGAATTCATCGGGAAGCACGCGCGGCGAAAACTCGACGAATTGGGCCTTCCAACGCGATCCCGCAGACGAATTGCGAAAACGCGGGCAGGTTCGCGTGGCACTAGCGGCGCAGCTCGGACTCTTCCCGAGAACCGGCGTCCGAGCTTTGCACACGCGAATAGTCGGCAGCGACGTTGGGTCCGCGCAGCGCGTGATCGCGCGCGATTTGTTCGATCCGAATCATCCGCTCGCCCAGACGTTCGATGCGCACCCGCACATCTTCGTTGGTCTGTTCCATGCCGCCGGAGACGAGCGTAACGACTCCCAGGATCAAAATCATCTGGCCGGCCATCGTCGTGAGCCAGCCGGTCGGAGCATAACTGGCCGGTCCGCCAAAATAGCCCCAGAGCACGAGCGTGCCGCCAACCGTGAGCAGAGCCACGCCCGCATAAGCCAGCAATTGCCCCAGCACATAGGTCCAGTTTGTTTTGCGCCGATCGGTTTCGAGAAGACTGCCTTGGATGTCGAAATTCGGACCACCCAGATCGGTGCCATGGATACGGTGAATGCGGCCGGATTCGGACCGTGAGACGGTTTCCGGCGCCGCTGCCGCTGTGCTCGTCGCGTAGCCCGCATTTTGGCCGCGGCGCGACTCGCCAACGATGGGTCCGGCAAGCGACTGGGCCGAGTCGAATCGCCGCGAAGTGCCCTGCGATTCCTGCGGTCCGTCAGCCGATTCGGCCTCAAGATTCACGCCCCCCACTCCGACCGAGCGAGTTGCCGCCCCCGTGGCGCGGCCTGCGGTCAACGGAGCGCGGGCCGGTTCCGGATCGGATTGGCGTTCAGACGCCCAGCGATCCAAGAGTTCGCGGGCTTCTCGCGTTTTCGCCTTGCCGGGAAATGTGGCCGCGATTGGGATCTCCCCGCCGCATGTGGCGCAGCGAACGCGGCGGTTGTCGGCTGCAACCTCGGCGGCAACTTCCGCCTTACAATTGGGGCACCACATCCGCGCGTATCCCGAAAGCATGTAAAGACTGGGAGGGCCGCAAATTATGGTCGGGATTGGTTTTCACGCAAGAGCGGTTTTGACCACACGAGTTGCCAATGGCTCGTCCGACGAACGCGAGTTGTGGCGTGCCGCATCGTCGATGCAATGCGGCCGTTGACTGTGCCTCGCTTCCAATGACGGAATTGGGCCGCTTGTCACGAACTGCCGCGTGCGGTAATCTCTGGGCTTTCCTCTCGCGTCCAGAGCCTATCGCCTTGCGCGCAAAAGAGTTAACCACTTTCACGTGATGGCCAGCCGCGTGTCCGATCGCAATCGCATCGTCATCACCGGCGTCGGGCTGGCCGCCCCAAACGGCAATAACCTGCGGGAATTTCGTGGTGCCCTGCTTGAGGGCCAATCGGGTGTTGTCCCCTACGAAACCCGCTTTATGCAGCCGGTGGTTGCCGGGGTCTGCCGTTGCGATGTCCTGCGTTACCAAAAGAAAAAAGACCTTCGCCGCGGGACTCGGGCCGGTTCGCTGGCGATTTATTGTGGTCACGAGGCCGTTCAGGATGCGGGCCTGCCGTGGGCCACGATCGAAAAAGCGCGGGTCGGCGTCTTCATCGGCATCACCGAGCACGGCAACGTCGAGACCGAGAACGAGATCTACGAGATTTCCCGCTACGAGTACGACACCTCCGTTTGGTCGCACCATCACAATCCGCGAACCGTCGCCAACAATCCGGCCGGCGAAGTCACCATCAGCCTGGGGATCACCGGCCCGCATCTTACGGTCGGTGCCGCGTGTGCCGCGGGGAATGCCGGTTTGATCCACGGCGTGCAGATGCTGCGGTTGGGAGAGGTCGATCAGGCGCTCGCGGGGGGCGTTTCCGAGAGCATCCACACGTTCGGCATTTTTGCGAGTTTCCAGGCGGAAGGCGCCTTGGCGAAACACGCCGACCCGACCAAAGCCAGTCGCCCGTTTGATCGAGACCGCAACGGCATCGTCGTCGCCGAAGGGGGCGGGCTGTGTGTGCTGGAGCGCTTGCCCGACGCCCGGGCGCGGGGCGCCAGAATCTACGGCGAAATCGTCGGTTACGCGATGAATTCCGACGCCGGCGACTTCGTTATGCCCGATCGGCGGCGGCAGGCCGAATGCATGCTGCTTGCGCTAGCGAGAGCGGGGCTCAAGCCGAGCGATGTCGATATCGTGAGCAGTCACGCGACGGCGACCCAGCAGGGGGACATCGAGGAGGTGGGGGCTCTGCGGCAAGTGTTCGGCGAATGCCCCAACGTGGCCATCAACAACACCAAGAGCTTTATTGGGCACGCGATGGGAGCGGCAGGGGCACTGGAGCTTTTGGGGAATCTCCCGTCGTTTGACGATGGAATCGCACACGCTACAATCAACCTCGATACGATTGATCCCGACTGCGCGATGCCACAAATCGTGGCCAACAGGCCGCGCCGGCTGGGGAAAGTCGATTGCATTCTGAACAATTCGTTCGGCATGCTGGGGATCAATTCGGTCGTCATCGTGAAGAAACTCCAACCGTCCACGAGCTGAGAGACTTCGCGCTGGTTGGGGTTACGCCCCGCACAAGCGTCCAAAACTTGCGCGACAAAGGGCGGATTGCGAGACGGGGCAGAACGGATAGCGCGGAAAGAAATCGAGTAGCGATCGGATCCGCGTGGTCCTTTGAGTAAAGGCTGGAGCTTTGGGAATGAATCAGGACGACATTCGGCGGGTCGTGGTCGATATCCTCGAGCGCATCGCGCCGGATGAAGACTTGACCTGCCTCAAAGACGATGTCCCGCTGCGCGAGCAGATGGAACTCGATAGCATGGATTTTCTGGACATCGTCATGGAACTGCGGAAGCAGTATCGCATTCAGATTCCCGAAAACGACTATCCGCGCCTGTCAACGATGGCGGGCACGGTCGATTACCTTTCACCGCTCTTAAAGGGCGCCCAGGCTTCGGCTTGAACGGGAAGCAAACCGTTTCCTCAGGCGAATGACCCCGTGGCCTACGACGCGGTCATCATCGGCGCCGGCATGTCGGGTCTGGCCGCGGGGATCCGGCTGGCCTACTTCGAAAAGTCGGTGTGCATTCTCGAGCGGCACACGACCATCGGCGGCCTGAATTCGTTTTATCGCCTGCGCGGGCGTAACCACGACGTCGGCCTGCACGCGGTGACGAATTATGCGCCCCCCGGCACGAAGGCCGGCCCCTTGAGCAAAGTCCTTCGGCAACTCCGGTTGCGATGGGAGGATTTTGGACTGTCACCCCAGTGCTTCTCGACCGTCGCTTTTCCGGACTGCACGCTGCGCTTCACCAACTGCATCGACGACCTGATGCAGCAGATCCGCGAGCGATTTCCCTCGGAAGTCGACGGATTTGCAAAGCTGGTCGAACATGTTGTGGACTTCGAGGTCGCCAGCTTTGAGAAATGCAAACTCTCCGCGCGAGCTGTGGTTGGGGACTTTCTGAGCGACGCGCTCTTGATTGAAATGCTGATGTGCCCGCTCCTCTTCTACGGCAGCGCCACGCCGAACGACATGGACTTTACTCAGTTCGCCATCATGTTTCGCAGCATCTTTCTGGAAGGATTCGCGCGCCCGTTCGAGGGAGTGCGGCGCATTCTCAAAGTGCTTGTCCGCCGATTCAAGGAGCTCGGTGGCGAGCTGCGTCTGCGGAGCGGCGTCCGCGCGATCGAGAGCCGTCGCGGCCGGGCGACTTCGCTTGTGCTCGACGACGGCCAAAGTATCGAAGCGGCCAATGTGATTTCGTCGGCCGGCACGCTGGAGACCTTGCGGCTGCTCGCAGGCAGCGAAGACCGGCGTCCATCGATCGAGCCAGGCGACATCACCTACACCGAGTCGATCTATTCGCTCGATCGCCAGCCTTCCGAGCTGGGCCACGACGCGACGATCGTCTTCTACAACGACTCTCCGAAATTCCGCTACGAAATGCCGAACCCGCCTCTCGATCTCCACAGCGGCATCATCTGCTCGCCCAACAATTTCCAATATGGCCGACCGCCCGAGGAAGGACGCATTCGCATTACGGCCCTCGCGAACCCGGCCCATTGGCTGAACCTGTCGCAGGAAGATTACGAACGCGAGAAGATTAAGTGGAGCGGCCGCTTGCTCGAGTCGGCTCTTCGCGTGATCCCCGACTTCCGTTCCTCGATCGTCGACACCGACTTCTTCACGCCTCGTACGATCCGGAGATTCACCGGCCATCTGAATGGCTGCGTGTACGGAGCGGCCGAAAAAGTCTCGAACGGCCGCACGCACCTCGAGAACTTGTACCTCTGCGGCAACGATCAGGGCCTGCTCGGAATCGTCGGCACCCTGATGTCGGGTATCTCAGTCGTGAACGCCTACCTCCTGAAGTAGCTTTGCGTAGGGTGGGACAAGCTCGTGAAGCGAGCGCTGGCCCACCATCTTAGACCGATCGATCCGCCGAATACCGCGGAAATCGTTGGCTTGCGCGAGGGCTGGAAGGCCTCACCGCCAATCGGGGCTCCATCCGGTCGTTATCATCCTTGCTCCAGTGCCGTCCTTCCGAATTCCCCAAATCGCCAAGCCGTGTTCTTTTGGCATTTTCTCGCGAATGTCTCCTTTTGGAAGGTACCGCGAAAAAAGGATTTCATTTCCGTCGGGAGACCAGCAAATGGGACCGCGAAGACCTTCGGAGTCATTCACAATCGTCTTCATTTCGCCGGTTGCAATTTCCATGACAGCGAGTTTGCCAAGGAAGCGCATCATGTTCGAGCGGCCTGACTCATCGTCCGCGACTTCATTGGGTGCGTACATTTTCTCTGGGTCGGCGAAGACTAGCGCGATGGATTTGCCGTTCGGGGAATAACGCGCATCGTCAAAATCCATTTGTTTCGTGCCTGCGACCAGCGGTTTGAGATAGCTTCCAGCAGAGTTCGCGGCCCAAATAGAACCGCGAAGTGAAGAGGCATCGGCACCACGCATGCGGGAGCGAGCAGCAATCGCATCCGCCAACCGGAATTCAAGGATGTCACTGGACCGTTTGGGCTGGATGTCGAAATATCGGCGCTCAAGAAGTAGCCGACTGCCGTCCGGAGACCAATCCAGCACGATGGTTATCCCCGGCTGTTCGAGAACAAAATCTTCATTCGACCCATCGCGCCCGCAGACCGCGACTTCCGTGCTCCGCATCTTGTTTCGAAGATAGCCTTGGCTGTGTCCTTCGCCAGAAAACACTGAGAATGCGATGCGCTGACTGTCCGGTGACCACGCAAATTCCTCGTGGCAGTCGGGGTTGACGACTTTTGTCCACGACTTGTCAATTCCACCGGCATACAACATGAAGCGGACGGTCCCCTGGTAACGCTCATAGGGTTTCCCTTCATCGGTAACCCAACTCGCAAAGTGCCTTCGATCTGGGCTTTGACGGCTCCAATGGGGTGCGCGATAGAGCGTCGTGCCTTCGACAACCATCGGAACATTCGCAAGTGGGCCGCCGAAAATTGGCTTGAGGGCCGTCCCATCCGGATTCATCACATACAGCAGGTTTCCACCGGACCGACGCGATACGAAAGTGATTTGCGAGTCTGACGATGGTCTCACGGTTTGCGCCTGAGCCAGCGGAACCGCCCAAACCCAGTTGCAGGCTGCAAGCAAGATGAGAGAATTGCGAGCCATGAGGAGACCTACGCAATCGATTTAGCGTGCGTCACTGCGACAATTTACCGCCGAAATGGTGGGCCTGCGGCCGCAAAGCCGGCCGTGGCCCACCCTACAAGACTTCGCACCTGCGATCAGCCGAAGCCCGACACGGCATGCGGCACGTAAGGCTCTTCGAGCCGGGCGATTTCGTCGGGCGATAGCTTGAGTTCAAGCGCCACCATCGCGTCTTCCAAATGGTGCGGCTTGGTCGCGCCGACAATGGGCGATGTCACGTAGGACTTGTGCAGCATCCACGCCAGCGAGACCTGCGCCCGCGGGACCTTGTGTGCGGCGGCAACTTCGCCGACTCGCTCGATGACTTTGCGATCAGACTCGACCGATTTGGTGTAGAGCGTCTTGCCGAACTCGTCTTTGCCGGCCCGGTCGCTAGCCGTTTGCTCCTCCCAGGGGCGCGCGAGCCGTCCGCGGGCCAGCGGGCTCCACGGAATCACGCCGATCTTTTCACTGGCGCACAGGCCCATCATTTCGCGCTCTTCTTCGCGATAGATGAGGTTGTAGTGGTTCTGCATCGAAATGAACCGCGTCCAGCCGTTCAGGTCGGCGAGGTAGAGCGCCTTGCAAAACTGCCAGGCGTGCATCGAAGAAGCGCCGATGTAGCGCGCCTTGCCGGCTTTCACGACGTCGTGCAACGCCTCGAGCGTTTCCTCGATCGGCGTTTCATTGTCGAAGCGATGGATCTGATACAAGTCGACACAATCCATACCGAGTCGTTTCAAACTGGCGTCGATCTCCATAAAGATCGCTTTTCGGGAGAGGCCGCGCCCGTTGGGTCCCGGTCGCATTCGCCCGTGCACCTTCGTGGCCAGCACGATTTCCTCGCGTTTGGCGAAATCTCGGAGCGCCCGACCGGTGATCTCCTCGCAGGTCCCGTCCGAGTAGACGTTGGCCGTGTCGAAGAAGTTGATCCCCAACTCGAGGGCCCGCTTGAAGAACGGGCGGCTCGCCGGCTCCTCGAGGGTCCAGGGATGCGGACCTCGTTCGGGCACGCCGTAGCTCATGCAGCCCAAGCAGATTCGCGACACCTTCAGGCCGGAGTTTCCCAGGTTCACATAGTCCATAGTTTGCTCCGCTCGGACTGGCGCCGTCTTTCGAGAGACGAGGATCGCTAACGGCTGGCAGCGGCCGTTTGGCGGGCGGCCGGTGCCGGGGCGTAATCGCGCTCTTTGAATTTACCGAGCATCGTGTAGAGGTTGATGAGGGCCCGGTTCATCACCTGCTCGCCCGCACCGACCTCGACGGGAGAAACGGTCGCGTCGCCGCCGTATCCCCCCTCGGACGCCGCCTCGATCGTCGGGAAATACATGCTGTGTCCGTCGCAGTAGCCGAAGAAGAAGGTATGCGGAACGTACGAGCGCTGCTTGAGCCGGTTCGAATGGTTGCAGAAGAATTCGCCCGATGCGCCGACCAAGGCGACGTCGCCGTTTAAGAGGATCGTGTTCAGCTCGGTCGGCACGCCGTCGCGGTATTCCTCAACGAAGTTACGGGTGAGTTCGGGGAAAAAGGCTCGCGAGTAACCGCTGAGAACCCGCGGGCTGTTGAAGTCGGTTCGCGATCGGAAGACGAAGTCATCGACCTTGCCCCTAATCGAGGGATGAGCAGGCGCCGCCGATTGGGCCGATTTAGCCAGCTCGACTACGAGGTCACCCAAATACTCGCCGAAACCCTGTGGCCCTCGATGCGCACCCGCGTTGACGCTCATATCGCCCGCGGCGCCCTGCATGAAGAAGCAATTGGTCTTGAGGGCGTTTTCCACCTTTCGTTGCATGAAGCCGGGATAGTCGGCCGAATATTTCATGATCTTGGTGTCGGTCATCACCGGGTGAGCGGCGAAGTTGACGAGCACAGCGATCGGCTTTCCGGTCGCATCATCGAAGCGGAGCACGGCCAGCATCGGATCGGTGGGTTTGGGCGTGTGCTTCGTGTGGCGATTGCGATTCAGATCGACGTCCCGGGTGGCGATGCCCAGGCGAGCAGGGACCGCGGCCTTGTCGGCTGCGAGAATCGCCTCGATGATCAACTCGGGCAACTTTTGACTGTAAGCGACGGCTTTATCGAATTTGCCTTTGCCAAATCCGGCTCGGTCGGTGAGTTCGATGACCGGGCCGTGATGAGTGTGGCTCCCGCTGATCAACACGTGCTCGATCTTGGCCTTCTCGGAGATCGTACGGCGGATTTTCGCCATCATTGGTCCGGTCGGACCGCGACCCAGGTCCAAGCCGACCAGCGCAAGTTTCGAGTTCCCGGCGCGAATGACGATGGCCTTCGCCCACAGTGAATCGAGGGCCCCTTCCGAGAGCTTGTCGTGCCGGGCACCGTAACCCCACATCGGCAGCCCGGCCGGCGGCGTGATGTCTTGCTTGCCGAAGCCGACCGCGAACTGCGTTGCGTTGGCGTCTTCGGCACAGGACGCCGGGATCCTGATCGCGATTGCACAACAAGCCAGGCAGCAGAGGGTGAATGGCGATTTTCGGAGAATCATCGAAGATTTGCTCTGCGTTTGAGGACTCGCGCTGTGTTGGAGAATTCGCACAGAGTTCGATCGTGAACGGTGTTCGATAGTGAGCGGTGTTCGATAGTGAGCGGTGTTCGATCGTGAGCGGTGTTCGATCGTGAACGGTGACTCGCCCGTTGATCGTGCAGCATCGCTCCCGAGAACGCAAGCGCGCAGCGGGCGTTCCTTCGACGCACGACAGGCAATTGATTTAACATCAGGTCTAGCGTCCCGTCCAAGAGGGTCAGAATGCCGAATCAGCGCGAAGAGACGTTGCATTGCATGGAGATTTTGGGCGGCAATCGAGCCGTTCGGCAGACAATCCACGCGCCGGGCGTCGATCTTTGGATCGACAGCCGACCGCTGGAAAGCGGCCTGGGAGGCGGCGACGTTCATTACGTTTCGACCTGCGGTGGGGGACAGGTGACGCGGCTGGCGCTGGCGGATGTGTCCGGCCACGGCGGGTCGGTCGACGGTCTCGCCGTGTTCTTGCGGAAGCTGATGCGCAAATACATCAACACCCTCAACCAGGCGCGGTTTGCCCAGGCCCTCAATCAGGAGTTTGCGTCCGCGGCGGGAGTCGGGGCGTTTTGCAACTGCATTGCTCGTGACTTATTTTGCGCCTACAGGTCACCTGATCGTGTGCAATGCCGGGCACGGCCGGCCGCTGCGCTTTTCCGCGCGGCGGGGCGTTTGGGAAGCGCTCGACCTCGAACGGGCCGGCGACTGCTCATCAATGAAGACGTCCAAGGTTCGCTACCACTTCGAGCGGGTGTCCAATCTGCCGCTGGGCGTTCTCGATCCGATCGACTACGAGCAATTCGCGATCGACTTCGAGTCGGGCGACCTGATGCTGCTTTACACCGACGCGCTCATCGAATGCGAGGACGTCGACGGAAAGCAACTGGGAGAAGCGGGCCTGCTGTCGCTCGTGTCTGCCGTACGCTCGACCGACATGAATGAAGTGGGGCAGCAGATCCTGGCGGCGGTCGATGCACATTGCGGCACCAAGCCGCCGGCGGACGATCGCACGCTGATTGTCTTAAAGCGCACCGACGCGCCGGCTCCCGGTCCTTCGGTGATTCGCACGGTGAGCACCTTCGCAAAAATGCTGGGCCTGCGCCGGGTGTGATCGTCAGCTCGCCTTGTGCCCCGGGAGCACTTCGACGAGCTGATCGAGCCGGGTAATTCTCAGCACGTCCCGCACATGTTCCGACGCATTTTGAATCTGGATGTCGACCCCGGCGTTTCGCATCGAGACCACGAGGCCCAGCACGCCGCTGGCTAAAAAGGGAATGCCTTCGACGTCGAAACGCACCACGATGCATCCGGCCTCCTTCAGAATCGTGAGCAGCTCGTCGCGGCACTGCTCGAATCGCTCAAAATCGGTCACTCCTTCCGGATTGACGCGCACAAGAGACAGCCGTCCCGTCTCGCGAACTTGAAACACGTCGGAAATCCGGCTCATGGTTGCCTCGCGAACTCGGGACTCGGTTCATCTGTCCCCGCACTCCGTTCGTCCTGCAGGCCACGACAGGCGATCCCATTGCGACCGCCGCGTTTGACCGCGAACATCAATGCGTCCGCGTCCGCAAGCAGGTCGCTTGCCGTCGTGATCAGCTCGCCCTGGCACGAAACACCAATGCTGAAAGTCACCGGCCAGCAGTGCGCACTCATCCGCGCTTGCAAACGCTCCTCGGCCTCGCGGAGCAGGCTGCGCGCTTTCTCCATTGTGAACCCGGGCAAAAGAATGCCAAAGGCGTCTCCCCAGATTCGACCAACGGTTCCGCCGTGGCCGACGGTTTGTGAGAGAACGTCGGCCACCTCAATCAGAACGGCATCTCCCACCGCGTGGCCGTGTTGCTCGTTCACGCTCTTGAAGTCATCACAGTCGAGCACGGCAGCCGACAGCGTATCGGATCGATTGCCCCGCACGACCGCTCGATGCAACTCGTCCAAAAAACACGCTCGGCTGGCGACGCCGGTTAGCGGGTCCCGATCGGCCAGCTCGCGCACCCTGCGCCGCAGCCAGGCAATGTGCGAGCCAAAACCAAGCAACAGGATCAGCCCCGCGACAACTGACAGGGTCGGCCAAAGCCACCAGAGCCCGACAACGACCAGACCCAAGACCGGCACGCCGACCGTAAACACGTAGGGCGGAGCGGTAGCGAGCCCGCTGTGCACTCGTTCAAAGATGGTGGCGGAGCGCATCGGCATCCCGGCGAATCCCGTTTGAACCGTCACGCTCGGATGTTTCGCCCTACGCGTACTCGCGATGCTTGTTCATCCCCGGCATCGGCACCGGATATTTCCCGTCCGCCCCGGCCTGCAGCGGAGCCGACGAACCCCGTGTCAAACTGGCCAGGTCGGGCGCGAATTCATGATCGCTTTCAAGGATGTCGTCATACGCCACCTTGCGACCGGTGTGGCACGACATTCGGCCCATCGCCGTAACCAGGCTGGCTTTGGCACCGCGCTCGACCTCATTATAGGGGCGGTCCTGACGAATGGCTTCCACCAGGTCGTCCCACTCGACCTGATAGGGGTTGGGCTCAGGCTTGGCATAGTGCCAATTCATGTCGGCCGAAACAAGGTTTTGGCCCTTGTAAGTGCGACACCGCGCCGGCGAGTGGCCGTCGCGCGAGATCTGGGCCGAACCCTTGGTGCCGTGGGCGTAGCTGGCGAATTCGCCGTCGCAGCCGAGCATGTAGCGGCCGTCGAGCATCAGCTTCGCTCCGTCCGCGAAGGTGTACTCGACTGAATACACGTCGAAGTTCTGGTCAATGGCATCCAACCGATAGTGCCGGCCGCCGTAGCCTTTGGCAGAAATCGGGAAGGCGTCCTTCATCCAGCAGCACTCGTCGATGTTGTGGATCAGGAAGTCGCTATACAACCCGCCGCTGGCCCAGAGGAAGGCGTGGAACTTGCGGATCTGGTAGTCGAGTTCGCTCATGTCGGCCGGATGCGGCGGCACGAACGAATCGTAATGCCCCTGGTGCACGCGATAGGCCCGCATCAGCACGATATCGCCGAGCTTGCCGTCGCGGATCCGATCGTGCAGTTCCTTTCGCGCCACGCAGTGACGGCACATCAGTCCCACGCCAACTTTCAGGTTCTTCTTGACCGACTGCTCGCCGAGCGCCAGCATGCGTTTGCCGGTCGGGCCGTCGACGCAGACCGGCTTTTCCATGAAGACGTTGAGGCCCTTCTCGATCGCGTAGGTGAAATGGACCCATCGAAACGCGGGGGGAGTCGCCAAAATCACGACGTCGCCGGGCTTGAGGCAGTCCATCGCCTTCTTGTATCCGTCGAAACCGAGGAATTGGCGTTCTTTGGGAACGTCTACCTGAGCTTTGAATTTCTCGGTGATGCTGTGCAAGCTCGGCTTGAGGCGATCTTCAAACACATCCGCCACGGCCACGAGCTTGATGGGCCCGTTCTTGACGCCCAGCGCATCGCAGGCGGCTCCGGTTCCGCGTCCACCGCACCCGACCAGTGCCACGCGGATCGTGCTGTCCTGGGCGGCAAAAGCACGCGGGCCGATGGCGGCACTGGCTAGCGCCGTGGCAGCGGCCACGCGGCCCGTGGTCTGCAGAAGTTCGCGGCGCGAAACGGCGTTTTGTTTGAATTCGCTCACGA
Organism: Planctomycetaceae bacterium; assembly: GCA_035949535.1. Classification (GTDB taxonomy): domain Bacteria; phylum Planctomycetota; class Planctomycetia; order Planctomycetales; family Planctomycetaceae; genus DASPSM01. The sequence continues at coordinate 21,506 of DASZIA010000068.1, read as the reverse complement.
AAAATCTCCGTTCGGGTGGGCGGTGATCGAAATGCTCGAATAGGATTTTGGAACGTGAAATTCGGACGTCCGGAGGGTGTGGCTCAAGGTGGGCCGGCGACCGCATTGGGGTCGCACAGTTTGCGTTTAACTCATTGAGTTTAACTTAGTCCCAATTGGAATTGCAAAACAGCCGTGGGCCGGTCGCTGAATCGGTGCGCCACGAATATGAGTCGTAGAAAGGCAAGGCGGCGACCGCCTACCCGCGACTCTGGTTTTTCGCCGAAGAGGCCCAACGGGAGCTTCGTCCTTTGACGCTTCGTATTGGTCGCTTTGAGGGGGCCGTTTCGCCTGGTAAAATTGCGTGAGCGGACAGCGCGGAGCTAACTCCATTCGGGTTCCAGACCCCGGTCGCTGGCGCAGATCATGGCGAAGAAAAAAAAGAAGACCGCGGCCGGTCGCGCTCAAAAGTCTCAGAGTCGCGCTCAATCCCGGGTCCGTCGCCCCCCTAGTGCTTCGCGTTCCAAAGCTCCCCCCAATCGGCGCAAGTCTGCGGAGGCCGACGCGGTTCCTGAACCGGAAACCAAGGGACCGAACCCCGGCTACGCCGTCGTGGGAATCGGGGCCTCGGCCGGCGGCCTGGATGCGTTCAAACGCTTCTTCTCGGCCATGCCGGCAGAGCCCGGCATGGCGTTCGTTCTGATCCAGCACTTGGATCCGACGCATCAGAGCCTGACGAGCGAGCTTTTGGCCCGGCACACTCAGATGCCCGTGGTCGAGGCGACCGACGACCTGCATATCGAGCCCGACCACGTCTATGTCATCCCACCTAACCACTATTTGGCCTTGAGCGGAGAGAAACTCCGCCTGTCCGAGCCGCCGGAACGCCGCGGGATGCGCGTGCCCGTCGATTTCTTCTTCCGATCGCTCGCCGACGATCGGCATGAGCGGGCCATCGGGATCCTGCTTTCCGGGACGGGCAGCGACGGAACGAACGGCGTGCGCGAGATCAAGGCGGCCGGCGGCATGGTGATGGTGCAGGAGCCGGAAACAACCGAGTGGGAGGGGATGCCGCGCAGTGCGATCGCAACCGGCGTCGTCGATTACATCCTGCCCGTCGAACAAATGCCGAAGGTTCTGAACCGGTATGTGCGACACTGGTACGTCAAAGGAGCGCCGCCTGCGCCAGTCGCCGATAAGGCGCCCGATCATCTCAATACCATCATCGGAATTCTGCGGTCGCGGGCGAAATACGATTTTGGCGGCTACAAGCCGGGAACGCTGATCCGACGCATCCAAAGGCGGATGGGGCTCAATCACATCCCGGATATGAAGGAGTACATCGAATATCTCCGGCAGAGCCAGGGCGAAGTCAACGCGCTGTTCAAGGACATGCTCATCAGCGTCACCAGCTTTTTCCGCGAGCCCAAAGCCTGGGAAGCCCTCGAACAAGCTGTCATCGTCCCACTGGCCGCGACGCATGGCCCCGAAAAGCCGATCCGCGTCTGGTCGGCCGGTTGCGCGACGGGCGAAGAAGCCTATTCGCTGGCGATGTTGATCCTGAGCCACGCCCAAAAACAGGACAAGGTCTTCGACATTCATGTTTTCGCGTCGGACATCGACCACGACGCCCTGGCGTTCGCCCGGGCGGGCGTTTACCCGGAAAGCAGTGCCGCCGACGTTCCGCGCGATCTGCTGCGCCGGCATCTCATCCACGGCGAACACACCTACCGCGTCAGCAAAGACGTGCGCGACTTAATCGTGTTCGCCGAGCAGAACGTGATCAGCGATCCTCCGTTCTCGAAGCTCGACTTGATCAGTTGCCGCAACATGCTGATCTACCTCGATTCCGACGTGCAGAAGCGGATTCTCAGCCTGTTTCATTTCGCGCTCAACGAAGGGGGCTACTTGTTTCTGGGGAACAGCGAAACGGTCAATCAGCAAAGCTCGCTGTTCGAGCCCGTTTCGCGGAAGTTGCGGCTTTATCGTCGGTTGGGCGGCCGCAAGGGGGCGCCCATCGGCCTGCTACAATATTCGTCCGACCGGGTTCACCAGAGAATGCCGGCCGTGCTTGAGCCGCGTACGCGACGGCTGACCACGTTGGCGCAAGAGATCCTGGCGCGCCGCTTCGCTCCCGCTTGTGCCATCATCAACCGCAACCTGGAAGTCATCTATTTGCACGGCGCTGTTGATGCGTACCTGCAGCTTCCCAGTGGTGAGCCGGCAACCGATCTTGCAGGGATGGTCCGAGACGGCCTGCGGACCAAGCTGCGTGCCGCAATCAACAAGGCCGTCAGTGAGAATCATCGAATCACGGCGGGGGGCATTGCTCTCAAGCGTGGCGACGGCTCGTTCACCGTCCGCGTCACGGTCGAGCCGCTGAAAAAAGAAAGCGATCGCGAGGGTCTGCTACTCGTCGTTTTCGAGGAGGAACGCGATCGCAGCCCGGCTCCGGCCGCTCCGCCAACGGAATTATCGGCCCCCGGGCGCGCGTCGGACTACGACTACGAACTCATCATCTCTCACCTCGAAGAACATCTGCGGACGACGCGAGAGGATTTACAGAGCACGATCGAAGAGCTGGAAACCTCCAACGAGGAATTCAAAGCCGCCAACGAGGAGGTCACATCCGTCAACGAAGAGCTGCAGTCGACCAACGAAGAGCTGGAGACTTCCAAGGAGGAGCTGCAGTCGCTCAACGAGGAGATGCAGACGGTCAATCACCAGCTCGAGCAGAAAGTCGCCGAGCTCGAATCGACGAATAACGACCTCGACAATCTGTTGTCGATCACTGAAGTCGCCACGATCCTGCTCGACCGGGACCTGCGCATCAAACGGTTCACGCAAGCCACCACAAAGCTGTTTCGCGTGATCGAAACCGACGTCGGCCGGCCGATCAGCGATCTCGCCAAGTCGTTCACTGACGACGAGTTGTTGTCCGATGCGCAGCGCGTGCTCGAGAGCCTGACTCCCCTCACCAAGGAGATCGAAGACAATAACGGCCGCAACTACTTGAGGCGCGTTGTTCCCTACCGCGCCGACGACAATCGCATCGACGGAGTGGTGATCACCATTACGGACGTGAGCGACCGCGTGGAGCGTGAACGCAATCTGCGAGATTACAGCACGCGCCTCGAAGGGGACGTCGCCAAACGGACGGTCCAACTCGAAGACCTCGGACGCGAAATGGCCGATCTCAGCGAGCGGGAGCGACAACACCTCGGCCGCCAGTTGCACGACACGCTGGGTCAGCAACTGACGGCGATCGGCGTATTGGCCGCGACTCTGAAGGAGCACCATTGCCACGAACCCGTGGAGGCCGAAGTGTTCGAGAAGCTCGACGCGAGCATTGAAGAGGCCAAGCGGCAGACCCGATCACTTTCCAAAGGGCTCTTCCCGGTCGATGTCGATGCGCAAGGGCTGCGGATTTCGCTGGAGGAACTGGCCAAGGAGGTCACTTCGATTTTTCGGATTCCGTGCCGGTTCGAATGCCAAGGTGCGGTACCCGTCGAAGACAACTTTACGGCCACTCAGTTGTTTCTCATCGCGCAGGAAGCGCTCCAAAATGCGGCCCGCCACGCAAAAGCGACCCAGCTCACGGTCAAACTCGATGATGGCGAGGGGATCCGGCTCTCCGTCGAAGACAACGGACGGGGCCTGCCCAAAGACGTCGAAGGGGGCGGGGGAATGGGACTGCGGATCATGCGCCACCGCAGCGATCTGATCGGCGGCGAACTGCAAGTCGAGTCGCTCGACGGCCGAGGGACGCGCGTGCTGTTGCATGTCGGACAGACCAAGTCTGGCGATTGACGTCTCCGCGCCAGCAAAATGCCGATATTTTGCTCCGGGCGAACCAGCACGTACGTCGCGCGGTCCAGCACCTTGGCGGTCTGCGACGTCGCACCGCTTGCCAATACGTTTTTCGAGCCCTCTGGAATCAGGATCTGTCATGACCACGCTTCTTTCGGTGCTCGACTTTTGCGGCACCTTCGTCTTTGCGATCAGTGGTGCGACCGCCGGAGTTCGGCGCCGGCTCGACCTTTTCGGCGTTTTGGTCCTGTCCTTCGCGGCCGCAAACTCGGGAGGCATCACGCGCGATCTGTTGATCGGAGCGACGCCGCCCGTCGCGGTCGAGGACTGGCGCTATGCGGCCGTATCGCTGTTGGCCGGAGTCATGATCTTTTACGGATCGAGCGTCGTCGAACGGCTGAAAAACCCCGTGCTCGTGTTTGATGCGGCCGGCCTCGCGCTATTTGCGGTCGCGGGGGCGGAAAAAGCCATCGCGTACGGGTTGCACCCGGCGCCGGCGGCCCTCTTGGGAATGCTCACAGGAATCGGCGGCGGGATGGCGCGGGACATTCTGCTGGCAGAGATTCCGCTTGTGCTGCGAGCCGAACTCTATGCGGTCGCCGGCCTCGCTGGTGCGACTGTCGTGGTGCTGGGCGATCGGCTCAGCGTGCCGCCCTCTGTGGCCGCTTTTCTGGGAGCCGCGCTGTGCTTCGGACTACGCATCGCGGCTGTCCGCCGCGGTTGGCATCTGCCCATCGCAGGCAGGCCCGGGCAGGCGGCTTTGGAACCGTACGTTGCCGGCGGCGATGAGAGCGGGCCGCCCAGCACGTCGTGACACGGGGCGCCGTCACTACTTGCTGAGACCGTCCGGAAATTGCATTTGAGTTTCGGAGCCGCGACAGTGAGGGAGCGGGGTCTAACGGTTGCCTCTCTCCCCGTAATAGTCCGCTCTCTCACGGTCGCGGCTCTAAATCCTCCGTCGTCCTTCGCGAAACCTGCAGGCACTCATCACGGAATTCCCGGACAGTCTCACTACTTGCTAGCCGGCGTCACCGGAGCGGACTCCGGTGGAGGCGGCGCGAAGCGGAGCACTTCGCCGTTCGTCAGCACGTAGGTCGCCATAGCGGCCAGAATGACGACGACCACAACCCACACGCGCCAGTCTTTGTGGAACTGCCGAGGCGGCTTGTCTTCGTGATGATGGCCCGAGTGATCGTGGTGGTGCGGGTGGTTCATTGCGCAATTTCTTCGAGAGGGGCTCATGACGGATCAGTGCATCGGCCCCTGAATCTACGCGGCTGGTGAGCGCGCGGCAACCGCGGCGGCCCGACGGTCGGAATTGGGGTATTTCCTAAGGGCAAACAATATTTGCCGATTCGTCGGGGGCAGAAGGCAGAGGAAGTTGTTGCCGCCTTTTGGTCGTGGGATAATCCGCGTGACGGAAACCATGCGGGGACCGGGGGATGGCCGACGACACCGAGGTTCGCCAGCGGCAGACTGTGCGGGTCGCGCTCGAAGTCGTCTCCGGGCCGCATCAAGGGGCCCACTTCGAGTTCGATCGGTACGACACGTTCCTCGTCGGCCGCGGCTCGTGGTCCCATCTTTGCCTCCAGGACGATTTGCATTTTTCGCGGCACCATTTTCGGATCGAGATCCGCCCGCCCGATTGTTACCTCGTCGACCTCGGAAGCCGCAACGGCACGCTGGTAAACGGGAATCGCGTCAACGCGACATTTCTGCGGGATGGGGACGTGATTTCGGGCGGAAAGACCGAGATTCGAGTCAGCGTGAGCAGCGCGCAACCCCGGGTGCCCGTCGATACGCCCACAGTGTTGGGGGCCTTCAAGTCGACGATCACTTCGGACAGAACGGCCGCCACCCTGGCCGAAAAGAAGTTCGCCTCGATCCGCGAGATTCCAGGTTACGAGTTGCAAGAGGAGATCGGCGGCGGCTCGATGGGCGTGGTCTTTCGCGCCATCCATTCGGCGACCGCCCAGCCGGTCGCGATCAAAGTGATTTCGCCGCGGCAATCGGCCTCGGAAGCGGCCATGCAACTCTTCGTGCGGGAGGCCAGTCTTCTGGGCCGCCTCAATCATCCGCACATCGTGCAGTGCCTCGACTTCGGTTACACAACCGGACAACTCTACATGGTGATGGAGTACGTGCCGGCGATTTCGTACGAGACGGTGCTCGAGGAACAGCGATCTGCCCGCACGCGCGTGTCGTGTGCGATCGTTTGTCAGGTCCTGCGGGCTCTCGAGCACGCACACCGAATGTCGATCGTGCATCGCGATATCAAGCCCGAAAACGTGCTCCTGTGGCGCAAGGGACGCAAACTCAACGCGAAGCTCGCCGACTTTGGGCTGGCGAAAAATTACGCGTACGCGGGCTTGAGCGAAATTTCCCGCCTGGGCGACATCCGCGGCACGATCGCGTATCTCGCGCCCGAGCTGGTCATCGATTGCCGCCAGGCGCGCCCGGCCGGAGACCTCTACGCCGTTGGCGCGACGCTTTACCGCTATCTCACCAACGAATTTCCCTTCGACTTCGGCAACAAGAATAAGCTCGCGGTCGTGTTGGAGGACGAGCCGGTCCCGATCCGCCAGCGCGCGCCCCAAGTCTCGGCAGCCGTGGCCGAGATCGTGCATCGCGCGCTGGCCAAGGATCCCGGCTCGCGATTTTCCTCCGCGCGCGCCATGCTCGAGGCGCTCGAGCCGTTTTCAATCCGACGGAAGAAGCCACGTTGACCACGCCGTCACGGGGCGGCCGTCGCCTTGGGCATCGGCCGCTCGCGCGAGTGCTCGACGTCCATCTGGATTCGCTGGCGCGTTTCGTCGTCCTTGGCGTTTTTTACAAGTTTCTGAATCGCGAGTTCGTGGGCCTTTTCCAGCGCCTTGTCAGCGGGGACAGCGACGTCCGGCTTCACGCCTGTGCCTTCCCAGTCGGTCTTCGTGATGGGATTAATGGCCCGGCCGGTTGGCACAAACATGGCGAAGTGGTCGCCGAGCGGCGCCAGGTCGCCAGGGTGCGCCCCGCCGCCGGTTGTCTCGCCGACGAGCACGGCACGCTTCTGCGTTTGCAGGTCGTAGGCAAACTCTTCCGCGCCCGAGAACGTCCGCGGCCCGATCAAGACATAGACGTCCTTACCCAGGTAGCGCTTGCCGGCGACTTCTTTGCGCGTCCAGTAATCGGTGGTTTTATTTTCTTTGCGCGAATAGAGGCTATTGATGTGGACCGGCTGGCTCCCAAAGAAATAGCTGCACAACAGGGCCACGCTCTCGGGCTCGCCGCCCCCATTGCGGCGAAGATCGATGATCAGTGCATCGGTGTTGGCCAGGAAGGCCACGGCCGCCGCCGCCGGTTCAACTGCGGCATCCGCAGGCAGGAAGCCGTCCAGAGCCAGGTAGCCGACGTTGCCCCCGAGTCGCTCGACCTTGCGGTAGCCGGCGTTCATCCATTGGCCCATCTGTCGCATCTCTTCTTTCATCTGCGACGTAGGATCGGGATTCGGCCCGCTGCCGCCCGGTAGCTTTGGCAGCTTTTCGGTGCTGCAAATGATGCGCAAGTGTTTGTCCTTGGAAACGGCTTGCAAATCTTTGGTGAGCTGTTGCGCCAAGGCTTGCCCCGTTTTGATTCCGGCGTACGCCTTGTCGGCCTGCCGGTTACGGAGCAACTGGGTCATTTGGGCCGCCACGTCGGGAAAGACGTACTCGGCCTCAAGCCGCTTGATCGCCCCATCGATGACGGCGTTGGACGTCGCCTCGTCGATCGGAAGGGGTGGTTGGTTCCTCTTCATCATGAATCGGAACTGGGCCGGGCACATTGCGGGAACGAAAAGTACCAATGCGGCAAGCTGGGCCCACCGCAACAAACGACTGGGAAGCATTGGCCCTCTCCTTCGAGAAATGTCTGCTTGGATGCGGGTGGGTGGCATTGGCGCATGTCCGCCAGCGGTTTGTTTCCCTCTCGCGAGAACACTGCACAAGCCACCAATGCCACGCCCGACCCGACGATTCATGTCCTCGACTGAGGACAATGGTAGCGCAATCGCAACGCAGCCGATTGAACGCGATTCAGCTTTTGGAACGATCTCGGCGGCGCGACATCGTCTTCCGGTACGCGGCCGGAGTCAGGCCGAGCTGTCGCTTGAACGTGCGCGTGAAGTGGCTCTGGTCTGCAAAGCCGGCCAGCAGGGCCACGTCGGCCAGCGGCGTATCACCCTCAGCCAACGCGCGGCACGCTACCGCAATTCGCTGACGGCGAATGAACTCGCCAATCGTACAGCCGAAATGGCGGCGGAAGGCACAAGCGAGGTAGCCTGGGTGAACGCCCGCCTCAGCGGCAACGTCGGCCAGGCTCCACGGACCGGTGCAGCGCTCGCGGAGCAGATCGCTCACGCTTCGCAGCCAGCGGGGCGGGACCGTCTCGCCGCGCGCCTGCCGGTCGCAAACGCCCAGAATCTCGAGCATCAATCCCTCGACGATCAGCGAGGAAGAGGGATCAAAGTGCTCGAATTCGTCGAGGATCCGCACCGCGAGCCCCACCGCCGGGCCGGTGTTCCAGTCCAACGGCTGATCTAGCGGCAGCGATCCCCCAGGAAGTCCGCGAACCCACGACGCGCTGATTTCGATATTGAACGAGCTGACTTCCTCGCCGTCGAAGTGCTCTGCGTGGACTTCCATGGGCGGATGGAAAGCGAGCATGTGCGGCCGACAAAACCGCTGACGGCTTCCATACTCCTCTCGATACGTGCCGCGACGGATGAGACAGAAATAGGCCCGCTCGTGACAATGGCGCGGCAAACGGGCACCCGCCGGGTGGCGCGTCTCGGTCAACGAAAGCCCGGCACAGACCTGGCGGCGAACGACTTTCCCCAGAAAATCGCCTGCGGACAGGCACTGGCACATGCGATCTTCTTCCACAACTTTCTCCAACCGGACTACCCGATCGTGCGCCTACGATCGGAGGGCACCGCTGACTAGTTGTTCGCAGTCGCCGGGATTTCTTCGGCGAGAAGTTCGGCGATCTTCCTTTCCATGATCGCTTTACCCCCGGCCCCCTTCCAGTTGAGTTCGCCGTCCCAGCGGTAGCGGACGAAGCCCTTTTTGTCGATCAGATAAATCGAGGGCCACCAGTGATTGTCCCAACTCTTCCAAGTCTTGCCGTCCTTATCGACGACGATCGGGTACTTTAGGCCGCGCTCTTCGATGCTTCTCTTCAGTCGTTTTAAATCGCGCTCCCGCTCAGTCTCGGGGGTGTGCACGCCGATCATCGTGACGCCCTTGCCCGAGTATTTCTGGTGCCAGGCTTTGTACGTCGAATCATTGTGCCGGCAATTGATGCAGCCGAACGTCCAGAAATGCAGCACGACGACCTGGCCGCGCAGCTCGGAGAGTTTGAGTGGCGGCGAGTTGAGCCATTCGTCGGCCGGCCGCTCCTCCAGCTCGGGGGCCTTGGCGCTGAGCACGGCCGGCGCAGGCTGCTGAGCGTTCGAGGCGGGTGCACCCCACAGCGCTGAGACGAAGAGGCAGAGGAGGAACCACTTACAGCGAGCGCGGCTCTTAAGAGGCTGCTCGTTGCGGCCTTTACAACTTGTCATCGAAACTCCTAAATCAGCTGCGCGATTCTGGTACAGCGACGTCAGGTCACCTCACGCCCGGCCTCTCTCCCGCGAGGGGAGAGGGGGAGAAGATTCGGAACGCGACGCTTTTCGTGCAATCGACGCAGACCCTGGCACTCTTTCCCCCTCGCCCCCTGGCGGGAGAGGGGCCGGGGGTGAGGGGTGCAGCTGTCTCAAAATCGCCCGCGCACATCGACGTGCACTCGTGTTTTCTGGCGTTTACTCGGCCACCAGTGTCCGGCCAAAATTATCGCATTTGGAAGAAATGCTGACAATCGGCTTGACAGCTCGCTTCGGACTGTATTACAGTAGTAATGCACTTATGCAAGTTACTCCCCTGCAATTCGAAGTCCATCCCTCCTCGGGCGTGCCCATTTACCGCCAGATCATGGACCAGGTGCGGGCCCTGATCGCCGGGGGAAAACTGGCGACCGGCGACGTGCTCCCCAGCGTGCGGCAAATGGCGGCCGAGCTGGGGATCAACATGATGACCGTCTCTAAGGCCTACTCGAAACTGGAAGCCGATGGAGTCGTCAGCCGGTCGCGCGGGCAGGGAATGGTCGTCGACGAGCCGGGTTGCGTCGGCAGCGTTTCGGACCGGCGGCGGGAGTTGCAACCCTTCGCCGAGCAGTTAGTGGTCCGCGGGATCCAGCTCTCCTTGACCGACGAGCAAGTGCTGACGGTCGTCAGGAATTCGCAGCGCGAATTGCGCGAAAGTCCCAGCGCCTAGAGGCGGCCCCAAACATGCCAGAGCCCGTCATCGATGTCCGCGGCCTCGAAAAATCTTACGGCCGGTTCCGCCAAAAAATGGTACTCAAAGGAGTCGACCTTGCCGTCTCACCCGGCACGGTGATGGGACTTGTGGGAACCAACGGCGAGGGGAAATCGACCCTCATCAAGTGCCTGCTGGGGCTGCTCAAGTCCACGTGTGGAGAGATGCGGATCTTTGGCGAAAACCCGTGGAACCTGAGCCCAACGACCAAGGCCCGCATCGGTTACGTGCCACAGGAGCCCGCGCTCTTGCCCTGGATGACGGTGCGGCAGCAACTCGCTTACGCGGCGGCTTTTTTCCCGAATTGGGATGCAAACTTTGCCGCGGAGCTGGTGTGCCAATGGGATTTGCCTTGGGACGAACGGGTGGGCCCCCTCTCGTCGGGGCAAAAGCAAAAAGTCGCGATTGTGCTGGCCCTGGCTCATCGGCCCGAACTGTTGATTCTCGATGAGCCCGTCGCCAGCCTCGACCCCGTCGCGCGGCGGAGATTTCTCGAATCGCTGATGCAGGCGACCGCGGACGGTGAGCGGACGGTTCTCTTCTCCACGCACATCACGTCGGACCTGGAACGCATTGCCTCGCACGTGGCGATTCTGAAAGGCGGCCGCATCGCAGTCTGCGAGGAGCTCGACCAGCTCAAGGACCGGGTGAAGCGGCTCCGAATCCTGGCCGGTCAGGAGCTGCCTCGGTCGTTCGCGGTCGGAGGGGCGCTTCGGACCGAGATCAACGGGCGAAGCGCGCTGGTGGCGATGGCTACTGTGGAAGATGGGCTCGTCGAGGAGTTGCGCACGCGCTGGAATGCCGACGTCTCGGTGGAAGATCTGAATCTCGAAGAGATCTTCATGGAGATGCACCTTGTTTAAGCAACTGGCCGTAGTCGTTCACGCCTGGACGACCCGCCGCTTGTTGTGGCTCTTTGCGATTGCGTACGCCTTCGCGCTGACGAGCGGTTTCTTTTGGCCGATCTCGCCGAAGGGGAATTATGTCGAGTGCCCTGATTTACTGCTTCCAGGCGCGCTAACTGATATTCGGGATCTCGCCGAGGCTAGGAGGCATCTTCGCGGAGCGGAGCGTCGTCTAATTCCTCCTGTTCCGACTTTGATTGTGAGGGGACTTTCGAGCCGGGACATCGAGATGTTTTTCACAAGAACGGCCTGGAAAGATGTCCCGGGACTCAAGCAGATTTTCCTTGACGGATATGAGGATGACCCAGCCGAGTTCCGGCATTTGTGTCAGGCTCTTCCCGCACTCCACATTTGGCACTTGAATCTCAATGTGGGCCGACTTTCGTCCGTGTTCTTTCTGCTGCTCGCGACGCTGACGTTGGGCGGAGCGGTCCTGCAGCAGACGCAGGCGGTTTTTTCCCTGCCGCACGTGCGAACAGTTCCCGGCTTCGCTGTGCCGCACTTGCTGATTCCGCTGGCGATCGCCGCGGCCGGGATCGTGGCCGCCTCGTTCATCGCGCGGGCGTTTGGAGCCGACTTCTGGGCGACGGTAGCGGTCCAGGTGTTTGCCTGGGGGACGTGGAGCGCGTTCGAATTCCACGTTCTTTCGCTGCCGAGATTCGCTTGGCGCCCGCGTCACGCGTCACAAGTCGCGAGCGATCCGCCAGCAGCGACCGGTCGCTTGGGAGGCTGGAGCGGATCCGTCTTGCTGCTGGCGATTGCCGCATGCCTCGCGATCTTAGTCGCGCGCCCCTATATCCTGGAAAGCTTCCTGCTCGGCGAGTTGCCCTGGCTCAACGCCGGATTTCTGGTGATTGGCGCGGCCCTCGGCGGGGCCGCCGTTGTCTTGATGCCGACTTTCTGCGTGTGGATGAACGAAACCGGTGCGACCGCGATTCTCTCGCTGCAGGACGTCGAAAAACGCCGGGTCGAGCATGGCGTGCTCACTGGTCGCTTCGGCCGTCGCTTGGAGCGGCTCCGCAGGCCGAGATTCATGCCGAGGTGGTTATGGCGGATCCACGCAATGCGATCGGGCAATCCCGACTTGCTCGCCCCTGTGGTGGTCCGCATCGTGGCGCCGGTGTTGCTTGTCCTCGCGCTGCAGTTCTACTTTCCTTCGCTGTTCTCGACGGTGTTTGTCATTCTGTTTTTGGGAGCCGGTTGGCTTGTTGCGCTCTCGCACACATTCTCCAATTGGTGGCTACGGCGAAAGGTTTTTTCCGTGCAGCTTCTTTATCCCTGGACGCGCCGCCAACTGGCCCGGTCCGCATTTGCCGCGTACGCTCTCGACGCCGCGGGGATCTTGGCTGTGCTCTTCGCCACCCTCATCCTTTGCGACGTCGCGATTGGTTGGGAACTGGGCCAGCAGGTGATCCTGTCGGGGACGCTGGCGATTGCTCTGGCTGCCGCGTTGCTAATTACCGGCGGGCTTTGGCTGTTGACCTTGCGGCACCGGCTGCTGGCGGGCTTTCTAGGCGTTGTCGGCGTGCTGCTGCTGATTGTGGCGATGACGACGGCCGTCCGGTTCGTGCAAGTCGGCGCGAGCCTCTGGCGCGTCGCCCTGCCCTTCGCGCTCGTCGCGTGGTTATTCGGCCTGGATGCCTGGCGACGCTGGATGAAAACCGAATGGGGCCTGTTCGGTCCGCCGTGAACAGGTGGCACAAGAAATCCTCACCCCATTCTTATGGGGAGAGGGAAGGGTGAGGGGTCTTCGCCTTTTTGCGGCGCGTCGAACTCTGGCCGCCGGCGTTCCACCACTTCAGTGCGCGCAGCGCGCGAAGCGTGTTCCAGCGGCTCGGCGCGCCAAGGCGTTCCATCTCGAAGTACGTTTTGCCCCGGTAGGCGTTTTGCAGCGTCCAGCGGCCATCGTCTTGTCGGGTTCGTTCGACAATCTCGACCGCGTCGGCCAGGCGCGGGTCGCGAGGCGCGTCGACCGCTTGGAAATAGTCGAGAGCGCGGAGGATGTCGTAGTGCCAGCGGGGCGGGAACGCAAAGCGAATGAAGACCGGCTTGATGATTTCGCCCGTGCGGTCGGAGCGAAAGAGCCGGTGCATCAAGAGGAACTCGCGCCCGCGACGCTGGGCCGCGCGCACCCCCTTGACGCGCCGCCCACGAGACAGCTCGTAAAGCCGTAGCCCTTCGAGTGCGAGAATGGTTGTGTGCACCGAAGAATGTGTCGCTCCCATCGGCCGCTGGCAATTCCATCCGCCGTCGGGCATCTGCTGGTTGAGCAAGTGGCTCGCGATGGTGTCGAGCCGGTCGTCGTCGCACTCGAAATGCGAGAGGATCGAAAGGATCATCCCGGTAACGCACGTTTCGCCCCGCTTGAGCCACTTGGCCCAGATGCCATAGTTGATGCCGCCGTCGGGCTGCAGTCCTTCGTCCAGCAGCACCCGGCAGGCCTTCCGCGTTCGACTGCTGGGGGGCAGACCGAAGTCGCGCAAGGTCAGCATCGTGTAGGTCGTCGACGTCCACTTGGGCGAGTAGAGGCCGCTGTCTGTCGTTTGCCCGCTCGCCCATCGCCCATTCGTGTTCTGTTTGGCAAGCAAACGCGCACCCCAACCGTCGCGCGCGATTTTTCTCCGCTCTCGCTCCACAGTCGGTGCGGGAGCCTCGACCAAATCGTGCAGCGTCTGCCAACGGATGGCAGGATCGCCCTCCAGCAGCCAAGGGATAACCCCGTCCGCCTTCGCTTTCATGAGCTGCTCCGAACGCACGAATTACCTGATTCGTTAGTGTCCTCGCTCGGCCACCTTCCGCGGCGAATGCGCGAAGGGAACCGTCGGATCGCCGAAGAACATGAATTTCATCCCCTGGAAAAAGATCGACGGGGGATACCAGTCGTTGTTTGGCACCAGAGTGGCCAGTTTTTCCTTGTCGTAGTAGTAGCGGATGGCGCTGGCCCAGCAGTCGCCGACCAGCGGCGGCTCGGGCCGGCGCATGGCGGTCAAAAAGCCTTCCAGAAGCGTGATGGCGCAGCCCTGGGCTCCCGTGTTGCAGCCGATGTAGACGACGGCCCCCGTCTCCCTGCGCTTCAACATCTGCTCACCCAGGCCCGTCGGGTTGTATTTTCCCTTTTGGTAGGGCGACGGGGGTGGAGGCGGCGCGCGAAACACTTCTTTGTCGTTGTTCGTCCCCGCGTGCTCCTTGCCGTCGATATCCACTACGGGCTGTAAGGAGGCAGCGGGGCAAAATTGGCCGTGCTGCAGCCGCAGGAAATGATCACCGGCAGGCGATCCGCGTCTTTGAGCTTGGCAAGGCCGCGCGTCGAAATCGACGAAGCCCAAGAGTGGTCGCTGCCGTGCCCGACGTGAGCGACGAGCGCCGCGCCCCGGTTGAGCGCCTCGATTACGTGCGCCTCGTCCGGCGGTGGAGTGTGATACGGCCTTTTGTCGTCGGTGTAGAAATAGCGGCCAGCGCTCCACCCGGCCGGCAGCTGGCGACCCCAGGCGTTCATGCGATCGCGGACGTCGACATAACCGGCCGTGTTAAAAAAGTCGGCCCGCCGCAATCCCGGATGCGTGCCGTCGCGAATGCTCCGCTCGTAGGCAAGCGTCTTATCCGCGACGATTTGAACCTCCTTTTCGGTGCTCACCGGCCAGCGGCCGAAAGCGATTTCCGGTCGATAATCGACCTGATCGAAATTGATGGGGCCTTTCTTGTTCTTCTCGCCCCGCACTTCGCCGAAATAGCGCCGATGAAAGCCCTGTTTCACCGCATTCCAATCGTCGAAGCCGCCGTCGCGACGTGCGAGGTCGGCGTAGTAGAGGTCCGACGGATAAAACGCGTAATCGAAGGCAGCGGGAGTGACGCGGTCAAGCACCATGAAACGCACGGGCATCACATCGACGTCGCCGACCAAGAGCACGTAACCGAGGCGCTCACTGCGCCACGCGTCGTAGAGGAATCGTTTGAGCCGTTCCGGGTCGTCGATGCCCTGGGACGATTTCAGGATTTTTTCCAGCGAGACCAGGGTCGTGGGGCGCAGCAACCGCTTGTATTCGACGAACTCCTCGAGGGCGGAATGAAATCGCTCGGGGGCAATTACAAAGAATTTCTTCGGGCCCCGAGGTATCGCTTTGGGATCAGCTGCCCGGCCCCTTTGAGCGGCCGCCCCAAATGCGAATAGGGAAATCAGGCTCGCGAGAGTGACAAGGCGCGACTCTAAAACAGTGCGGATTAAAGCACGCGGGGTCATCGCGGACGTCCCTTCCAGAGCGAAAGCAGAGACGCCCAATCCTAACGCCCTGGCGCGCTGGCTGCCACGAAATCCGGCGGACGAGCCTATCGGCTCGGTCAATTCGAGCCGCGACTGCGACGGGCGTTGCTGGCTCTTTGAAGACGCGGCTGAGCAAGGTCAGCCGTGGCACACACAGCGATCGTGGATGAACGCCAGACCGATCAGCCCTCGGACGACCACTGGTGCAAGAACTCCTTCACTTTGCCGACGTCGAGCTTGGAGCCGCCACCCAGTTCGTCGGTCCTCTGCCGTTTCAGCACCTTTCCCTCTTTGTTCAAGAGGGCCAGAAACGGGACACGGTCGCGCATTTCGTCCTGCAGATAGCGCGAGACGAGTTTTTGATTCGAGTCGATGTCGACCAGCACGAACACAAATGCCTTCTTGACCGTGGCCGAAATTTCTGCATCTTGCGTGAACGCCGCATGGAGCCGGCTGCACGAGTCGCACTGGTTGGCACCAAATTCGACGAGCACATACTTGTGTTCGCGTTTTGCCGCGCTCAGGGCCGTGCTGATGGTGAGTGCCCCGTCCGCGACGGGGTCGAACAGTGGGCCGGCGGGCCGGTTCGGTTCGGTGGGCCCGGCGTCACCCAGCCCGCTGGAGTCGTCCGCGCGGTCGGCGCGTGACGTCGAGTCGGCCGCAACGATCGACCTGCCCGCCAGTCGCAATTGCGGTGACTCGGAACCGCCCCGGGCAACGACGCCGACAGGCCGACGCGTCTGCCTCAGGCCGGACGAGGTTGTTTCTTCAGCGTCCGGAGCCTCCCGCCGCCGCCTCGCGGAGTAATCGCTAGTTGGCGTGACGAACCGGCCATCGACGAGCGTTCCGACCGGATCGGCCTCGGTTGTCCAGGCCCAGGCGATACCGCCCAGGATCATCGCAACCAGCACAATCGGGATTGCCAGTTGTGCGAGTGTATCCTTGAGGCCCCGGGGGCGACGCGGAAGTTTTTCCGCCTCGGTATATTTCTCGACCGCGCTAGCGGGAAGGTCCTGCAGGCGCTGCAAGCCCAGCTGCGAAGTGCCATTGTCGCGAAAAACGTTGACGACGCGCACGCGGTGAAAGCCGCTGGACGTCGCCATCAGCACGATGTCGCCGACTTCGACGATCGATTCCTCATTCAAGTCGACGCGGAAGCCATCCGACGAAAGGTTCACGACCCTCGCGGGACGTTCCACCCCGTGATGGCGCACGACACACGTTTCGCTCCCGCCCGTCGCCGGGTAGCGATAATATTTCCTGCGTTCTTCACCCATAGGAAGCTGGACCGCCAAACGTGCGACTGCGGCAAACGCAGCCTGATTCGCCCACAGAAATCTAGGTCGTGCACTCGGTTTAGAGCGAAAAAAAAGACCCGACGACGGGACTTGGGCTCGGACGGTCGGCGCGGGTCGTACCGCTTCTAGCGGTTTGGCTGCGGAAATCCGGCCGACGCGCGAATTGGGACGCAGCTCAGGCTCAGCCACAATCCGGTTGCAAGGATTGAAACGATGAACCAGGAGCCGGCTCGCCGGAAGTGCCGCGGTTGGATACTGATCGCGCTGGCGGTTTATGCGAGTTTGAGCAGCACAACCGTGAGCGAGGCAGCCGACGCGGTCCTCAAGATTTCGTCGAAGCCGCTGCATAACGGCCGGATCAATCCGATGCTGTTCGGGAATTTCATTGAACTGCTCGACGATCTGTGCCCGGGCATGTGGGCCGAGATTCTCAACGACCGCGGTTTTGAGGGAGTGGTCCCGCCGGCCAAATGGGTCTATTACGACGGCTCGCCCACCTTCTGCGATCGGACTTGGAACAAAGGCGGCGATTGGTCGATCGAGGCAGTGGGTGCGTTCAACGGCCCGCGTTGTGCCCGGATCAATGGACGCGATGGCCGGGCCGTCGGACTCACGCAGTCGGGGCTTTCCGTCAAGCAAGGTGTTTCGTATCGGTTCTCGGCGTGGCTGCGAAGCGACGTCGCCAATCTGCGGGTGCAGGCGGTGCTCAAGACGGCTCTGCCCGACGGCCGGTTTGTCGAGCTGGCTTCGGCCGAGTTGGCCGCGCCTTCAACCAACTGGATACGAGTTTCGACACAACTCAATCCGACCGGGACGACTGACCGCGCGGTTTCCGAGCTGCGCGTCCTGGGCAAGGGAACGGTCTGGGTCGACAAACTCTCGCTGATGCCAGCTGAAAGCGTTGGCGGCGAACTCAACGGCTGGCGGCGGGACGTCGTCGAGGCGATTAGGGCGTCGCGCCCGTCCGTCATTCGGTGGGGCGGCAGCGTGGTCGATCCGGGGCGCTACCGCTGGAAGAACGGCATCGGCGACCGCGATCGTCGCGTTCCTTTCGAGAATCTCAACTGGGGACGAATCGATTCCAACGACGTGGGGATCGACGAGTTCTGTCAGTTTTGTGCCCTCGTGAAAGCCGAGCCGCTCGTCTGCGTCAGTTTTTCGGATGGCCCCGAGAGCGCGGCCCACCTCGTTCAATACTGCAACGGAGCTGCGTCGACCGAATGGGGCGGCCGGCGCGCCGCCAACGGTCAGGCCGCCCCCTACGCCGTCAAATACTGGCAGCTCGGCAACGAGATCAGCGGCGACGACGACGCCTATATCAAGAAGTGCATGGAATTCATCCGCGTGATGAAACGGGCCAATCCCTCGATCGCCATTTTCTCGTCTTTCCCTTCGCAGAAAGTGCTGGATGCGCTTGGCAAGGATCTGGCGTACCTGGCCCCGCATCACTACACCCGCGATCTGCGCGCCTGCGAGGCCGAATTCAGAAACCTGTCGTCGATGATCACCCGCACCCCGGGCTGCGGCCATTTGCGAATCGCCGTCACCGAGTGGAATTTCACCGGCGGAGATTGGGGCCTCATGCGAGGGAAAATGCTCACGCTCGATGGGGCTCTCCTCAACGCCTGCTATCTCAACCTCCTTTGCCGCCACTCCAACATCGTCGACATCGCCTGTCGCTCGAATATGACCAACAGCTTCTGCAGCGGCATCATCGGCACGAACGGGTCTGGAGTGCTCAGACGCCCGAGCTATTACGTCATGCAACTCTATGCCGAACACGTCCTGCCGATTCCGCTCACAGTCGGCAAGGCACCGCGCGGCGTCGACGTCATCGCTTGTGCGGATGAATCGCGGGCCCGTCTTTGCATCTTTGCCGTCAACTCGAGCCGCGAGCCGGTCAGCCTCATGTTCGAGTTGACTGACTTCAGCGACCGGGGTGCTCTGCTCTCCGTCGAGACGGTGGGCGACAGCCTCGACATGCGTCAGCCCGACGTGATGAATCACTGGCACGCACCGCACAGGGTGCGGAACCTGAGCCGAAATCTGACGGGCCGCGAGGTCGCGCTCCCGGCGCTTTCGGTCTCTGCAATCAGGTGCGGGACGCGCTGACAGGCACGGCGTCGGCGCGTGACGCGCGGCTCCGAATTGATTGCCAGCGCACTTGGGCCTCGCTGCAGAGGCTATGCAAGCGCGCAACCGCGGCTCGGCCGCATTCGGTCAGTTTCGATTCGCGTTCGATCAGGTCGAACGCCTCGACGATCTCCTGATGGACGTCATCGCCAAACTCGACAGGATCGTCGGCAATCTCCCAGGGCAGCGCGGCGAAGCCGCCCTCCAGCACGTCCATCAACAGGGCCCACTCGTAGAGGTGCGTGTAGGGGATTTGCAGCAGTGTTCGCAGCGAGAGGGCCCGGCCGTAGCGTTCGATGACGTCGGTGTAGTCAGCCTGGTTCGTCGTCAATGTCTCACCGCGCGCGTGCAAGATCGTTTCGATCAGGTAGCTCTTGGTGTGCCCCAGCTCGTGGCCGAACCAGGTGAAACAAAACGGGGAGATCCGGGGCTCGCCGTCGGGCCCATAGGGCACGTTGATTCCCATCACGCGCGGAAGCGTGGGATCGGAGAAGGACTGGATCGTGCCATAGGCGGCCGCGGGCAGCTCCCAGCCGCGAACGACCGACATGAGCCGGTCGAATTCACGCGCGATCGCAGGCGAGTTCTGAGCGATCGCCTTGAGAATTGCCGCCACAACGCCGCCAGTGAGCGCGGCATGCCCCGTCTCGTCGCCGACCGATACGGGCTCGTAACGCGCGCGCCAGCCCGGAAAGAGGCTGGCGAACTGCAGCCGGGTCGTCGCTTCGGACGAGCAAAAGCGTAGGTGGCCACCGTCGAGCTGCGGGTCGTTGTCAATCATCATTCGCAGCCAGTCGCGGCGAGGAACGATCAACAGATCGGGACCCGTTGGGCCTCCCAACGAAAGCCGCACCTCGTGGCGGGTGAGCGATGCGGTGACGAGTTCGTCCGAAAACACAGAACGCACGTCCTGGTCGGCACCGCAGAGCGAAAGGCTCCAGTCGCAGAGCGGAAACCGCAATCGGCCGTAAACATCCGTTCGCAGGCCGATTCTCCCGCGCCACTGCAGATCATCGCACAGGAGCAGGGGAAGCAGCGAATTCCCAAGGCGGTGTGCCGACTGGGAATCGGCGGGGGAACAGACGTTCGAAATGCTCGGCTCGGCGACACGGTGATGCCATTGGGCGAGCGCCCGCGAGATGCCGGCCCCGCGATGCAGACCCTCGACAAAAGCCGGATCGACAAGAAACCGGCGCCTCACCGCAGGGGTGGGCAGGCGATCGAGGAGGGCCTCGATGGCCGGCAGTAACCGCCCCGTTGGGGCGCGCGTGGTCGTCTCGGCGGCTGCGCATTTCAAGAGCGTCCGATGTGCCTCCGCCGCCCGGCCGAGGATTCTTTCGGATTCCCGCTCGCCGTCGCCCGGCATCCGGAAGAGCCGGGAGATCAATCGGTCGCGCTCTGACACCGCTGGGCCCGCCGATGCTGTCGGATTCGAACGATTCCGTTCGCAGACAACTCGGATGCCTCAACCCCGGGTCGCCGAACACGACTCCGGCTCGAGGCACGGTATCAACCAGAAAGGTGCGCGAGATGATCAGTCGAGACGAGAATAAAAACTGACGAATCAAGAAGAATGGGAAAGCGCGCCACACCCTTCGAGTCTTCAGCAAAATTGGATTGTCAAACGTGACGGGAGGCCGCCGCGAATCAGCGGCCATCTTAGCCGCCGGCCTCCCCAAGTTGCCACAAAAATCCGGACCGCGCCTCAGGCAGTCCCAACCGGCAACCGACCCGAAAGTGTGTACGGCTATAATCGTCGCCGCCCATCAACCCGTTAGGGATCAGGCGAGATCATGCCCTTTTGCAAAGTTTTGCCGAGTCTTACCCTGGCCGTTCTTGTCGCGGGGAACGCGCCAGCGTTTGGCCAGCACACGTCGCTGAACTGGCAAAAGGTGACCGACGCGGCGGGCTGGCAGCCTCGCGATTCGCAGGGAGAGGTCGTCTACAAGGATCGCCTCTGGATTTTCGGAGGATGGTTCAATTCCTATGAAGCTCCGCCACGCGACGTCTGGAGTTCTCCGGACGGCAAGGTCTGGACGCGCGTGACGGCTCGCGCGCCCTGGAAGCACAGCGACCTCTCGATGACGGTTGTCTACGACAACAAAATGTGGCTGATGGGCGGCTGGTATAACGGCCGGCTGCCCGGGCACGAAGCCAGTCACGAGGTCTGGTGGTCGACCGACGGGCTCGAGTGGACGGCGGCGACGCTCCAAGCCGGCTGGTCGCCGCGGCTTGCTGCCGGAGTTCTGGCCTTCAAAGGCCGGATGTGGATTTTGGGAGGGACCGAGAATTACTACTTCGGCGACGAAACGAGCCTGAAGAACGACGTCTGGGCGACCAGCGACGGCACGCATTGGAAACAGGTTGCCGAACACGCCGGATGGACGCCGCGCGCCTACCACGCGGCTGTCGTCCACGACGGCAAGATGTGGGTGCTGGGAGGCGGGAATTATGTGCCCCAGTATCGGGCCCTCAATGACGTGTGGTCGTCAGACGACGGGGTCAAATGGACCCGAGTGCTCGACGCGGCCCCCTGGTCACCCCGACTTTGGTTTTCGGTCGCCGCCTATCGCGATCGGATTTGGGTCTTGGGAGGCTGGTCGAATAACCCGTCGCAAAATCTGGGAGATGTCTGGTTCTCACAGGACGGAAAGCGGTGGACGCAATTGAAGTCAGACGTGATCTGGAAGGCCCGCCACGAGCATTCCACCTTCGTGTTCCACGACAAGCTTTGGGTCGCAGGAGGCCACGC
>DASZIA010000067.1:0-17216 GCA_035949535.1 Planctomycetaceae bacterium | reverse complement strand
CGAGGAGGAGATCTACGCGCTGATCGCCTATTTCCGCTCGTTGCAGCGCGGGCAGACGCCGCGGCGAGTCGAAGACTATCCGCCGCCGACCGGGACGCCCCCCATCAACACCAAAACGCCCGAGAGCGGCGCGTCCGACGGGAAGGCAAGCGCCCCAAAACAGCCCTGACGGAGCCCCTATGACGACCGCCACCTTGCTTCCCCCAGCCCCTCAGCCGGCCGAGCCGCCTGCCGAGGGCTCGAATTATCTCAACGTGTCGTACGGGGTCGTTTCGTGGCTGCTGACCAAGGACCACAAGCGCATCGCGATCCTCTATCTGATCAGCGTCACGGTGATGTTTTTGCTCGGCGGAGTTGCGATCTCGATCGTGCGGCTGCATCTGATGACGCCGCAAGGGGCGCTGGTGTCGGCCGACACGTACAACCGGCTCTTCACGATGCACGGCGTGATCATGGTCTTCTTTTTCCTGGTCCCGGTCGCGCCGGCCGTTCTGGGGAACTTCTGCCTGCCCCTGATGATCGGAGCGAAGGATCTGGCGTTTCCGCGGATCAATCTCTTGAGCTGGTATTTGTACGTGATCGGAGGGGCGTGGACTCTGTTTGCCATGCTTACGGAAGGCGTCGACACGGGTTGGACCTTCTACGCTCCGTACAGCTCCCAGGCGACGCACTACAACGTGGTCCCCACGCTGATCGGACTGGTGCTTGCCGGTTTTTCATCTCTTTTCACTGGTCTGAACTTCATCGTGTCCACGCACTGGCTCCGGGCGCCGGGGTTGACCTGGTTTCGCCTCCCCATCTTTGTCTGGGCGATGTACGGCACGAGCTTCATCTCGTTGCTGGCGGTTCCGGTGCTGGCCATGGCGCTGATCCTGTTGATGCTCGAGCGGCTGCTGCACATCGGCATCTTCGACCCGGCACTTGGAGGGGATCCGCTCCTGTTCCAGCACTTGTTCTGGTTTTACTCCCATCCGGCCGTGTACATCATGATCCTGCCCGGGATGGGCATCGTCAGCGAAGTGATTCCCTGCTTCGCGAGGAAGGCGCTCTTTGGCTACACGTTCGTCGCCTTTAGTTCGCTGGCGATCGCGTTCTTGAGCTTCTTGGTCTGGGCCCATCACATGTTTGTGGCCGGCATCACGCTTTACGCGGCGCTGATCTTTTCCTGCCTGAGTTTTTTGGTGGCGGTGCCCTCTGCGATCAAGGTCTTCAACTGGACGGCCACGCTTTACAAGGCTTCGATCGCCTTCGAGACGCCCATGCTGTTTTGCCTGGGATTCGTGGCCCTGTTCACTGCGGGCGGGCTGACGGGCCTGTTTCTGGCCACGCTCGGCGTCGACATTCACGTGCACGACACGTACTTCGTGATCGCCCATTTTCATTTCATCATGGTCGGCGGCATGGTGATGGCCTACATGGGGGGCCTGCACTTCTGGTGGCCCAAGATCACGGGCCGCATGTATTCCCAATGGTGGTCGCGGCTGGCCGCGCTGATCATTTTCGTCGGATTCTTCCTGACGTTTTTGCCGCAGTTCATTGTCGGTTACAACGGGATGCCCAGGCGCTACTACCAGTACGTTCCCGAATTCCAGGTCTGGAACGTGCTTTCCTCGGCCGGGGCGTCGATCTTGGCAGTCGGGTACATCTTGCCGCTGGGGTACTTGATTTACTCGCTGCGATACGGCCCGCGCACCGGCAACAATCCTTGGGGGGCGACTGGTTTGGAGTGGCAGACCTCATCACCGCCGCCCCGAGATAATTTCGACGTGACACCGACGGTCGTCCGCGGCCCCTACGAATACGACACGGGAAAAGCGCAGAATGAGCCTTAGGGACACGCTCTTCACGCAGACCGAGCAGAAGGCCCTCTTCGATCACACGTTCCTCGCGCGGGAACGGCTCGAAGAGCAGTATGCGTCGCTGCCGCACCAAAGCGAGACGGCCGCCTTTGGGATGTGGGTCTTTCTGGCGACCGAGGTGATGTTTTTCGGGACGCTCTTCCTTTCCGTCGGCGCCTACTGGTGCCTGGCTCCCGAGATCATCGAGCGCGCGAGCCTCGAGCTGAACTGGATCATCGGCGGCATCAATACGCTCGTGCTGTTAGTGAGCAGCCTGATGATGGTGCTCGCCGTTCACTCGGCCCAGATCAATCGGCAGTCGGACGTCTACCGTTACCTGTTGCTGACAGCCGGGCTGGGCGTGTGCTTTCTGTGTTTCAAAGCCCTCGAATACTACCTGGACTATCGGGAAAACCTGATCCCCGGATTTAAATTCGACGACGCGGAATGGGTCTCGCGCGGCGTCGACGCCAGCCAAATCGGCTACGTGAAGATCTTCCTGTTCCTCTATTGGACGATGACGGGTTTCCACGCGCTGCACGTGACGATCGGGATCGTCGCGGTTCTGGTGATGGCCGTCCTCACGCGTCGCGGGCATTTCTCGGCGGATTATTACTCACCCGTCGACGTCACAGGCCTTTATTGGCACTTTGTCGACGTCGTCTGGATCTTTCTTTTCCCCGCCCTGTATTTGCTGGGAACACACAGGCTCTGACTTTTTTTTTGCGAGTTCCGCAATGTCGACGAAAATCGTTCCGGTCAACACATACATCGTGGTCCTGGTGATCTTGCTCACGCTGACCGTGCTGACTGTGGCCGTCTCGTTCGTGCCTTTGCCGCCCGTTGGCCACGTCGCGGCCGGGCTAACGATTGCCACGCTCAAAGCCACGCTTGTCGTCCTGATCTTCATGCATGCGCTGCACAGTCCGCGAGTCACCTGGTGCGTGATCGTGGCGTCGATCGCCTGGCTCCTGATCCTGTTCTCGCTGACGTACACGGACTACCTCACTCGTGGGGACCTTCCCCAAATGCCCGGCCACTGAGTCGCCGAACTGCCCGCAAGGCGGAAAAATGAGCAGTCGCTCTGAGAGCAACGCACCTCCGCTGGGACTTGGCGTCGCGTCGGTCGTGCTGGGAGTGATCAGCACACTCCTTTTCTTTCTGCCGATTCTGGCAACGCCGATCGCCTTAATCGGGCTGGCCCTGGCCGTGGTCGGCTGCGGGCTTGGGATGGTGTCGAGCCGAACGAGCCTGCGCTGGTCGTCAGTCGGACTCGTTGTTTCGGGACTGGCTTTGACAATCAACCTGGCGATCGCGTATGCGCCGAGCGGGTTCGAGGCGACGCCCACCGCCCCACCAAACGAGCCCGTCCCCGGAGTGCCGTACGCACCGCCTCCGGCACGTCAGTCGGGCTGATCGACGCGCAGCCTGTTCAGGCTGGTCGCGCTGCTACTTGCCTGACTGTTGATTCACGGGCATCTCGAAGCTGTCGGACGGAGGCGCCGAAATTTCATCGGTCGGCGAAGCCGCGCGAGGTGCGACAGTCCCAACCTGCGGCAGAGTCCACGTGTTGGACTGACCTTGCGCGGCGGGCGACACGATGATCACTGGCGCCGGCACGGGCGCCTCGAACAAGGCCGGTGCCGCGGCCGTAGCGGCAATCCGGTTCTTTCCGTCGCCAGCGCGGCCGAACGCCCCACCTCCCAGCTCGGGCGTGAAGAACGCGGCTGGCTCGATCGGCGCGGCCGGGGCCACGAGTCCCGTGGAAGGTTGCCCGATCGGGCCGCCCGTAATCGGAGATTGCGCCCACGCGGGCGGCGCATTCGGTGGTGCGAGGAATGCGGTGTGAGCCGGCTGTGGTGTAGGTGGCTGAGGAGTCGGAGTCGTCGGCCGATTTGTGGGTGCCGAATTTTGCGGAGTCGCCATCGGCGACATGATCGGCTCGGCCAGACTTGTACCGACCGCCGGCAAAACCGATGTCGGGCGACCGGGAGGAACCACAAACTCGGCGGGGTGCGTTCCCACGAAGGGATTGACGGCGGCATGACTACGCGCCCACGCTTCGCGGAGCGCATCCGAGTAAGCTTTGGGATCCCACATGTCCTCGGCGATGCTGATGTTGCTCTCTTGGAGGATGGTTCCCGTTCGGTAATAGAAGTCGGTGATCGCCTGGTTGTACTGAATCAGGGCCTGATCGTAGGCAACCTCGGCTTGCACGAGGCTCTGCTGGGCGCGCAAAAGCGGATCCGCGGTCGTTCCACGCAGCTCGTACTGAGCCTTGTAAGCGGATACGCGCTCTGCGGCGGCGATTCGGCGATTCAAGGCCGACCGGGCAACGGCGTAAGCCCGGTCGAGCGATTGAAACGCGTTACGGACTTCGTGGCTGATCTCCTGTTCTTGCGTGTCTAGGCCGGCTCGCGCTCGGGCGAGCCGCAGCTCAAAGTTCCGCTCCTGCGAATGAGCATTGCGGTAACCGATCGGGATCGACGCCTCGAATCCGATGTCCCAGCCGGTCTGACCCAGTTCGGCCAGCGAAGCAAAGGCGCTCGAGCCGGGCTGGTTGAGTATCGACTGCTCGCTGATCAGCTTGTTGCCGAACGCGTTGACCTGGCCGCCCGCAACAAAGTCCAGACGCGGCTGAACCAGGTTACGCGAGGCACACAACTGCAGCTCAAGACTCTTGATCGTCCATTTCTGCCGTCGGATTTCAGGTCGCCGGGTGATGCTTTCAGCAACGGCGACGTGCCAATCGGGGATGAATTCGGCCACCGAGGGCTCGTCGCAGGGGCGGATAATTCGGCCGTCATTGACCGTCAGCCCAAGCAGTCGGCGAAACTGTCCTTCGGTCGTGTAAAGGTTTGAGAGTGCTTGCTCGGCCTGTCCCTGTGCGTCGAAGTAGTTTTCGCGAGCTTGCGTCTCGTCTGGCGTCGTTCCACCGGTGAGTCCCTGGCCGGTCTTCGCGGCGATCTGCCGCCACGTTTTGAGCGCGCTTTTCTCGTAGATGAGTTGAGCGTGGAACGTCTGGTAGGCCAGCGACAAGTCCCAGTAGCTGCTTTGCACATCGCGGATGAGTTGGTGCACGGCCGCCTCGAAATCGGCGATTGCGATATCGCTGTTGATCCGCGAGATGACGACCCCCTGGCCCACGCCTGCCGGGTTCTTGCCGATCGGCCCCGCCACGCGCGTGTAGTCGGTGCCTCCGCCGGCCAAGAGCGGTCGGCGGAATTCGGCGCGAGCGAATCCCGTGTACACCGACGGGAACAGGTTCCCGACGACGTTGTTCTGCGTGTAGTCCCATTCATTGATGAACGAGAGCTGGCTCGAATCGGCAAAGGTCTTGTCGAGTCGGGCTCGATACTGGGCCGTGTCTTGGATGAGCGTCGGCAGGCCGTTAATTGTCGGGACCCCGGAGAGTCCGGCATTGTTCTGAGCCGTGGTGTTCCAATTCCAAGTCCCGTTGAGCGAAAATGTGGTGTCGAAGTCGGAGAGCGCAGCCTCGACTCCGCGCTGTCCGAACAAGGTTCCAGTCTCCTGTACGGCCGGATCGAAGACCGACGGAATCTGCTCGGGGTTTGAAACGAGCGGATTTCGCGGGAGCAAGAACTGGTCGCGCGTTCGGATGATCTTGTTGTTCTGCAGTGCGATGCGGATCGCTTGCCCCAGCGACATGTCCCACACTTGATCCTTGCGGTGAGTGCGGAGCAGCGGTGGTTCCTGGGAGGCGATCGCGGCTGAGTTATCGCGGCCTGTCTTGTCGGGAAAGTCGATCTTCGTCGCGAGCCCCTTGTAGTACTCCAAATCTGCGTGGCCTAGGTAAGTCAGGGGTTTCGGCGAGGCAGAGCATCCCCCTAGAACGGCAATGAGAATCGCCGCCATCCGAGGCAGTGCTCTGCGAGGAGACCGCATCGTAAGTGTGTCCTGCGCATCGGCCCAAGGCCGCAAGTGCGTCAGCCGAAGGTGAAGTTGGAGTGAGACTTGTGAGGAAGCGCGAAAGGAAGGCAAACGAACGAGTCAGTTAGCGGAAATGCTTTGAGAGCGAAGTTTGAGAGCTGAGGACTGGCGAGGCAGTGGTTGGGACGGATCTCAGGCCGGGAAATAGCTACCGTCGTTATCGACCACAAATGCGGAAAACTTTGGCCAAACTCTGCCAATTAATGATTCCGAACTCATTTCTTGTAAAACCAGGAAGACTTGGTCGCCTGGGAAGAAAGTGACGGGGAGTTCGTTTGCCGAGCTGCCAAGAACCGCCCCCAGTTCGCGGCGGCACTCTCTTCGAACAATGGGCAGATCCACAGAAGTCCCGCCACCAGCCTGCCCATTCGACTTTTGGGCCGCAGGCTGCCTATGATTTGGGGCTTTAATTCTGCCCCCCGCCCTGGCCTTGCATCCTCGTTGATAGGCTCCTTTGCGAATGCCGACCAGCGTCACTCCGGGTTCGGAGACCTTCTATCTTGGCATCGATGTCGGTGGAACGAATATCAAGGCTGGCATCGTCACCGATGCCGGTGCGCCCGTTGCGAAAGCCAGCCTGCCGACGCACGCGGATCGCGGAATCGAGCACGGTCTCGAGGTAATCTTTCGCACCGTTGAGGCCGCCTTGGCAAATGCCAAACTCGACCTGGCGCAGATTCAGGCCATCGGCCTGGCGACGCCCGGCACGATGGATATCCCGGGAGGCTGGCTGCTAGAGCCGCCCAACTTGCCGGGCTGGTGGCATGTCCCGATTCGCGACAAGGTCGGAGCGCACTTTCAGAAGCCGACTGTGCTGCAGAACGACGCCAATGCGGCCGCTTACGGGGAATTCTGGGTCGGCGCAGCTCGCGACGCGCACAGCCTGGTCTTTTGGACGCTGGGCACAGGCATCGGCTGCGGCATCATTATCGACCACATGATCATCGAAGGCGAGCATTCGCACGGTGCGGAGTGCGGGCACATCATCATCGACAGGGATAGTCCTCGAATGTCCCCAGCCGGACAGTACGGAACCCTCGAGGCGTTTTGCGGGGCGACGGCCGTCGTACAACGTTGCGAGGAAGCACTGGCGAGTGGCCGCGAATCAATTTTGAACGATCGTCTCGCGCAGGGGGCAGAACTCACGCCCTTGCTGATTGCCGAGGCCGCCGAAGCGGGGGATCGCGTCGCCGACGACGTCGTGATGGACACCGCCCGCTATCTGGGAATTGGCACGACGACGCTAATGCACACGATCGATCCGTCGATGTTTCTCTTCGGCGGCGCAATGACGTTTGGCCGCAACGAGTCCCCGCTGGGTCGCCGATTTCTGCAGGCCATCAAGGACGAGGTAAAGAAGCGGGCCTTCCACGTGCCTTACGAACGGACGACCATCGACTTCGCCACGTTAGGAGGCGATGCCGGCTACATCGGCGCGGCGGGCTGCGCGCGACTGAAATTTCCGCCGGGCTGAAAAGGCGCAAAAAATCGGGGGTCTGCCTCAGGACACCAGCGTCCGACTAGGCGGGATTTGAGAAGGTCTCGCAAAATCGCGTGGCCTGACAAGGCGGCTTGTGAGACTGGATTCAGATTCCAAATCAAAAAGAGAGCGGTTTTGACTCGGCTGGCCAGACGGTTTCTTTCGCAGGAACGCCTTGGACGCCTCCCGCGCCGACCCGCGCGAGCAGCAGAATTCCCCAGACGATCCCGCACAAACCGGCGATGCGAGCAGTGAAGGGCATCGGCTCCTGCGGAAAGCTCTCGCCCAGACACACCAGGCCGCCCACCACAACGAGCACCTGATTTGTGACCAGGTTCACCGCGGTCACGATCAAAGCGCGGCCAGCGCGCAGGCCAAGCTGCAGCGCTACCAGTCCACCCAAGAGTCCCAGCGTCATCAGGCAGGCGGCGACAAGCGTCAAGGCGTGGTTTCGATCTTGAACCGCCAAAGCGAGGGCCTTGGTGTTCAGATAGCCGGTGCCAAACAGTAAGCCGGAAAGAATTCCGAGCATCAATTCCGACCGTCGCGGCATCGCGGCT
Organism: Planctomycetaceae bacterium; assembly: GCA_035949535.1. Lineage (GTDB taxonomy): Bacteria > Planctomycetota > Planctomycetia > Planctomycetales > Planctomycetaceae > DASPSM01. The sequence goes on along the minus strand of DASZIA010000067.1, from coordinate 9,387 downwards.
GCTGCGATCGAAACGCCCACCACAAGCACCGCCACCACTGCAAAGAAGCTCAGATAGCGGCTTGTCTCAATGCCATTCGAAGGGAGGTGCGGACCCCGAGCGCTCAATCCCAGCAGAATCACTCCCGCCAAGAGAATTCCGACGCCGAGCCATTCGGCAGGATCGAACCGTTCGTTCAAATAGATCACGGCCAGGAGAGCCACGACGAGCAGGCCGGAAGCAGACAATGGTTGCAACAGCGAGATCGGAGCGACGCGAGCGCTGACGGCGGCCGCATAGATCCCATATCCGCCGACCATCAGCAACAGGCCCACATACCAGATAGGCGTGTGCCGGGAGCGGCGAAAAGTCGCGCCGATTTCGCTGGACTGCGGTTTGGGGGGAGCAATTCCCCTCTTTTGCAAAACCAAACCCAGATTCATGCAAGCGCTGCCAGTCACGGCCAGCGCAATCGCGCCCCAAACCGACATGTATGAGATTTCCGAGCTGGGAAAATCAAGGAGCAATCGACCAACTTAGGTCGCCGGCGCCGTTTGAAGCATTCAGAGTGCCAAGTCTCAATGTATCAGCCGCGAAGACTCTACGCTCAATTGTTGCTTGCGTCGCGTCCGCTCGCTGGCACTTTTCTTGGGGCCGCACTCTGGGGCGAATTGGAGTTTTCGGCACAACTGGGCATTCGGCACCGTCCCCAGCAACGGCCCCGTCGACAAGGTGTGCGGGATCGCAATTTGCAGAAGGTGTCCCCCCTGCCCGCCGCGATCCGTCTGTCTTGCCAGGCAGGGAAGCGCCAGTTGGTTCTGCCAATCACGACTGAGCTAGATTTTCCGAACGCCTGCAAAATGCGGAGTCGGGTCTCCGGCGAAAGTTCGCTTCCTCGCACAGTTTTGGATCGAAGATCGGCCGATAAAAGAGCCGCGTCTTGCCGAGCGAAGCCGCCGTGAAAGAATTGACACCACATGATCGTACGCTTCGGAACCCCACGCACTCCCGCTCGAGACAAGGAGCTTCCGTTGCCGGCCGCTGCACGGAACGTGACGACTGCGAAACTTGCGCGGGTGCTGGTGGGTGCGCTCCTCGTTGGCGCGTTCATCGCGCTGGCTGGAACCCGCACCTGGGCCGCAGAGCCCGCACCGCCTGCCGACATGAGCGGGCCGGATTTGCCAGTTGGTCCCCAGCTATTGCCGCGCGACGGCATGGCCGCCCCTTCGTCGGCCCCCACCCCTGCGCTAATTGCTGACCCAAGGACCTTTGAGGCTGTCCCTCCGCCCACGCCGGACTTTACCGTCGCGCCCCCGGTGGGCGCTGTCGGGCCCTGCGAGGACGAGTATTGGATCGCCAGCAGCTTTCGATGCCGACAGACTGCGCCCCACGGGTGTGCGTGCGGGGACCTCGACTTTTACCACGTCGGAGGCGGCAGCACACAATTGCTCAATCGCGCCTCATTTGCGGCCTCATTGTCTCCTGGCGTGCCGGTCTGCATTGTGGTGCACGGCAGTTTCACAAACTGGAAGGGGCTGTGCGACGATTGCGTCCCGCTTCTGCGATGGATTCGTGGCGCCGCGCCGCAACGACCGCTGCACGTGCTTTTCTATACGTGGCCGAGCCAAGGAGGCATCACGTACGAGCCGCATGTCGACGTCGCCATCTTGGGAACGCGCGCGAGCTTCAACGGCGTCTACCTGGCCGAACTCGTCGCCCGAATTCCCTCAGGGCATCCGGTCTGTCTGATCGGACACAGTCATGGTTCGCGGATGGTCGCCGCCGCCTTGCACGTGCTGGGCGGCGGCGAAGTCGAAAATGCGCGGCTCACCTGGCCGGCTCCCCCCGATCTCCGGGTTCGCGGAGTCTTGATCGCGGGAGCCCTCGACCATCATTGGCTCGATCCGGGTCAACGGTTTGACATGGCTCTGTGCCGCACTGAGAGCCTGCTCGTTTTACGCAACGACCACGACATCGTACTGACGTTCTATCCGTTGCGCAAACTCTTCTCGAAGCGCGCTTTGGGCGAACGCGGACTGAGTCGCCGCGACGTTTGCCGGCTCGGCCCGTTGTCGTCGAAGGTCGCCGTGCTCGACGTCACGCGCCTGATACAAACCGGACACCAATTGCAGCACTACTACATGTGCCCGCAGATCGCCGCCGCAATTTCGCCTTACGTCTATTACTTCGACGAGGGGCAGCCAGCCCTGCTCGTGCCCCCCGCGCCGGCGGTGAGCGACTCGCTCTCCCTCGGGCGATCGACGAACTGAACAGACAACCTCGGCGCCCGTGGCCTTTCTAGACAGCCCTCCAGCCATCTGCGACAGTAGATGTCGGCAGACCGCCACGCGGCTTGCCCCGCCTTGCCCGCCGTCCGCGGCCCCGCCCGATTTCTCCAAAAGACTTTCTGAGCTGAAACGACCATGCGCGTCCGACGCGGTCTGCCGCAGCTTCTGGTCGTGCCAATCGTGGCTGCAGCAATTGTGCTTGGGTCGGGACGACTCAGACACTTGGTCGCCGCAGGCCCTTCGAATCCCCACGCTCCCGCGCGGGTCGGCAGAGAAAGTACCGGTCTGGCCAACGTTGAGCTGCGGCCGGTTCGACCGCCGAGCCCGCCCGCCGGTTCCAGTTTTTCAAATCCTGTCGACTTGCTGCTGGCAGCCCATTTGCAAACGCAGGGCGTCGACCTGACGAAGACCGTGAACGATCGAGTGTTTGCGCGTCGAGTGTTTCTCGATCTGGTCGGACTGCTGCCTTCCCCAGCGGAACTCGACGCATTCGTTCACGATTCCGCCGCGGACAAACGGACGGCCCTGGTTCGACGGCTGCTCTCGCGCCGAGAGGACTATGCCGTCCACTGGCTGGCTTTTTGGAACGACCTGCTGCGAAACGAATACCGGGGAACGGGATTCATCGACGACGGGCGCCGGCAGATTACCGGCTGGCTATTCCGTTCGCTGTACGAAAACCGACCGTATAACCGATTTGTGCACGAGCTGATCAGCCCGGTGAAGGGCTCGGAAGGCTTTGTGAAGGGGATCGAATGGCGCGGCGTGGTCAACGCCAGCCAGCGCCGCGAACTGCAGGCCGCGCAGACCACCGCGCAGGTCTTCCTCGGGACGAATCTCAAGTGTGCGAGTTGTCATGACAGCTTCACCAATCAGTGGCTGCTGAGCGATTCTCACGGCCTGGCCGCCGTCTTCGCGAATGGGCCGCTCGACATTTATCGCTGCGACAAAGCGACGGGGGAGCAGGCCCGCGCAAGCTTTCTGTTTCCCGAGATTGGCGCCATCGACGCCGATGCGCCGCGGTCGACGCGCATGCGCCAGCTGGCCGACCTCGTCACTGATCCGCGGGACGGTCGATTGGCGAAGACCGTGGTCAATCGCTATTGGGCCCGACTGTTTGGCCGTGGCCTGGTGGAACCGCTCGACGACATGGAACGCGAGGCGTGGGACCCAAAGTTGTTGGACTGGTTGGCTGGTGATCTGGTAAGCCACAACTTCGACCTTAAACACACGCTCGAAATGATCTGCACTTCGCAAACCTACCAGCTTCCGGCACGCGGCGAACCCAAACCGAGCGAAGCCGTCGGTCCCTTTCGCGGACCGATCAGCCGCCGAATGACCGCCGAACAATTCCTTGATGCGGTGGCCGTGCTGACCGGTGTTTGGCCCACGGTGAGCGGTGAGCTGTTGAAGGTCGATGGGAGGGGACAAGGTGGGCAAGTTGGCGCCGTTCGGCAAGTTTTGGCGGAGGACAAGTCGCCGCACGCGGCAAAGCCTTCTGAGAAATTGCGAGCGGCATTGTTGATGGAGGGTCCGCTGTCACGAGCGCTGGGCCGTCCCAATCGCGAGCAAGTGGTCACTCGCCGCGACTCGCTTCCGACCATGTTGCAAGCGTTGGAATTGACCAACGGCACCACGCTCGATGCCATCCTTAAGAGCGGTTCACGCAGTTGGATCGCGGGGAAACCGTCAGAGCCGAAAGGTCTCATCGCTCGGGCGTACCGCATCGCGCTGGGCCGCGAACCCACGCAGACCGAGGAGCGCACGGCAGCGGACATGGTCGGCACTCCACCTTCCGCCGAAGGGGTCGAGGATTTTTTGTGGACTCTGGTGATGTTGCCGGAGTTCCAACTGATTGACTGACAGGAATTGACCGCATGACGGCTGCCAATCTCTGGGATCGACGCGAATTCCTGGCCACGGCCAGTGCCGCCACGTTGAGCGGTCTCCTCATGCGTCCCCGCGCACTCGAGGCGAAACCAAACGCGGGCGGCCGCAAGGGAGACAAAAGCGAAGAGAAAATTGTTCCCTCCGCGGACGCCGTCATCGTGCTTTGGATGGCGGGTGGCATGGCACACACGGAGACATTCGATCCCAAGCGATACACGCCCTTCGAGAAAGGGCTCGAGTCGAATGCCGTGCTGAGCACGTTTCGTTCGATCCCGACAGCGATCGACGGCGTGCGGATCTCGCAGGGACTCGAAAAGATTGCGGCGGTGCTGGATCGGGGAACCTTGATCCGCACTCACGTCGCCGCCGATCTAGGAAAGATCCTTCATTCGCGCCACCAATATCATTGGCACACGGGGTATGAGCCGCCGCAGACCGTGGCCGCGCCGCACATCGGGGCCTGGGTCGCCCACGCGAAGGGGCCCCAGAATCCGGCTCTCCCCGCCTTCATCGACATCGGCCAGCGCTATGACGGCAACGGCGAGGCTGAAGAGCTCAAGGCCTTTCAGACCGGCGGTTGCCTCGGTGCCCAGTATGGTCCGTTTCGCGTTCCCGACCCCGAACAGGCCGTGCTCACGGTCCGCCCGCCGGCGGGCATGAGCCAAAAGCGATTCCGACGACGGTTCGAGGTGTACAAGAAGCTCATCGCTGAGAGTCCAGTGGCGCGCGAAAGCGACTTTCAGCGCGAATCCCTGCTGCAATCGCTCGAGAGCGCGCATCGCCTGATGAACGCGCCAGCCGCCAAAGCGTTCGATTTATCCATCGAGCCGGAGAAATCGCGGAAGCCGTACGAAACCGGGCGCTTCGGCCTCGGCTGTTTGCTGGCCCGTCGGCTCGTTGAGGCCGGGGCCCGATTCATCGAGGTCTCGACGGAATACGTGCCCTTCCTCGGTTGGGACACGCACGATAACGGCCACACGCGGATGGTCGATCTCAAGCGGATGATCGATTCGCCGATTGCCCAATTGGTCCGGGATCTCGAAGTGCGCGACCTGCTCGATCGCACACTGATTGTGCTGGCGAGCGAATTCAGCCGCGACGTGGTCGTCGAAGGCAAACCCGACAAGCCCGTTCCCGACCAGGTCGCTCAGCCCGACAAGATGACCGAGCTCAAACACTACGGCATGCACCGGCACTTTACGGGGGCCGGCTCGGTGCTCCTGTTTGGCGGCGGAGCCAAGCGCGGTTTTCTCTTCGGCAAGACGGCCGACGAGCGCCCCTGCACGTCGGTGACGCGAAAAGTGACGGTGACCGATTTGCACGCCACAATCTTCCGCACTCTCGGGATTTCTCCGCGCTATGGCGTCGAGATCGAAGAGCGCCCCTTCTTCGTAACCAAGGACGGCAAAGGCCAGCCGGTGCGCGAGCTGCTGCGAACGTAGCCTCGGGTCGGGCTGAAGGGCTACGGCAACAAGTGGCCCATCTTGTCTCGCTTCGTCGCGAGGTATTTTTCCCGGTGCCGCTCAGGGGGTGCGATGATCGGCACCTGTTCGACGATTTCGAGATCGACGCCGTGAAAGACCGCCGAGTCGGTCTTCTTGGGATTGTTGGTCAGCACCCGGATTTTGGTGAGCCCCAAATCCTTGAGGATCTGGGCGCCCACCATGTAATCGCGCTGGTCGGCCTTGAAGCCCAGGCGGTGATTGGCTTCGACCGTATCGAGCCCTTCGTCCTGTAGCTTGTACGCCTTGAGCTTGGCCAAAAGGCCGATTCCGCGCCCTTCCTGCGGAAGATAGACGACCGCGCCGACTCCCTCCTTGCAAATCATCTCCATCGCCATCTCGAGCTGGGCGCCGCAGTCGCATTTGAGCGACTCGAGCACGTCCCCCGTGAAGCATGAGGAATGCATGCGGACAAGGGGGGGCTTACTGGCTCCTGCGAGATCACCCCAGACGAGGGCGAGCGGTTCCTGATCCTCGTGCGCAACGCTGTAGGCGATCACGGTGGGAGTGCCATAGCGCTTCGTCGGCAAGGAAACCTCAACCTCCCGGTGAATCAATTGCTCGCGGACGCGGCGATATCGGATCAGATCCTCGATCGAAACGATCGGAATGTGGTGCTTTTCGGACAACTCTTGTAGCTCAGCCAGATTGGCCATGCCGAAGTGCTGCTGGCTGCAGACCTCGATCAGAGCGCCGACCGGCCGTAACCCGGCCAACCGCAACAGGTCGATGGTCGCTTCGGTGTGGCCGGCCCGCCGCAACACGCCCCCCTCCTTCGCCAAGAGAGGGGAGACGTGGCCCGGTTGCACGAAGTCGGCTGCCGTCGACCGCGGGTCGGCCAGCGCACGAATCGTCTTCGCGCGGCTGGCGGGACTGACGCCCGTCCCGGTGTCGCGATGGTCCACTTGGATGAGAAAGGGCGTCTTGTGCGGAGCCGTATTGCGGTCCGACGCGACCGCGTGGCTGAGATTCAATCGGTCGGCCGACTCCTGCGTCACCGGCACGCAGAGCCAGCCGCGGCCGGTTCGCAGCATGAAATCGACCGTTTCCGGCGTAATTGTCTCGGCGGCGCAGATCAGGTCTCCCTCGTTCTCGCGATCGAGCGCGTCGGCAACGATTACGAGCTTCCCGTGTCGCAGGGCGGTGAGAGCTTGCTCGATCGAGCTTGAGGTCATCGACGCGGGCCAATATTCGAGAGGATCGACTTGGAGTCGGGATTCACAGGAAGAGCCGCTGGATCGTAGTTCCTCATTTTATGCGGCCGGCAGGCCACGGGAAACCGGCGTGCCGGCCGCGTCCCCTTCACATCCAGACCGGCGTCCGAAACAATAGCCGGCCATGAGCGGACCGGGAACAACGGGCGGACGCCCCAAAGTCTTGATTCTGGGAGCCGGAATCAACGGCTGCTCGGTGGCGCGCGAGCTGGTGCTGAACGGCGTCGACGTCTGGCTCGTGGAGAAAAACGACATCGCCTTTGGCGCGACGTCGCGCGCGTCACGGCTGATCCACGGCGGCTTGCGATACCTCGAATACGCCGACTTTCACCTGGTTCGCGAGTCTCTCAACGAGCGCACTCGCCTCTGCAAGCTGGCAGGGCATCTGGTCGAGCCGCTGCGGCTCTATATTCCTGTCGCTGAGCGCACGAGCGGGCTGATCCAATCGGGACTGAAATTTGCAGGCGTGACTCGATCGTCGACTCTGAATTGGCTGACGCAGCCGCTCCAGCACAAGAGCGAGCGGGGCCTGTGGGCCATCGAGATCGGGCTGTCGCTCTACGACCGCTTTGCCGCTGATCCGAATATGCCGCCGCACACCGTCCACGAACCGAACGAGCCAGGCGTGCCTCGAGTCGACCGCTCGCGGTTTCGATGGCTTTGCGGCTACAGTGACGCCCAGATGCGCTTCCCCGAGCGCTATTGTGTCGCCCTGTTGGAAGACGCACGACAAATCGCGGAGACCACAGGCGTCGAATTTCGTCTGTTCACCTACTCGCAGGCGCAGTTCGTGGACGACACCGTGAAGGTCACTGACGCTCGGGGTGTCGCATCGGAAATGACGCTCGCGATCTTGGTCAATGCGACCGGCGCGTGGGGTGACCTCACATTGGGACAGTTGCACGTTCCGGCTCCGCGGCTCTTCGGCGGCACGAAGGGAAGTCACTTCGTCAGCTATCAACCGGCTCTCAAGCAGGCCATCGGACGAGCGGGTGTCTACGCCGAGGCAGCGGACGGACGGCTCATCTTTGTCCTGCCGTTCGGTGATGCGGTGCTCGTCGGCACGACCGACGAACGCTTTGACGGTCCCCCCGAAACGGCGGTCGCCTCAGACGCAGAGCTTGGCTATCTCGTCTCGACCGTCAATGAGCTGTTCCCAGACGTCCACTTGACGCGAGACGACGTGACCCTGACCTACAGCGGCGTGCGACCCCTGCCGTACGTCGGCGACGCATCGGAGGCTTCGATCTCGCGAGATCATTCAATCGCTGTGCATGCCCATGGCCGAATTCCTGTGCTCACACTGGTCGGCGGCAAGCTGACGACCTCTCGCGCTTTGGGCGAGCTGGTCACCGACGCGGCGCTCGAACGCTTGGGCATCGCCCGTTCTGCAATGACCATCGGCCGTTATCTCCCAGGCAGCAAGGGTCTACCCGAAGACGCCTCTCAGCGCGAAATTGTAATACACCAAGTGGCTGCTGAATTTGGATTGAGCCATGACCAAACCTCCGCAATTTGGGAATTGTGTGGCACTCTCACCAGCGAAATCCTCCGGCATCAACAGTCCGCCGACGCCGATCCCCGACGGTGGGAAAACATCGCGGGAAGCGCGCTGCCGCGGACGTTTGTGCGTTGGGTCATTGAGCACGAACGAGTCGAGCGGCTGGAGGACCTCGTCGAGCGGCGCCTGATGTTGCTATACACCGCCCAACTGTCCCGGTGCACCCTCGAGGAATTGTCTGACGTGCTCATTGAACGCGGCCGGCTGAGTGCAGTCGACAAACCCGCAGCCATCGACCGTGCGCTCGAACGACTGTCGCACACTTACGCCCGCCAACTGTAGGGCAGGCTGTGCCTGCCGCCAATATATGCGCAACTCTCGGCAGGCACAGCCTGCCCTACGCCTAGGCGACGATCTCGTGCGCAACCTGGCCGTGCACGTCGGTCAGCCGCATGTCGCGAGAGCTGAAGCGGAACGTCAGCTGCTTATGATCGAGACCGAGAAGGTAGAGCATGGTCGCGTGCAGGTCGTGGATTTCGAGCTTGTTTTCGATCGCGTAGTAGCCGTACTCGTCGGTTTTTCCGAAGACGAAGCCGGGCTTCACGCCGCCGCCGGCCATCCAGATCGTGTAGCCGAAGGGATTGTGATCGCGGCCATCGCTCCCTTGGGCCATCGGCGTGCGGCCAAATTCGCCGGCCCAGATCACCAGCGTGTCCTTCAAGAGCCCCCGCGACTTGAGATCGGTCAGCAGGCCGGCGATCGGCCGATCGGTGGCAAGCGCATTCAGCGAGTGCCCCTCCCGCAGTCGGCTGTGTTGGTCCCACCGGTCGGCAGCCACCTGCGGACAGGTCAGTTCAACAAAGCGAACGCCGCGCTCGATCAGTCGGCGGGCGACCAGGCATTGGTGCGCGTAATTCCGAGTTTTGTCAAACGGCTCGAACATGCCGTAGAGTTCTTGCGTGGCCCGCGACTCGCGTGAAACGTCCATCAACTCGGGGACGGCCGTCTGCATT
>DASZIA010000066.1:0-3124 GCA_035949535.1 Planctomycetaceae bacterium | reverse complement strand
CAATCGCATCGATCATCTGCTCGCAGCCGACGACGACTCGATTGTGGAGGATCTCTACCTGTCGGCTTTGTCACGGCTGCCGAGCGCGGCTGAGCGTCAAAAACTCACGTCCGCTCTCGCCCAAGTCGAAGACAGCGACCGCTTGCCGGCACTTGCCGACTTGCGACAGAAAATTGCCGCGGCTCAGACGGTCAAAGACGTCGCCGCACGCCGGAAGGCGCTTGAAGGCGTCGAGGCACGGATTCGCGCGATCCCGGCTGAGACGGTTCGTATGCGCCGCAAGGCGCTTGAAGATCTCTACTGGAGCGTGCTCAGCAGCAACGAGTTCTTGTTCAATCACTAGATCACGTCCGATGAGCAATCGACAACTACTGTGGCTCGCGCACTGCACGTCCGTCGCCGTGCTAGCGGCTTTCTTACCCACGAGCGCTCGGTCTGCGGACGCGACGAACGTCGTGAAGGCGGTGCCCGATTACGCGCGCGATGTCGCGCCGATCTTCCGGAAGTACTGCTTGGGCTGCCACAACTCTCAGGAAGCTCAAGGAGGATTGGTTCTCGAAAGTCACGCGCAAATTTTGCACGGCGGCGAACACGGGGCGATTCTTGTCGCGGGCAGGGCCCAACAGAGCCGCGTGATCCGTTTGTTGGAAAAGAAGGCCGAGCCGTCGATGCCGCCCGAGGGCAACGCCGGACCGGACGCGGCGGAAATCGCCGTGCTCAAAGGCTGGATCGCGGCCGGAGCCAAGAACTCGAGCACCGGTGCCGACTCGGCTTGGGCGCTGGCGGTGCCGCGCATCGAACCGAAGGCCAAGCCGCGCAAACCGATCAACTCGTTGGCTTATTCGCCTGATGGTCGATTGATCGCAGCCGCCGGATACCGCAGCGTGACAATACTTGCAGCGCCAGCTCTTTCCGCGTCGGCACAGACCGCCGTGCTGACGCTGAGCGGTTTATCCGGCAACGTGAACGCCATCGGCTTTTCGAGCGACGGCTCGGTGCTGTTTGCGGCCGCAGGAGAACCGGGCCTGTTCGGAGAACTCACGCTCTGGAACACGGCTGATTGGACGCGCCGGCAAACACTGCGCGGGCATCGCGACGCGCTGTTGACCGCCGCCCTGAGTCCGGATGGCAAGCTGGCGGCGACGGGAAGCTACGATCAGTCGATTCGCATGTGGGACATTTCCACAGGAAAGGAATCGCGGATCTTGAGCGGTCACAATGGGCCGGTGTTCGATCTGGCCTTCGACCCGAGCGGGCGTTTACTGGCCAGTGCCAGCGGTGATCGCACGATAAAACTGTGGGACGTCGCCAAGGGCGAGCGTCTCGACACCTTCAGCCAGCCGCTCAAGGAACAATACTCTGTCGCCTTCATGCCGGACGGCCGCCACGTCGTCGCGGGCGGAGTCGACAGCCGGATTCGCGTCTGGAAGCTCAGCGATTCCGCGAAGGAAGGGACGAACGAACTCGTCGAGTCACTGTTCGCCCACGACGGCCCGATCTTGCGGCTCGCCGTCTCGCTCGACGGACGCTGGATCGTCTCCTCGTCGGAAGATCGCACGATCAAGGTTTGGGACGCGGCTCACTACGAACAAGTGGCCCGGTTCTCGAAACAGTCCGACTGGACAACGGCGCTGGCCATCTCCCCCAACAATGCGACCCTCGTCGCCGGGCGAATCGACGGCGGCTTGTCGGTGCAGTCGCTCGCCGATTTGTCTGTCGGTCCATCCCAGAGCAACTCTCCGCTGAATTACGCGGCTCTGCCCGCGCTCGATGCGGCCGCACAACCACTTAAGCAGTCGCTCAAGTCGGCGGTTGAGGCCGAGCCCAACGATACTCCGGCAACCGCGAACCGACTGGACGTTCCTGGCATGGTGTCCGGGCGGCTGGAAGCTTTGGCCGGGCATGCCGATGTCGATTATTTCCGTTTTCATTCAAAGGCCGGCGAAGCCTGGATGATCGAGACCGAAGCAGCCCGAAAGAGTTCGCCCGCCGACACGCGGATCGACGTCTTGCATGCGGACGGAACTCCGATTGTGCGCTGCCTGTTGCGGGCCGTGCGCGATTCGGAAATCACGTTCCGGCCAATCAACTCGGTGCAGGGGGGCGTACGACTGGAAAACTGGCGCGAGATGGATCTGAACCAGTTCCTCTATATGTCGGGAGAGGTGTGTCGACTGTTCCGGGCGCCGCGCGGGCCCGATTCGGAATACGACCTTTACCCGGCCAACGGGAGCCGACGCTGCTATTTCGACACGAGTGCCGTTGATCACGCCCTGAACGAGCCGGTGTACATCGTCGAACCTTACGCTCCTGGGACGCACCTTGCCGACAACGGGCTTCCTGTCTTCCCCATTTATTATTCCAACGATGACGATGCCTGCCGCAAACTGGGGCGCGATTCGCGTCTGATGTTCACCGCTCCGGCCGACGGCGATTATCTGGTCCGCGTCACCGACACACGCGGCTACGGCGGTCCGGAATTCAAGTACTCGCTCACCGTTCGTCAGCCAAAGCCGGATTTCGCCGTCTCGCTGAACCCGCGATCATTAAAAGTACCGTCTGGCGGTGGAGATCGGTTGATCGTGTCCCTCGATCGAATCGACGACTTTGAGGGAGAGGTCCGCGTCGAGTTTTCAGGAGTCCCGAAGGGCTATCACCTCACTTCGCCGTTGGTGATCGAGCAGGGGCATCTCGAGGCTCGGGGAACGATCAACGCCGACCCCGACGCCAAGCCGGCCAGCGCTGAAGTGTGGAAGTCCGCAAAAGTGACGGCGATTGCCAAGATCGCCGGCCGCGAGGTCGTGAAGCGGCTGCCGTCCCCGGAGGTCGCGCTGGGGCCACCTCCCAGGTTGGTTGCTCGATTGCGCCCCGATCCGCCGGGCGACTCGGCCGGATCGCCGGAAGCAATTGTGATTGAGCCAGGACAGTCCGTGACCGCGCTCTTGCAGATCGAACGGCACGGTTACAAGGGCGAATTGCGATTTGAAGTCGAGAATCTCCCGCACGGCGTGATCGTGGACAATATCGGCCTGAATGGCATCATGGTTCGCGCCGGCGAGAACGAGCGGCAAGTCTACTTGACGGCCGCCAAATGGGTGCGGCCGACCGAGCGGCTGATCCATGC
>DASZIA010000065.1:0-19927 GCA_035949535.1 Planctomycetaceae bacterium | reverse complement strand
GAGCGACATCATCATTCCGACATACCGGACCGCCGCCAGTTTCTGATAGGCCAGCGGTTCATAGAACCCGGCCCGCTCGAGATCGGCTTTGATGTCGACGGCTCGCGACCTGGTCTCCGGGAGCGCTTGCGCGACGCAATTGGTTATGTGAGCCAGGTTCGAGTCGAGCAGTGTCGGATCGGCGATCGCCGTCGACGCAGAAGTGTCGGGCGGCTGCGACTCCAATCGCCGCAGAATGTGATCCGGGCTCCAGTCTCGGGTCGGTAGTCGATCGCCCTGCGCTTGGGGGCCGGCGGGCGGCATGACGGGTCGAATCATGTCACGCGCTCCGCCGAGCCGCCGAAAGGCGCAGAAAGCAGTACCATCCGGCGATCAGGATCGTGCCCGCGGCCGCGGCCAGCGCCAGGTTCGCCCTGGAAGCCGCCATTCGCGAGACCTGTTGGGGATCGGCGACGACAAACAGCCAAACGACCAGCGCCTGCAGCAAGAAGACGAGCACGCCCGCGGCCCAATCGACCGTGGTTGTCTCGCGCAAGTGCTTCGCTTGCCGGGCTCGTTCGCGCAGGGACTGCGCGAGGCGATCCAAACTGTCGGTCAGATCTCCGCCATGGCGCTCGGAGAGCTTGATCGCCGCCGCCAACACCTGCATTCCGCCGAGGCCCGTCCGTTCAGGAAGCTCGCCCAGAGCGTTACCGAGGCTCAATCCCAAGTGGGTGCGTCGCAGCGCCAGGCGCAGCTCGTCTCCGAGAGGTGCGGGGGTGCGTACGGCGATCTGCTCCAGACTGGATTCCAGCCTCCGCCCAGCGCGCGCGACCCGCAGCAACTGTTCAACCAGGGAAGGAAACTGTTCGGTCAATCGGGCCCCTCGACGGGCGCGTCGCACGGCCAGCTCGGCGATTGGCACGAGCGCGCTGGCACCAGTCGCCAATCCGGTCGCCAGCAGGTTCCCCGAAAAGACGAAGACCGATCCGCCGCAGGCCAGCCCAACCAGCAAGCAGAGTCGCAGCACGAGTGCGCCGGAAAGTCGCGTGCCCGACTGCAGGATCAACCGGTCGAAAGCCCGATTGATCCGCTCCGCGCTGTCTGCTCTCCCAACGGACGACGCGGCGAACCGTTCGTCTTGCAGGATGTCGGCGAATTCGGGACGCGGCTCGATGCGAAGCCGCTCGAAGCTGCTGCTCGTCGTCATGACACTCTGGCTTCCCGTCGTCAATTCTCAATCGGCTCGCGCGTCGATCCCGCCGGGGTCAGCTCTTTGGGTGTGAACATGTCGCTTTCGAGCGTGTACCCGAGCGAAGCCAATTGGGGCAGGCAGAGCGGTTCGTAGCCGGTGGAATAGAACATCCCCAACTCGTGACCCTGGTCGTCGGCGCCGGCCGAGCGATAGACAAAAATGTCCTCGATCACGTAGCTGTCGTCGAAATACCCGCACAGTTCCGAGATGCGGACGACCTTGCGTTCGCCCGAGGGAAGGCGGGCGACGTGCACCAGGATTTGAAAGGCCGAGGCGACCTGCTGCCGCAGTCCGTTCGGCGACGACTCGCTCCGCGCTCCCGCCGCCATGAGTTCGATCCGCGCGAGCGCGTCTCGCGTGCCGACAGCGTTGACCGTGAGCATCGATCCGGCGTGACCGGCGCCGACAGCGCGCAAGAAGTCGGGCATTTCGGCCCCCCGAGCCTCGCTCAACACGAGCCGGTCGGGCCGCATGCGCAGGGCGGTTCGCAAGAGCTCCCGCAACGTGACGTCGAGTTGGCCCGGGCGGCTGGACGATCGCGTCTCGAGCGACACCGCGTCGGCCCGCCCAAGTTCGAGTTCAGCCGTCTCCTCGATCGTGATCACCCGCTCGCGCTCGGGGATCAGCCGGGCCAGGCCGGCCAGAAGCGTCGTCTTGCCCGCTCCGGTCGCCCCCGAGATCAGGACGCTGAGGCGGCCACGCACAGCGGCCGCCAGAAAATAGGCCATCTCGAGCGCCATGGCGTCACGCCGCACGAGGTCTTCGAGTGTGAGCGACTTCGCGCCCGAGCGGCGAAGGGAAAGCACAGGTCCGCGGGCTGCCAACGGACGGATGACCGCGTTTAAGACGGTGCCGTCGGGGAGCCTGGCTTCCACGACGGGAGATCGCTCAGTGATTCGATTGCCCGCGCGTCGAGCCAGTCGCTGAATCAGTTGCAGCAGGTGCTCGTCGTCGGCAAAGCGGATTTCGGTTTCTGTCAGCAGGCCGTCACGCTCGATCGACACATTGTCGGGACCGTTCACGAGGATTTCACTGATCTCGGGATCGCGCATCAGCGGCTCGAGGGGGCCGAAACCGTAAATCTCGTCAAGGATTTCGCGGGCCATCGGCTCGCGCATCTCGGCCGGCAGACCGACCGAATCGGAAGCACAGACGTGGCTGGCCAGTGCCTCGACCTCTTCTCGCAGCTCGTCATCCGCCAGGTCGTTCGCTTTCGAGAGATCGACCGCGTCGACGATGCGGCGCTCGAGCACCCGTTTCAATTTTTGAAACGACTTGCGGTCGTCGATGCGAAGCCGGGGACCGAAACCAATCATCGCGTGGGGCGCCTCGCGGGCTCGAGTTGATTGCGTTTGATCGACACGAGAGTCATCGGAGGATCGTCTGTTCTGGCGCAATCGAGATACGTTCGGGCGGCGGAGTTTGAATCGTCCGCGCCGGGGATTTGCGCGTCCAGAGGGGCGAGTTTGCCGACGGGTTCATCGGTGTTGATGTTGCCGGAGAGTTCTCGACTTTCGAGCGTTCCTCAAACTGCCGGGTCGAACGCGCGGCGCCCTTGTAAAGCTCGCTCGTAAACGTGCCCGCCGGTCCTGCCGTCACCATGGGGTCAGGGGGCAGTCCGAGAATTTCGTCCAAGGTGGCCCGATCGCGGTCCCGAAGCGCAATGCCCCCATTTCCCTTGCCGTCGGGGTTGTAAGTGAGCGCGATGTTGCCCCGTTCCCGTGCCAGGATCAGGATTGCAGCCTGATCGGGCGTCAGCTCGAGCGTGGCCACGTCGTTTGGCTCGCTGGCCGAGGCACTTGGAGTGGCCGCCAAGAGCCGCACGCCGCGAAAAAGCGCGAGCGTCATTCCCCCGCGGAGTCGAACTGCGTTTGAGGCGTCATCCCGGGGCGTCAGGTAGACATCGACATACTGCCCTTCTTTCAGGCCATTGAGCGGGGCGACCCCCCGGCGTAGCGCGATCGAAACGGCCCGCATGCCACGCGGGACCGTCGGCAGCGGACGTTCGCCGGACGGGTAAAGTTGGCCCAAGCCAATGACCGAGCCCGCCGCAATCCGCTCTCTGACCGTGCGGCCGATTAAAGCCGGCTCTTGAACCAGAGCATCGGGCGCCAAGCCGTCAGCTCGGAGGCGGCCCATGACCAGATGAGCGGCCGTGATCAGCGTTCCCGGCTCGAGGGTGCCCGCCGCCGTCGGAACGCTGCGGAATTCGACCGCCTGCGGTTGCGCCGTCGGCCGGCTGCGCGGCTCTTCCGCTCGCATCAATTTGGCAAAGTAGGCGGTCACCAAGAGACCGACCACGACCACCATCATCGTGCTTACCCCGGCAGGGGTCAGGCGTCTCATCGGCATGGCTCCCCAGTTCAACGTGACATCGGCGCGCAGAATTCGCGGCCCGACCTATTCTCTTCGGTTCCCAAGCACCTGCCGATTGCGGCCGCTTGGCTTCCCCCGCAAAGAACGACGGACCGGAGAGGACGCATGCGGCACCGGTGACGATGTGGCGAGATCTACGCCCAGCATGCGAGTCGTCGAGAGCCGATAGCGACGATGATGACAAGCGACCCGGTCGTGCGGCTTGCGCCGTCGCTCAAGCCTTCTTCTTT
The DNA here is from genome assembly GCA_035949535.1 of Planctomycetaceae bacterium. Classification (GTDB taxonomy): domain Bacteria; phylum Planctomycetota; class Planctomycetia; order Planctomycetales; family Planctomycetaceae; genus DASPSM01. Next base: position 16,087 of record DASZIA010000065.1, on the reverse strand, counting down.
GCCGGGTCGGGTTTGGCCGCCTTCGGCGGGTTGGCCTTTTCAGGCGCCGGCTTGTCCTTCACCAGGACTTGAAACGGCTCAGAGTAGGTCGTTGCGAAAACGCCGGCGGCGTAGGGGTGTCGCACGACGTCGGCTTTGACGACGAATTCGATCGCGGGCTCGGCGACGTCGGCAGGCACGGTGACCTTGAGCGTGCCCTTGCCTGACGCCAGCGGCATCGCCTGGTCTGCCAGCGCGGCGACGAGCGGTTTCATTCGACGCTTGTTCGGATCGACTTGGCGTGGCGTCTCTGTCGAGACAAGAGACAATCGCACCCACGCGTCCGAATCGACTCCCAGCGCCTGCTTGCTGGCCGCGGTCAGCACGATCGGCCAGGTCGACTCGCTGCCTTTGTAGAGCTCCCGCGGCAACGTCCCCAGATCGATTTGAAGGGGCGAAGTCGAACGAGCGCCGACCGGAACCCGGTCGAGAAAACCGGACAGCTCGGCCTGATTCGGAACTTCGATCACCGCGGCCCGCCGAATCGCCGGTTTGACTCCAACCGACTCGCCCACAATTCGCAATCCCCTCGCGGCCGCGTCAGGTTGCGATCCGGTTGTGGTAAAGGTCACGAACAGTTTGCGGCTTTGCCCATCTGCTGGAAGTTCCTTCGGCGCAATCGCAATATTGCCGGCTGCGGCCCCCTCCCCTTCGACGCGCAGCTTGATCGGCCCGGCGTAGCCCCGGCGGTCGACCTGCAGCGGAACCATCGTGCGGCCGTTCTTCGGGATATTGATTCGAGTTTCCAGTAAAGCGAGGGAGAAGTCGGGTGCGGCCGCCGGCGAGAGTCGCAATCGGTAGACGAAGTGCCGGCCACCGCGACCGTTCAGATCGCGGACGGCGACCTCGATCGACGAAGCGTTGGCGGGAACTTGAAATTGCAAGCCTTTGGCTGCAGCCCCGGGGGCCCCGCCGTCGCCCCCCAGCAGCTTGCGATCGGGGTGCGAATAGATCGAGATGTCTCCCTCCACTGGGGAGTTCAAAGCGCGGCTGTCGAGCGACAAAGAGAGCAGCATTCCGGGGGTGACGGCGAGCAGATAGCGGTCGATCTCCCCTTCCTTCGCGAGCCGGCCGTTGATCGCCACCGAGTCGTGCCCCTTGTCGGCAAACCGCGCGTCGACTGTTTGCAGTTGTTCAGCGGGCTGCGGCACCTCCAGGATTTCGACGCCGTCGCTGATTCCCAACGGCGGCAGCGGACCCGACGCGTGCAGCTGGCGGGGGACCGGCAGAAGCTTCGCGAATCCGGCCGGATCGTTCTTGAGATTTACATCGATCAGCATGCCTGCTGGAATTCCGGAGCCAACCGGTTCGATGGGCCACTCGGCTCCGCGCGGCATGACCGGCGGATAGTAAGCGTCGACCGAACGAAAATCACCCAGCAGCAACCGGAACGGGCTGTCGGCCGGCGCGTTGTAGGCGAGATCGTGCAACTCGACGACGTACACGCCGTCGGCCGGAAGACTCAGCTCGGCGCGGGCGTCGCCCCGCAAAAACGCCTTGCCCCATTCGATGGCGATTGTCGAACCGGACGCGTTCTTCAACTCGAGCACCGGGTCGAGCCGCGAGCCGATGCGCCGCGCCTCGACTTCGGCAACGAGCCTGTCGCCGGCATGGCCGCGAAAGTAAACGTGACTTTGACCGGCCCCCGCGATCAAGCCCGAAAACGCCGCCGGCAGCGAGGCGGGACGATCCTCGGCACTGTCACCGACCAACCATTGAGGCAAGCCGTCGAGCGCAATGCCCATCGGATTACTGACTCCCCCGGCCGTAAACACGGTGAGGGGATAAATCCCCGGAGGCGCGTCGGCCGGCACCGTGATTTCGACGAGTAAATGGCGACCGTTGGAACTCTTGGACAGCGTCTGCTTGACGCCGGGGATCGGAAGGTCGACGCGCGCCTGGCCCGCGAGCCGATTGCCATTGATCGTCAGTCGCGTCGACTGGCCAATCTGCAGACCAAACTGCGAGAGCGAGTCGATTGCCGGCGGCTCATTGAGTGGCTTGACCGGTTCCAGTTCGCGGCGGGCCAGCTCAGGGCCTCGAGGACCGGCCACTTCCAGAAACAATTGGCGAACGTCGGAGGACGAAAGTGCCCGGGTGAAGAGCAGGAATTCGTCAATCACGCCGCTCGTGTATTCGAGCTCGGGCGTGCTGCAACCCAGCGTCAGCGGAGCGTCATTGAGCAGCCCGGCCGCGTTCACTTTCGTGAACCAGGCGTCCTGGTTGTGAATTCGTCCCGGACCCACGACCGATTGCGGCGCAACGGGCTCGCCGTTGACAAACAGCCGAGCCCGCACGTCGTAAAGATCCGCATCGTCGCCCGGCGGCGAGTCCTCGTCGACCTCAAGCGTGGCCGTGAGATGGACGAGGCGTCGTGTCCCCAGCACTTTTCGGGCGCTGTAACTGGCGACCCGAAAACCGCCGCCGTCGTTCACGTAAAGCTGGAAGACGTCGCTGGCGGGGACGTAGTTGATGCCGTAATTCGCGCCGCGAGGGCCGGAAGATCGTTTCGCCAAAATCCCGTGGGGCGCGTTGTCGGACGCGGGGTGCAAACTGACGAAGAAAAAGCTGAGCGTGACGGCGTCGGGGCGACTGGTGTAGGGAATGTCGCTCAACCGCACCGACTGCCGTTTTGCGGCGTCGAAGCGCAGCGCACTCCTTCCGCGCTGGTTCCAGAACGGGCTGGGAACCCGCGACGGGGCATTGACGAGCTTCGCAATAAACGGCTCGGCAATCCGTTTGACCGAAACGGCGCCCGGCCGGTCCGCGTCATCAAACGAGACGGAAACCGCAGCGCCGGCCCGAATCGATTTGGCACCAGCCGCCTGCACGAGCGACGTGCGAAACAGCAAACAAACCGAAGCCAGCGCGAAACAGGCGGGAACGGACCGGGAAAGCGCGAAACGGACCATGCGGGCGGGACCCCTGCTCGAGGGCGAGAAGGCGGGAGGATTGTCAACCCGCCATTGTAACCCGCCCCAAGGGGGTTTTTAAGCGCGGTCCCAGGGACATAAGCCACGTTCGAGCTGGGCATCCCGTCGAGGATCGGGTGCCAGGCCCACCGCTCGGCGTGAGAGCGTCTGGGAATTCGATTCGGTCAGGGCAGTGCAGGAGACACACCTCAAATCCCCGGACAGGTCTCACGGCTCGGCGTGGGCATGTCTCTCCGTTTAGCGCATGCTTACGCAAGGCCGTGGCACCCGACTGGCGACGACTTCGCCGACTACTCGCTACGAGCCAGTTCGTCGTCTGCGGGCCTGCTAAAGGGCAGCGGTTGGCCGACTCGCCTCCGGATGACCGTTCGTGAGTTCTGCGCGGTGAGGATCTGCGTGTGAAAGCCGGCTGACGCGCTTTGACGACACAGTCGGATCTCGGTCCGATTGGGTTGGACCCGCGATGGCTGCGAGTTGTCGGTCACGTCGAGGGCCGCTGCGGTGCTCGAGGAGCCGACCGGCCGACGCTCGAAACGTGTTCCCTTATCGTCCGGCGGCAAAGAGGGCCGCTTGGGAATCGGTGTCGACGGAACTCCAGGGATCGGCTCCCCCGGTCCAATACCGGGCGGATAGCCGGACGGGTTGGTCGAACCTGGGGGGAACGCAGGACCGGTCTCGAAGGTCGGACAACAACCGGGTCCGCAAGGACTCGGTGTCCCGACGCAACTCGGAGGGTAGCTGCCGCAACCTCCGGGGGCGCAGCATCCGGCCCCGCACGCTCCGGGAGCGCAAGGGCCGCATGCCAGTCCGCACGCGGGGCCACCGCAATAACTGCCGCCACACGGCCGGCATCCACACGGTCCGCACGGCGAACCGCAAGGGCCGCCGCAAAAGGGAGCACAGCGCGGACCACAAACCGAACCGCAGCCACCGCCGCATGGGCCCCCGCAGATCGGACCGCAGGATGGACTGCAACAAGACTGGCCACAGCACGATCCGCACGGCGAGCCGCATCGCCCGCCCCCGAAGAGTCCGAAGCCGAACGGCGAACGCGGACAGCCGCATCCGGCCGAACATCCAAAACCGCAACCCCCCGACGGACAACAACAACCAGGGCCGGGCGAGCACGGTCCCGGCGAGCACATCGAGGGCCCGATTCCGCAAGATCCGCAACCGCCAGATCCCCAGCAGCCGGATCCACAACCGCCGGATCCGCAACCGGGGCCACAACACTGGCCAAATCCGGTCGTCGAGCAAAACATCGCAGCCGCTACGGCGACCGTCATGATGAAAACTCGGCGCGGCCACGAATGAAGTGGCGAAACGGGCGCGCCGAAAACGGTCGAATCAAAGGTTACCGGCGCCGGATAAGACCATCCGATCGAGGGGGCCTGGGGGCGCGATGTTCCACGGACGTAGGGAGGCGGCGTGGGTCTTGGGACAGGGACAGGAACGATCGCAAGCCGGCTTTCGCCCCATGGCATTATCCAGCCGACCAACCTGTGCGTCGGTGGGATCAGCCAATTTCGCAAACGGCCGGAGCCCCGCAGCCATCCGATATGGCGTATTCCGTACGAGAACCCGCGCGCAGCAGCTGCTCGAGCTGCGTCGACCAAGCCAGACATGGGCAGACACCTCCGGCGAAGCGCCGATCGAGTGGAACCAGCGGCCCCGCAGGGAGTGCTGTCACACGGACACGCCGCGATTAGCTGGCTCTCCCTTCGCAATCGCCATGCCGCGACAAGACTTGAAGCGGCGACCTGCGTCAAAGCGTGCAGTCAACTCGTCCGCACGCGTCGCGAAAGTCGCAAGATCTTGCGAAAAATGGCCCAAGCGCCGACTCGCGTCCGAACCTCGCAGTTCCTCCAGCTGGACAACTTCCAGCCGTCGCATTGCATTTTTTGCAACACGCAAAGTAAAGAAATCGGGAAAGAAATCGGGCGAGGGTGTCAGACAGCGGCAGCGAGTTGAGTCCGCGCGATCAAGCCGTCACGAAGCTCATGTGCAGCTCCGCATGACGGAGGCACAACTGATTGCATTCGTCGACGGTGAGTGGACCGAGGAACGGGTGGGCGGAGCGCTTTTGCTCCACCTTCAACCGCTCGGTCGATTTGCGGAGATGCTCGAGCGCCGCGGCCGGGTCGGTCTCTCCAGGGACCAAAATGGCGGCCGCCTTCGCATTCAACTTGAACCCCGGCGTGAGCCCCTTCTTGAGCACCCGCTTCTTGAAGACCAGCCGGCCGACCGTCTGCAGGGGCCACGGAGCGCTGAAACCGAAACCGTCAATCAATTTGTCGTGAGCCGTCGCAAGGTGCTCGACAATCTGGCCCAGCGACCAGTTGCCGGTCGTTGCGGAGTTGGCGCGGACGGCGCGTTCGGCGTCCGCAACGATCTCATCGACGGAGGCATACCGCACTCGGCGCCGGGTGGCTGTGGGAGTGGCCATAAAACGCTCCTGATGATGGCTGGAACGATGACAGACAGTATACGGACGCTTCTTCGCCCAACGCAAAGTCCAAGAGGGGGACAACCGATCTGACTCGATTCTCGGCACGTAGGAGTGCGGAAGTCCGGGGCTTTGATAATATTTTGGATGACCCAGACTGGCGGCTTTGGTACAACGGCACTCAGATTCAGACAACACCGCGATGAAGTGGCACTGGCCTCGCAAGGATCGTTCGATGGGCCGACTGGAGCAGACGCAATTCCATAAGATCTTTGTGGCCGAAGTCGAGGGACGCACGCTGGTCGTCACGCCGCGGGGCGATTCGATCGGCTTTCGCGACTCCGACGTCGCCAACGAGCTCAATACGCTGCTGTCGCTCATTGGCACCCCGGGCATCGTCAATCTCGTCGTTGACTTTGGGAGTGCCGAATATTTCGGCTCGACGATGATCGGCGCGATCAATCAGCTGGGCACTCGGTTCCGCGAGATCGGCGGCAAGATTGCCTTGTGCAGCCTCTCGCCGCAGATGTCCGACATGCTCGATATCATGCACCTGAGCGATCTGTGGATGAAGTTTGATACGCGCAAGGTCGCCTTGCGCTTCATGAGCAAGACTTGAGCCGGGACATCGTCCTCGCCACGCTCAACGCCCGCTATGCGCATGCGGCCTTTGGGTTGCGCTATCTGCTCGCCAACATGGGCGATCTCGCGCCGCGGACCGATCTAGTGGAGTTCGTCGCCAGCGCGCCCACCGATCAAACGCTGGAATCGCTGCTGGCTCGCAATCCTCGCATTCTGGGCCTCGGCGTTTATATCTGGAACGTCGAAGCGGCCACTCGCCTCGTGCGCGAGTTGAAGCGGCTGCGGCCCGAACTGATCATTGTGCTCGGCGGGCCGGAAGTCAGTTACGAGACCGACGAGCAGGAGATCGTACGGGCCGCCGATTACGTGATCACCGGCGAGGGCGACCTGGCGTTCGCCGAATTGTGCCGGCAGATCCTTTCCGGCAGCCGCCCGCAGCGAAAAGTGATTGCGGCAGAGTTGCCGGTGCTCGATCGGCTGCAGCGGCCTTACGACCTCTACACCGCCGAAGACATCTCGCGGCGAGTGATTTATGTCGAGGCGTCGCGCGGCTGCCCGTACTCGTGCGAGTTTTGTCTCTCGGCGCTGGAGATTCCCGTCCGTCAGTTTCCGCTCGACCGGTTCTTGGCTGCGCTGGGGTCGCTCTTCGATCGGGGCGCACGGCAGTTCAAGTTCGTCGATCGCACGTTCAACCTCAATCTTCGCACGAGCCGGGCGATTCTCGATTTCTTCTACGAGCGGTACGAGCCGGGACTGTTCTTGCACTTCGAGATGATTCCTGACCGCTTCCCCGAGACGCTGCGCGACTCGATCCGCCGATTTCCCGCCGGGGCACTTCAATTTGAGGTCGGCGTGCAGACCTTCAACGAGCACACGGCCGAACTCATCAGCCGACGGCAGGACAACCAGAAACTCGAAGCGAACCTGCGATTTCTGCGGAGCGAGACCGGCGTGCACGTTCACGCCGACTTGATCGTCGGCCTGCCGGGCGAATCGCTCGCAAGCTTCGCAGCCGGCTTCGATCGGCTGCTAGCACTCGGCCCGCAAGAGATTCAGGTCGGGATGCTGAAGCGATTGCGCGGCACGCCGATCATCCGCCACGACACCGAATGGGCGATGAACTACAGCCTCCGAGCGCCTTACGAAATTCTCTCCAACCGGTCGATCGATGCCGACACGATGGCTCGGCTTGCCCGCTTCGCTCGCTTCTGGGACCTGGTCGCCAACAGCGGCAACTTCATCGAATCGGCGCCGCTGCTGTGGCGAGATCGATCTGCGTTCGCCGGCTTCCTGGCCTTTGCCGATTGGCTCTACGCGCGAACCGCCCGCACCTGGGGCATTCCGCTGACCGAATTGGCCGAAAGCGTCTTCCGTTACCTGGTCGACACGTCTGGACAAGATCCGAAGCAGACAGCCGACACAATTTGGCGCGACTATCAGCGCGGCGGACGGCCCGATCGCCCAGCCTTCTTGAGCCCGTATGTCGAGGCCCCGTCCCGCCGCACCATTCTCGCGCAGCCGTCGCGCGCCCGACGACAGGCTCGGCACCAGCTCTCGTAGCCATCCGCCGAACCTACGGATCAAGATCTTCCGGCGGACATTCCAAGAAATGCCCGAGTGCGGCGAATGCCTGCTTGGGTGGCGTTGCGCCCATCTAAGAGTCGTCGCAAACTCAATCTCCCATCGTCGTTCGATGATGGGTTGTTTCCCGGGGGCCTCGTTCCGAATTCGGTATTTTCGCGCATCCGTCGCGCGCATACGATTCACCCAGACAATTCCGCCCCGCTGTGATTCGCCGAAGCTGAAGGAGAGTCAAAGATGTCCACTCCGCAGATCGGGACAGAATCGATTCCGCCCCTGCAGGCTCCAGCCGCCCAATCGTTGCGCGGCCTGCGAGTTTGGCCGGCGGTGGTGATTGCGGCGGCCTATTGGCTGACGATGATCGTTCTTTCGAGGCTCGATCTGCCCATCTTCGCGGGATTCTTTTCCTCGGTCGGTGCCAGCTTGCTCACGGGTCTGCTGTTTACGATCTGGTTCTTGACTCGCCGCGCAATTCCCGGCAGGGACAGACTGCTCGTGATTTTGGCCGCCGTCGCGGGAGCCGCGCTGGTCGGCGTCGCATCCGACAAGTCGGTTGGCGTGATGGGGCTATTGTTCATCGGTCCGCCCGTGTTGGTCACGGGCTGGGCTCTCTGGCTGCTCGTTGCGCGGAAGTGGTCACCCACCGCGATCCGCAACGGACTGCTCGTTGCGCTCGCGCTCGCATGGGCTCCATTCACACTGGTTCGCGTCAATGGTGTCGACGGGGACCAGAGCACGTCGATCAGCGCGCGCTGGTCGACGACGGCCGAGGATCAGTACCTCGCCGAACGCGCCGCCGCGGCGAAATCACCCGCGTCTCCAAGCGTCGAGTCTCAGGCCAATCAGACGCTCGCGCTGGCTCCCGGCGACTGGCCCGGCTTTCGCGGAGAAAATCGACAAGGAGAACTGCACGGCACCAAGATCGCGACCGATTGGAAGAGCGCCCCGCCCAAACTGGTTTGGAAACAGCGGATCGGACCCGCCTGGTCCTCGTTCGTGGTGCTCGGCCACCGACTGCTGACCCAGGAGCAGCGCGGCGAGGAGGAAGCCGTCGTGTGCCTCGAGGCGGCAACCGGTAAGGAACAGTGGGCCCATCTCGACAAGGCCCGCTTCTCTGACGGGCAAGCCGGCGCCGGGCCTCGCTCGAGCCCCGTGTTCGACAAAGGTCGCATTTACGCGATGGGCGCGACCGGAGTGGTCAATTGCCTCGACGCGGCGACCGGCCGAGTCCTCTGGACGCGCGATGCCCTGGCAGATTCGGGGGCATCGAAGCCGATGTGGGGATTTTCGAGTTCGCCGCTGGTTGTCGGCGATCTCGTTATCGTTTATGCGGGGGGACCGGGGGACAAAGGCCTCTTGGCCTATCGGGTTGGCGACGGCAAACGCGCCTGGTCGGTCGCCACCGGGCCCGTCAGCTATAGCTCTCCGCAGCTGGTGACGTTGGGCAAAGAAGCCCAGGTGCTGCTGTTGAGCGATGCCGGCCTGATCGCAGTTGAACCCGCCTCAGGAAAGCTTCGCTGGAGCTACGAGACGCCGCCGCGACAGATGTGGCGCGTCGCGCAGCCCCGACAAATCGGCGAGGGGTCGATCGTCCTGGGCTCGGAGGATCTTGGACTCATGCGGCTCGATCTGACGCCGCGCAGCGACACAACGTGGACGCCGACGGTCGCCTGGACGACACGAGCCTTGCGTCCGGCGTACAACGACTTCGTTTATCAGGACGGATACATCTACGGCTTTGACGAGGGCTTCTGCTGCTGCGTCGATGCAAAGACCGGAACGCGGCAATGGAAAGGCGGACGTTACGGCCACGGGCAAATGCTGTTAATCGCCGACCAGAAGTTGCTGTTCGTGATTTCGGAGTACGGCGCCGGCGTACTCGTCTCCGCCCGCCCCGACAAGCACGAAGAATTAGGCCGGTTCGAGGCGATCAGCGGGAAAACCTGGAACCATCCCGTGATCGCCCACGGCCGGCTCTACGCCCGCAACAGCGAAGAGATTGCCTGCTACCAACTGGCGACGCCCGACACCCACACGGCGCAGGTTTCGCCACCACGAGCCGGCTCGCAAGCCATGCGCTAAGTCGGATGACGCAAGAAGCCCCAGTGATGGGTGGCGCCGGCGGACAAGCCGAGGGTGTCCGGAAATTCGGACGAACGTCGCTTCTTGGCCCCGGAGGGGCCGCCGACAATAGCCCAGGGCGTAAGCCCTGGGAGAGAATCCAACCCGACACCCTCTTAGCCCCCGACAGGGGGCGACAGAATGACGGTTTCTTGATGATTCTGTCGTCCCTTCGGGACTTAACCACCGAACCTCAAGCCATGCTCGAGACCCAGGGCTTGCGCCCTGAGCTATTATCTGGCGCCCCCTTTTCGGGGGCTTCCGAAGCACTGATTGCCGACAATTCACTCGCCGAATTCCCGAACCCCTCGGACAAGCCCCGACGAGTCGAAGTCCAGTGCCACCCGAAATCCGACATTTCGTCGCGGATTGAGCACTAGGTTTGGTTTGAAGCCCGCAGACAGTTGTCCGCGGGCTTTTGAATTTTCACTCGGCGCTGTTGCGCAGTGCGTCGGTCACTTGCCGCTTTTTACGTTGTGACTGATCGGAATCGTCACGCAGTACTTGCTGAACATATTGATCACCAGGGTCGCCTTGTTGTCCTTGACGTCCTTGATCGTGAGGGCCAGGTCGGCCTTCGGAGCGTCGGTGGCTTCCTCGAACGACGACTTCGAGAGGGGTTCTTTGCCCGCGCTAAACACGTGGAGTTGCCAATCGTCCCCTTCAACGTGCTTCACGCTGCAGATGAGGCAGGTGACCTCTTTCTCGGCTTCTTCGGTCTTGAGTTTGATTTTGCGAAGCTGCTTATCGGTGGCGGGCTTGCCATCGGCGAGCGGGTTGAATTCACTCGACACGAAGATGTAGCACAGGCCGACGCCACGGTCCTTCTCGGAATCCTTGGCTTCGCGGTCTTCGCGAAATCCCTTGAGCGGGACCAGAATGATGCCCTGCTGAGAGTCGGGATTGAGCAGCCCAACCGCCTTTTCGGGATCGGCCTCGATCTTGACCGGCAGGTCTTTCTGAGTCTTCGTGAACAGTTCGGTCAGCTTGCCGCCGTACTCCTTGGCGATATCGGGATCCATCTCCTGCAAGGGGCTGTCTTCCGCCCGGCACTTGTTACCCACCCACATCACGCAAGCCGCAAACAGGAAGATCGGAACCAATTTTCTCGCAACCATGCTCACACCCTTTGGCCGCAATGTAAGAATCGAACGATATTCGGGGGGAAACGAATGTAACGGCGCCATGCGCCTGCAACTGCTACCGCCGCGAGACCAATTCGGTTTCAGGAAAACGCGACGCGTTTGGCCCCCAAACGCCTGCTTTGCGTTCACCTGTCAGCGCGGCCGACCGGTTCATTCTATGGTGCACGCACGGGAGACGCCACAATCCGCCCAGGTGCTTGAAAATCAGCCGGCGCCGCGGCGTAGGGCGGGACAAGCCCGCATTGTCCGCCTGCGGCGGACCGGCCCACCATCCTTCGGTATTTTGGAAAAGGGGAATGGTGTGCCTGCGGCCGAAGTGGCCTTGTCACACCCTACGAAATCGACACCCTTACACCATCCAAAAAGCAAACAAGCCCGCGGAAAGCGCTCCGCGGGCTTGCCTGCAAATCAGCAAGAATTACTTCTTGGTCTCTTTGGTTTCCTTCTTTTCCTTGGCTTCCTTCACATCCATCTTATGGGCGATGGGAATCGAGGCAGCGTACTTTCCGAAGATGTTGAACACGAGCGTGGCCGAATCCTTCTTCGGGTCTTCGATCTGCAGGGCTAGGTCGGACTTCTCCTTAGGGGGGTTGCTGGCTTCGCCCCAGGGCGCCTTGGCGATCGGCTCTTTGCCGCTGCCGAACACGTAGAGCTCCCACTGGTCTCCCTCGACGTGGCGGATCGAGCACAAGAGACACGTCGCCTCGCGTGCTGCCCCACCCTGGCTGTCATCAAACTTGATCTTCCGCAGTTTCTTGCCGTCGATCGGCTTTCCGTCGGCTAGCGGGTTGTAGGTCTGCGACATGCAGAGGAAGCACATGCCCACGCCCGGATCCTTTTCGACTTCCTTGTTCTCGCGATCTTCTTTGAAGTTCTTGGCCGGGACCGCGATGATGCCCTCGTTCGTCTCGGCGTTGAACAGGCCCGTCGCCTTCTCGAAATTGGGCTCGAATTTGAGCTGGAGATCCTTGTGTTCCTTCGCGAACTGCTGATGGATTATTTCGCCGAACCGCTTGGCGACGTCCGGATCCATGTCGCTCAGCGGACTGGTATCGGCGGCCTGCGCCTTTGCGGCGAACGACAGCACCGAAATCGCAAGGACGAAGACGGCAAACACTCGTTTCACAACCATGAATGCACCCCGTGAACCAAATGAGAATGGATCTTCCCGACGTCGGAAAGGTGGCAACCCAGCCAACCGTGCGAAGAGCGCCCAAACGTCGCTCTCCCTTTCAGCCATTGCTCGGATCGCGACGTTCGTGCGTTCGCGTGAAACTCGGCGACTGCCGGGCGAACGGCTCAACCCATCTTAGGGGGTCGGCCTCCGCTTCGCCAATCAAAACCGGCACCCCTACGGCAAAAACTCATCTCGCGTTAAATTTTTCTCTTCCGCACGCAGCCGATGACTCTGTTTCTCGCGAGTTCTCGAGGTAATCGACCGCGACCGGGAAAGGGACGCCTTGCACGAAACCCTCGAGACCGAGCGACTAAAATTGCGACAGTTTGTCGAGTCGGACCTCGACGCGCTCGCGCAGATGTGCTCCGATCCGGAAACCATGCGCTATATCGGCCTGGGCACAACCCTGTCCCGCGCCGACGCCTGGCGTTCGATGGCAATGTTCCTTGGCCATTGGCAACTCCGCGGTTATGGCATGTGGGCCGTCGAAAACAAACGGACCGGGGCATTCCTCGGCAGGATCGGCCTGCACAACCCCGAGGGTTGGCCCGTGCTGGAAGTCGGCTGGCTGATCGACCGCGCCCATTGGGGCCAAGGGCTGGCGACTGAGGGAGGCCAGGCCGCAATTTCGTTCGCGTTCGACCGCCTCAGACTCGAACGGATTTCGAGCGTGATTCACCCGCAGAATGCGGCGTCCCTCCGCGTGGCTGAAAAGCTCGGCATGCGTCCGGAACGCACGACCCAGATCAATGGGGTCGACGTGGTGATTTATACTCGCGATCGTTGACGGGAGCAAAATGTCCGATTCGACGACGAGAGAACTCTTGGACCAAAGCTCGAAAGCGCCGGTACCGAACGGCTTAACCGAATTCGAATGGCTCGAGCCCGACGGGCTTGGCGGCTATGCGTCGGGCACGGTGGAGGGACCCCGGACCCGTCGCTATCACGGCCTGCTGCTGACCGCGACCACGCCCCCGACCGGGCGCGTGATGCTCGTCAATGGCTGCGATGCCTGGATAGAGACTGGGGGTGAGCGGTTTGCTCTATCGAGTCAGCGGTATTTGCCGGACGTCATCTCCCCCGACGGGCGCGACCGACTGCAATCATTTCTTTACGGTCTTTGGCCGCGATGGCAGTGGAAGCTGACGCCGGGAGTCATGGTCACGCAGGAACTCTTTGTCCCACACGGCATCTCTGCGTGCGTTCTGACGTGGACTCTGGCCGGTTGGAATTTTGAGAGTCCGCTGAGCCGATGCGACTTGATCGTTCGGCCGTTCTTGTCGGGGCGTGATTACCACAGCACGCATCACGAGAACGGAGCCTTCCGATTCGAGCACCGACCTCTGCCGTCGGGCGTGATTTGGAATCCCTACGACGCGATGCCGGCAATTGCGGCCCTCACAAACGGCACATTTCGCGCAGAGCCGTATTGGTACCGCAACTTTCTCTACACGCAGGAACGGGAGCGGGGACTTGATTACGTGGAGGATCTGGCGGCGCCGGGGACATTCACGATGGACCTTCGGGAGCCCGCCGTGTTGATCTTCGCGGCTGAGGGCTACCTCGAAGCGTTGACGCGCCTGGGAGACGGCGCGGCGGAGATTGCTGGCAACCTCGCCGATTCCGAACGCAAGCGCCGCAACGCGCTTGGCATCGCTCGCTCGGCCGACGCTTATCTTGTCCGACGCAAGCAGGGGTCCCCGGATGGCGATCGCACCGACAGCGGTCGCACCATTATCGCGGGCTATCCGTGGTTCACAGATTGGGGACGCGACACGTTTATTTCCCTACGAGGCTTGTGTCTGACCACTGGCCGAATGAAGGATGCGGCGGAAATCCTGGTCGCGTGGGCCGGCACGATCTCCGAGGGAATGCTGCCGAACCGCTTTCCGGACCAGACAGGCGCGGCAGAATACAACTCGGTCGACGCCTCGCTCTGGTACATCGTCGCGGTCGGAGATTTTCTCGCACGCAACCGGTCGGCAGGGTCACCTGCTCCGCCGGAGCTCGTCCAAAAGCTGCGCGCGGCCGTACAAGCGATCCTATTGGGGTATTATCGCGGAACGCGCTACGGAATTCGTTGCGATGCCGACGGCCTGCTCAAGTCCGGCGTCCCGGGCGAGCAGTTGACCTGGATGGACGCCAGGGTCGGCGACTGGGTGGTTACGCCGCGGATCGGCAAGCCGGTCGAAGTTGAGGCGCTCTGGCTTTCGGCGCTCAAGATTGGCGGACAGGCTGACAGCCAGTGGAGTGGGGTCTACGCGCGCGGATTAAAATCGTTTCAAAACCGCTATTGGAACGAGTCACTCGGTTGCTTGTATGACGTCGTCGACGTCGACCATCAGGCCGGGCAGGTCGATGCAACCGTTCGCCCCAATCAGATCTTCGCGGTCGGCGGACTGCCCGAGAATTTGCTCGACGCCAAGCGGGCCCGACAGGTCGTCCAGCTCGTCGAAGAGCGATTGTGGACGCCGCTCGGCCTGCGCACGCTCGATCCGGCCGATCCAGCCTATTCACCGCACTACGTCGGGGGCGTGAAAGAGCGGGACGCGGCCTATCACCAGGGAACTGTTTGGCCGTGGCTGGCCGGCCCCTTCATCGAAGCCTGGGTCCGCGTCCGCGGCGGCTCAGCCGAGGTCCGCGCCCAGGCGCGGACAGAGTTTCTCGATCCCCTCGAGCGTCTGGATATTCCAGGGCCGGGGCATCTTCCCGAAATCGCTGACGGCGATCCACCCCATACACCGCGCGGCTGTCCATTTCAGGCCTGGTCGCTGGGCGAATTGATTCGCGCCAAAGCTCTGCTCGGCGGGTCGCCGCAGTTACCGGGTACGCGGTTTGCATGGTAAATATCGCAGTGATGTTGGGCGCCGCGGTGAATCGCCTGCGTGCGCGGCTCTTAATGCGCACTCTCGCTGAGGAAGCGACATGGAATTTCGGCAATTCGGCAAAACGGACATGCGGGTGAGTGTTCTCGGATTTGGCGGCGCCGAGATCGGGTTCGAGCAGGCTTCGCCGGAAGACGTCGCGATGCTGTTAACAACCGCGTTGGGCGCCGGCCTGAATCTCATCGATACGGCCGAGTGCTATCTGGCTAGCGAGGAACTGATCGGGCAGGCCGTCAGCAATCGCCGCAAGCAGTATTTCCTGTTCACTAAGTGCGGCCATCCTGAGCGACCGGGCGTCGAGGATTGGCGGAAAGAATCGCTGCTCGACAGCATCGCGCGCAGCCTCCTGCGACTAAAGACCGACCGCGTCGACCTGATCCATCTTCACACCTGCTCCGAAGAAGAATTGCGCAAGGGCGAGGTCATTGCCGCACTGCAGGAGGCCCGCGAGCGCGGTTACACGCGTTACATCGGCTACAGCGGGGACAGTTCGGCCGCCCGTTACGCGATCGAGTGCGGCGTGTTCGATTCGCTGCAGACGTCGGTCAGCATCGCCGACCAGGAAGCGATCGAGCTCACGCTTCCGCTCGCGCGGGAGCACGGCATAGGAGTGATTGCCAAGCGACCGATCGCCAATGCCGCGTGGCGCTATTCCCAAAAGCCGAGCAATTGGTATCACCAGGCGTATTGGGAACGGCTCCAAAAACTCGACTACGACTTCTTGAAGGGCGACCCCCAGCAGGCAGCCTCGATCGCGCTACGGTTCACGCTGAGCGTTCCGGGCGTGCACACGGCCATCGTCGGCACCAAGAACCCGACTCGCTGGCGTGAAAACGTCGAGCTGCTCAAGGCCGGGCCGCTGCCGCCCGAGCAGTTCGAGGCGATCCGCGCTCGCTGGAAAGAAGTCGCGGACAAGTCCTGGATCGGACAGACCTGATCGCGGTTGAAACAAGCCCGGGCGCAGCCGAAGTCGGAAAACTCTTGAAGGCCCCAATAACTGGTGCGTGACAGCGAATCACGTTGAGCGGGCCGATCTTCCAAAGCGACCGATGGGCGGCAATCGCTTCGCGCTCGGAATCCGACATGGCCACGACGACAACGGAAAAAGGCTACCGCGGGATGGGCATGGAAGGCCCCATCGCCCGTTGGTACGCGCGCATTACCCGACCGTCGCTGCC
>DASZIA010000064.1:0-11479 GCA_035949535.1 Planctomycetaceae bacterium | reverse complement strand
CGTTGTTCTTCCTTCCCACCGTCTCGAGGATCGCGATGATGGCCAGGATGCAGACGACCAGCGCCACGATCAGGACAGCTCCCGGCCAGTCGTGCACGCGGTACAAGAGGAGGGCGGCCAGCCCCGTGGTCAGGGTCGCCAGATGGATGGTCAAGACGGCGTCGCGCGGCCGCAGTCCGACTTCCACCAGCCGGTGGGAGAAGTGGCTTTTATCGGCGTGAAACGGACTGCGCCCCTGCAGCGTGCGAATGATCATCACGGAACAAAAATCGTACAGCG
This sequence comes from Planctomycetaceae bacterium, assembly GCA_035949535.1. Taxonomy (GTDB): domain Bacteria; phylum Planctomycetota; class Planctomycetia; order Planctomycetales; family Planctomycetaceae; genus DASPSM01. The sequence goes on along the minus strand of DASZIA010000064.1, from coordinate 11,200 downwards.
GAATCGCCAAGATGCAGAGCGGGGCGAGGATCACGTGCCGGCTTTCGGGCGCCTCATCATATTCATAATAAGTCCCGCGGAGCGTGGCGCAGGCCATCACCAGTCCAATGAAATAGCTTCCCGTGTCTCCCATGAAAATTCGGGCCGGATGCCAGTTGTGACACAGGAAACCGACCAACGATCCGACCAGCACCAGCATCAGTCCGGCGACGAGCCACTGGGGGTCTTGCCGCGAGTTGAGCATGACGCTGGCCAGCACGACCGCGGCAATCAGCGCAATGCCGGCCGAAAGCCCGTCCATGTTGTCGAGGAAGTTGAACGAGTTGACCAGCACCAGGATCCAGAACACGGAGATCACTTGCCCGATCAACGGCTGCGGCGCAAAGACCGTGGCATGGACGTCGGCGCCGAAGACGAGGGCACACGCCACGCCGATCTGCACGACCAGTCGCGGCACCCAATGCAGATTCCGGCGGTCGTCGATCAGTCCCATCAGCGACAGCAAAATGCCCGCCCCCAAGATCCACCAGAGCTGCGTGCGGCGTTCGAGCACGCCTTCCCAAGAGATGCCCACGCCGTCGAGGAACTGCTCCCGCAGCTCGGCGTGCCGCAAGAGAAAGGGGGCCGCCAGCTCGGCGCCCAGCAGGGGAATCACGACGCCGGCGACGATCCCGATTCCGCCGCCCAGGGGGGTCGGAACCTTGTGCACCTTGCGGGCGGCGGGCTGATCGATGAGACCAACCCGCGGAGAGATCACCCGCATCGCCGCCGTCACGCACAGCGAGATCACAAACGACGGCACGACGCAGGCCAGGACAAAAAAGATCATTGAGGAGACCGGACGGCGGCGAAGGCGAAGGGAAAATCGGGACAGCGAGCGGGCCGCATAAGATAGTCTGTCACACGTCACCCACCGCCGGAAAGGGGCCGATCCCCGACGAACGCCCGTTCTCTACTGTCCGCGCGCAATCCGGCCGCTAACCCGGACGAGCGTCACCACTGATACGAACGGATGGGTCGCTGCGTTGGCCGAAATCGGCCGCTCACCTGGCCGCGGCCCGCGATTTCGCACCGCCGGGGAGAGGGTTGGGCGGAACGTGGTAGTAACCGCGCAGCCGGGCCAGCTCGGCCTTCAGATCCTTGGCCGTCGCGGCGTACGCTGGGTCGGCGTAGACGCTGTGCATCTCGTGCGGATCGCGTGTGAGATCGTACAGCTCCCATTCGCCCAGTTCGTAAAAATTGATCAGCTTGAATCGCGGCGTGCGGACCCCTTCGTGCTTATTGACCATGTGAACGGCGGGATACTCGTAGTAGTGGTAATAGAGGCTCTGCCGCCAGTCTGGAGGAATCGCGCCGCTCAAAAGCGGGACCAGGCTCTGGCCCTGCATGTCAGCCGGCGCGGACAAGCCGGCCATCTCCAAAAATGTTTCGGCAAAATCCAGATTCGAGACGAGCGAATCACAGACCGCACCCGGCTTCGTCACGCCCGGCCAGCGAACCAAGAGGGGCATTCGATACGACTCTTCGTACATGAAGCGCTTGTCGAACCAGCCGTGCTCCCCCAAGTAAAATCCCTGGTCGGATGAATAAACGACTACGGTGTTCTTCGCCAGGCCGCTTTGATCCAAGTAATCGAGCACGCGGCCGACGTTTTCGTCCAGGCAGGCGACGCACCGCAGATAGTCTTTGATGTAACGCTCGTACTTCCAATGCGCGAGTTCCTTGCCCGCCAGGTGGGCGGCGCGGAAGGCCCGGTTCTTCGGCTCATAGGCGGCGGTCCATTTTTCGAGCTGGGCCGCGTTGAGATCCTTCGGCGCGACGAGCTTGAGATCGAGCCTATTGAGGTCGCGGACGACTTTCATCTGCTGCACGTGGGCTGCCGTCCCGCGACCGCGGTAGTCGTCAAACAGCGTGGGCGGCTCGGGAATGTCGACGCCGTCGAACAGCGTCAAGTGCCGCAGACTCGGCTCCCATTCTCGATGCGGAGCCTTGTGGTGATACATCAGCACAAACGGCTTGCTCGGGTCGCGTTCTCTCTTCAAGAAATCGAGCGCGAGGTCCGTGATGACGTCGGTGACGTAGCCTTCGTGTCGGACCTTGCGGCCGTTCTCGATCAGCACCGGGTTGTAGTAGGTTCCCTGGCCGACGAGGATCTTCCACGTGTCGAACCCGGTCGGATCGCTCACCAGATGCCATTTGCCGACGATCGCCGTCTCGTATCCGGCCGCCTGAAACATCTTCGGGAACGTCGGCTGCCCGCCGTTAAATCTGGAGTTGTTGTTGCCGAGAAAGCCGTTGATATGGCTGTGCTTTCCCGTGAGCACGACGGCTCGGCTCGGCCCGCAGATCGAATTCGTGCAAAAGCAGTTGCGGAACAACATCCCGCCGGCGGCGATGCGATCGAGATTGGGCGTGGTGTTGATCCGCGAGCCGTAACAGCTCATCGCCTGGGCCGCGTGATCGTCCGCAAAGATAAAAATGATGTTAGGTCGCGCCCGAGCTTGTGGGCGCGGGCCCTCGTCTCCTGTCGCTGCACTCGGCGCGACGGCTGCAGTCAAAAAGAGGACAATTTCAGCGAGCGCGCGGAGCAATTTTTGGGCGGCGTGCCACATTGTGGAACTCAGAAAGTCACGAATAAGGCGCCCATCATGGAAGCCGGCGGGCCCCGATTCAAGCTGCCGCCAGGTTCCGCCCTTTCGTCCGACTTGAAAACTTTAGGCTAAGCACCGACCCGCTAACGTATGCCGCCGAACCGAGTTGGGACCGCTCCGAGTGCGGACGGCTCAGACGCTGAGTGTCGGCGCAAATGGCAGTTTTGGCATTGATGGTGTTTGTGCGGTGAGTCCTTTCAAAGTTGATGCGTCAGCCGCATCAACGAGATGCGCTGATTTTTGCGAACGCGCAGCAAGCGGAATGGCGTTTGCTCCCTAGAGCGGTGTCGCAAGGCAGAGCCAGTCTTGACAACCTACAGAAGTGAAACGCCGCCTGAGAGAAAGGGACTGGCTCCAAGTTAGAAGACAGCGTGAAACCGCTGGGAATTTTCGCGACGAGCGCCCAGTCTTGAATCTTATGGGCGGATTAACAGAAACGGTCCTTGCCATGGACGCCAACAAAGTCCCGCGAACAATTCGGCTTCTGCAACGGGCAGAAGGGTACATTGAACTCGATCTTCCAGTTCGAGCGATTGCCGAATTGGACTCGATCGTCGACGCCGGACCGTTTGAGCCGGCCGTCGCACTCTTGCGAGGTGAAGCGCTCAAGAACCAAGAGCGCTATGCCGAGGCATTGATCCCGCTCAAACACGCGGCCACCGCGATCCCCGCGCCACTCAACAAGCGGGCCTGGCGGTCGTTGTCCGAGTGCTATCGGCAAACCGGCCACGAAGACCTGGCCGAGGTCGCTGATCTGGTTCTGAACGCCGAGGAAGGCGACAAGGAAGCAAACATAACGATCCATTTTGCGGTCGTGCCCCTTCGCTTGCTCAACGAAGCCCTTAAGCGGCTGTTGAGCAGAGGAGGAGTCGGCGAGGCGCCAGACGAAGCGGCGGAGGACCAGTCCGCGGACGAATGAGAATCCCCTGAGACTCCAAAGCGGATCTCTCAGGTACCAATAGATAGAAACTAAAAGATCAAGCCGCGAGAGATTCGCGGCTTTTTTGTTCGCTCTGAAGCCGCGTCGTCGACGCGACTAGGACACTTTCGCCTTGGGAGCGTCGCCGAACTTTTTGCTGTCGGCCTTCATCAGCACCTCGAAGCGCTTGCGGGCTTTTTTCCAGGCCTCCTTCGCCAGGGGGACATGGCAATCGCCTTGGCCCTTGCAGGTGTTCTCACCCGGTTTCTCGCCGCAGCCGCCTTGCCCTTTGCACTCGTTCGAGCCGCCGCAGGAATGTTTCTTCACGGTCGCGCAGGCACCGGTTCCCGCGCAGCTGTTCTTCTTGTCGGCACCTTTGCCCTTGCAGGTGTTCAACCCGCGACAGACGTGCGGATCGCTGAGCAGCGGATTTTTTTCCGACTTCTTGTCGTCTGCCGCGAAGGCCGCGCCTCCTGCAAGCGACAGGCCCGCGAGTGCAGCGACCGAGAGTTTTCCGAAATCGCGCCGGCTCAGATTCTTTGGATCGTGCATACGTGTTTTTCCCTACTCTGAGGTTGTTCAAAGGGTCGTGAAGCGAGTTTAATACGCCTTCGCGAAGATCGCGCGTTTCGTGCTGGGCTTGCCCGTGAAGATGCAGCGGCCGGGTTCATCGGGGGCGTCGAGCGGCACGCAGCGGATGGTGACCTTGAGATCCTTCAAGAGCTCGTGCATCGCCGGGTCCTCGGACCAATGACAGTGTGCGAAGCCCGCGTGGATCTCGGGCTTCGCCTCGTTCTTTGGGGTGAAATAGGCTTTGAACTCGTCGAGGCTGTCGATGTTGCACGTGTTCTCCTCGCGCAGTTTCAGCGCGCGCTCGAAGAGACTGTCTTGGATCTGCGTGAGAATTTGCGGGGCCGTCTCGATCAGTTGCTGGCGGCCGACCGGTTCCTTGGTGCCCGTGTCGCGGCGTGCGAGGAAGACCGAATCCTTTTCGATGTCGCGCGGGCCGATCTCGGCTCGGAGCGGCACGCCGCGCTTGATGTGGTGCCAGGCCTTTTCGCCGCCGCGTAGATCGCGGTCGTCGATGTGCACGCGGATCTTGCCGTCGGCGTAATCGCGCTCTGAGAGCTCCTTGGCAAGCCGATCGCAATATTCGCGGACTCTTGCGCGGTCTTCATCGCCGCGGTAAATCGGCAGGATCACAACGTGTTTGGGGGCAAGCCGCGGCGGAAGGACGAGGCCGTCGTCGTCGCTGTGCGTCATCAAGAGCGCGCCGACCAGCCGCGTCGAGGCGCCCCATGAAGTCGTCCAGACATACGACTCGCCGCCGACCGCGTCCTGGAATTTGATCTCTTGGGCCCGCGAGAAGTTCTGCCCGAGGAAGTGCGAGGTGCCAGACTGGAGGGCTTTGCGGTCCTGCATCATGGCTTCGATCGAGTAGGTCGCGACCGCCCCGGGGAACCGTTCGCCGGCCGTCTTTTCTCCTTTGATCACGGGCATCGCCATCTCGGTCTCGGCGAAGTCGGCGTAAACGTCGAGCATTTTCATCGTTTCTTCGCGGGCTTCCGCCTCGGTCGCGTGGGCCGTGTGACCCTCTTGCCAGAGAAATTCGGCCGTCCGCAGAAACATCCGCGTCCTCAGCTCCCACCGCACGACGTTGCACCACTGGTTGATCAAAATCGGCAAGTCGCGGTACGACTCGACCCATTTGGCATACATCGCTCCGATGATCGTCTCGCTCGTCGGCCGGACGATCAGCGGCTCCTCCAGCGGCGCGGCGGGGCGCAGCTTGCCGTCCGGGCCCGGCTCGAGCCGGTGATGCGTGACGACGGCACACTCCTTGGCGAACCCCTCGACGTGCTCGGCTTCCTTCTCGAGGAAGCTCATCGGGATGAACAGCGGAAAGTAGGCGTTCTCGTGCCCGGTCTCCTTGAACCGCCGATCGAGCCCTTTCTGCATGTTCTCCCAGATGCCCATGCCCCAGGGGCGGATCACCATGCAGCCGCGCACCGGCGACACGTCAGCCAGCTCGGCCGCTTTGATCACCTGCTGATACCACTCGGGATAATCTTCTTCGCGCGTCGGCGAGATCGCCGTCTTTGCAGCCTTGGCCATTTTTGTCCTTCAATTCGCGGACCCGTTTTGCGGCGGAATTGTAGCAAAGGGCTTGACTTAAGTGCAGCTTGCACGATAGATCGCGATACAATCAAACGAGGGACGTCAGTTTCGCGCACGATATCGAGGACGACCAATGGATTGGCGAGAACGCATTACAGTCGACCCGGCTATTTGCCACGGCCAAGCGTGCATCAAGGGTACACGGATCATGGCCTCGGTCCTGCTCGATAACCTTGCTGCCGGCGCGACTGCGGACGACTTGCTGCGAAGCTACCCCTCGCTCTCAACCGAGGACATCCAGGCTGCGATTGCCTATGCGGCCGAACTCGCGCGAGAACGGTTTGTGCGCCTCCCGATCGGCCCGGGCTGATGCAGTTCAAGATCGATGAAAACCTTCCGGTCGACGCGGCGCGCACATTGATTGCAGCGGGATTCGGCGCGGACACGGTGATCGATGAAGAATTGAGCGGCAAGTCAGACGATGTCATTGCCGAGTTCTGCCGGACGGAAGGCCGAGCGTTGATCACGCTCGACTTGGGGTTCGCAGATATCCGCGATTTTCCGCCCTCGGAATACGCGGGGTTGATCGGGCTCCGGCTGCGTCGTGCCGATCGGCAGCACATCCTCACAACATTGCAGCAGTTGATTCCACTCTTGAAGTCGAATGAGTTGGCACAAAAACTGTGGGTTGTTGATGAGGCTGGTGTGCGGACCGCACGACTGAGGCGAGGCGGTCATCGGCCCTTGCGCGAGTTCGGGGCAGTCGTTGCGCAAGTGAACGCAAATGCACCACGACCTCGGATTTGACACCCCGGGCTGCGTTTGCCATATTGGGACGATGGAGCACCTTCTTTCTTTCGGTTGCCACGCGGTTGACCGGCTTCCTCGTGTAAGTCTTCTGCGCCGAGGGTGCTGATGTTTACTGGGCTGGTGGCAGGCCGCGGCATCGTGAACGATGTCCGGCCGGATGCGGCCGGTCCTGCTTCTCCTGCGCTCCCTCAAGTCGATCAACCGATTTGCCTCACCATTCGCGTGCCGGCTGATTTTGGATCCGAGGGCAAGCTCGGCGAAAGCGTCTGCATCAACGGATGCTGTCTGACGGCTGTGGCCTTTGAAGGCAAGGGCGAGCTGTGGGCGTTTCAAGCCGGCAGCGAAACTCTTTCCAAGACGAATCTCGGTCTCCTCCGGCCCGGCGACGTTGTCAATCTCGAGCGGGCGTTGCCGGTTGATGGACGGTTCGGCGGCCATTTTGTGCAGGGGCACGTCGACGGAGTCGGGCACGTCGATCGCACGGACCGCGACGGCGAATGGGTGACGATGTGGTTTCGCGCTCCTGAACCGCTCACCGATCAACTTGTGTCGAAGGGATCGGTGGCAGTCGACGGTGTGAGCCTGACCGTAGTGAACGTCGAGCGCGGCCGTTTCAGCGTGGCGCTCGTACCGCACACGCTGGAGGTCACGACGCTCGGAATTCGTAAGCCGGGGGATAGCGTGAATCTGGAAACCGACATCCTCGGCAAATACGTGCAGAAGTTCCTCCTGGAAACCGACGCGGGGAAAACAAAGCAGGGGAAATGAAGCAGGCCGTACGCCAAACGCGAACTCACATCGGCGAGCTGTTGGCTCGCCACGGACTGAGGCCGCGGCACGAACTGGGCCAGAATTTTCTCATCGATCTGAACCTGCTGGATTTTCTGGTCGCGCAGGCGGAAATCGAGCCGACGGATCTGATTCTTGAAGTCGGCTCGGGTACCGGCAGCTTGACGGCTTGCCTCGCGACGCAGGCCGGCGCGGTGATCTCCGTCGAGGTCGATACGCGAATGCAGCAACTGACGGCCGAAGCCGTTGAAGGTTTTTCGAATGTCACGCTTCTCGGGTGCGACGTTCTGAGGAATAAGAATCATTTTTCGCCCGATGTCCTCGCAGCGCTCGATCGCGAACTGGGACTGCGGCCGCGTGCCCCCTCACCCCCAGCCCCTCTCCCGCGAGGGGAGAGGGGAGAAGATTTGGACGGAGCGCGTCGTTTTGCAAACGCCGCCAACCCTGGCGCTCTTTCCCCCCTCGCCCCTTGCGGGAGAGGGGTTGGGGGTGAGGGGGAACTGCCGTCGGCGACCCAGAATGGCGTACACACAGCTAGCGACACGACTAAGCGCCTCAAGCTCGTGGCCAATCTCCCCTACGGAGTCGCGACCCCCGTCATCTCGAACCTGGTGGCCAGCGCGTACCCGTGGGAGCGGATGGTGGTCACCATCCAGCACGAATTGGCGCAGCGGATGGCGGCGCGGGAATCGACGTCCAATTACGGAGCGCTCTCCGCTTGGCTCCAGTCGCAGTGCCGTCTCGAAGTGCTGAAGACGCTGCCGCCCGACGTCTTCTGGCCGCGTCCAAAAGTCGCCTCCGCGATGATTCGCATCGATCCCGACCCGGCGCTCCGGGCGAAAATCAGCGATCGCGAATTCTTGCATCAATTCCTCCGCGGAGTCTTTCAGCAGCGGCGTAAGTTATTGCGGAACGTGTTGATCGCCCTGTATCGCCGCGAGCTGAGCCGCACAGAGATCGATGAAACGCTCAAAGCGCACGATTTGAATGCCGACGCGCGGGCCGAGCAATTGCCCCCCGCTCAACTCGTAAACTTGTCGAACGACTTTTCCAAACTGGTGAAGACAGCCGCGGGCGGAAGCTCTCCCGTCGCGGCCAACTCATAACTGCCGGAGGTTCCGATGGACGATCGCATTGCATATCGCGGCCTGACCTTTGACGACGTTCTGTTGGAGCCGGCGTACAGCGAATCGCTCCCCTCGGAGGTCGACGTCAGCTCGCCCCTCACCCGCAACATCCGGCTGAATGTGCCGATTATTTCGAGTCCCATGGACACGGTCACCGAGAGCGAAATGGCCGTCGCCATGGCGCAGGAGGGGGGACTGGGGGTGATCCACAAGAACATGTCGATCGAGCGGCAGGCGCTCGAGGTCGATCGCGTGAAGCGCAGCGAGCATGGCGTGATCGTCGATCCGGTCACGCTTCCGCCCGAAGCCACGGTGGGTGAAGCGGCTCGGATCATGGACGAGCGGAACATCGGCGGAGTCCCCATCACGAAAGATGGGAAACTTAAGGGGATTCTGACGCGTAGGGACCTCCGGTTCCTTGAGTCGAAGGAGACGCGAATCTCCGAAGTGATGACCAAGGAAAACCTGGTAACCGCGAGCGAAAATACCGATTTGGCAAAAGCTCAGCGCATCCTCCTGGAAAACAAAGTCGAGAAACTTTTGCTGATTGACGATGAATACCGGTTGAAGGGTTTGATAACGATCAAGGACATCGACAAGAACCTGCGGTTTCCGCTGGCATGCAAGGATCCGCGCGGGCGACTGAGGGTGGGAGCGGCGGTCGGAGTTGGCGATTACGACCGTATCTCGTGCCTGATGGAAAAAGGGGTCGATGTCCTGGTCGTCGATAGCGCCCACGGCCACTCACGCAACGTGATCGACACAATCCGTTACGTGAAGAGCCGCTGGACAATCGACGTGATCGCAGGAAACGTCGCCACCACGGAAGGAGCGCGTGACCTGATTCGGGCCGGTGCCGACGCGGTGAAAGTGGGCATCGGCCCTGGTTCCATTTGTACGACCCGGATTATCTCCGGCGTCGGAGTGCCGCAGCTGACGGCCATCGCCCACGCTGCTCAGGCCGCCGCCGACACCGCCACCAAAGACAAGACAGTCCCGATCATCGCGGATGGCGGCATCCGCTACAGCGGCGACGTGACGAAGGCCCTGGCAGCCGGAGCTTCGATCGTAATGCTCGGGGGGCTGTTGGCCGGCCTGGACGAAAGTCCGGGCGAGATGATCCTGTATCAAGGACGCAGTTACAAACGCTATCGCGGAATGGGCTCGCTGGGAGCGATGGTGCAGGGGAGCAGCGAGCGTTATCGCCAGCCAGGAATCACGGAGGACGGCAAAGGGGCGGCGAGGAAACTCGTGCCCGAAGGAGTTGAAGGTCGCGTCTCCTACAAGGGTTCGCTCGGGCCCTTCATGTACCAGCTCATCGGCGGGCTGCGAGCCGGGATGGGATATCTCGGCGTCGGCACCATCGAAGAGCTGCGAACCAAGACGCGCTTCATCCAGGTATCGCCGGCAACGGTTAGGGAGAACCATCCACATGACATCGCAATCACCCAAGAAGCACCCAACTACACGGCGGAGCATGCTCCGGTCGAAATCGGCTAGCCGGCTTCTCGGCGGTGCGGCCGCACTGTCTTTGGTTAACCTGTTGCTCGCGGCCGACCTGTCTTCGCTGCGCGCCGACGACGACCAGTTCCAATTGCCGATTTCGGCCTCCATCGACGCACCGGTCAACGCGAACTTCGGCGAGCTTGCTCCCGCACCGGCAGCGAGTCCTGCTCCCGTTGCAGACCGTTGGGCTCGTCGCAATCAGCAAATGAGGGACGCCGCCTTGCAGGGCGGTGGCACGTCGACTCCCTCCCCAGCCTTCTTGCAGCCGATGGAACTGTCGAGACAACCGCTGGCGGTCCAACCATCCGGCGGCTTCGGTCAGCAGCGTCCGGCCGCACAGGTGCAAACCGCCAACGGAAATCCGCAGCAAGTCCCGCCCGCTCCGGCGCCCTCCGGTGCGTACGTGGCCCAGGCGCCGCGACTTCCGTTCTCTGGCCGGATCCTGCCGAACACACAGAGGCCGGGCGCCGCCGAACTGGGCAACATCCCCGAGGCCGAGCAGGCGAAAACACCGGCACAGCTTCCAAAAGTCACACAGATCATGCCGTTCATGGATTACGAGCCGGATCCCAAAGTGGCTGCCGAGGATCCTTGCCAGAACCTCTGCCCCCGTCCAGACGGCGCTCCGTGTAAGAGCGTCGACGGGAAGGGGCCTGAATGTCCGAATGAGGTCCTGCTGTCGACGGGCCCGTACGAACCGCGGGTCTTTCCGGCTAGCACCTACACCTGGCAGGCGTCCAACATTTTCTATCAGCCGCTGTACTTCGAGGATCCCGATCTCGAGCGCTATGGCCACGCGTGGCCCTTCTTCATCCAGCCGGTCGTGTCGTCGGTGCGGTTTGCGACCCAGGCGGTCGGAATCCCGTACCAGATGGTCATCGATCCGTGTTGCTGCCGCGTCTACCCGTTGGGCTACTACCGGCCCGGCGAGTGCTCGCCGAAGTTGATCTACCAAATCCCGTGGAACACCGAAGCGGCCGCGGCCGAAGCCGGAGTCATCACCGGCGTCTACTTCCTGTTCCCGCATTCGGCTTGGGCGATGTAACCGCCCGCCAAGATGGAACCGCCCGCCAAATCGCTACAATCCTCCGATCTCAAAAAGAGGACAGGCACTCCGATTGCGGACGCCTGTCCTCTTTTTGTTGCGCGCCGTAAAATGGAGCGAAACCAACGGAGGTTGTCATGGCGGTGCCCACTTCGACCGAGCCGTCGCTCGCAAAAAGCATCCTGTCGCAGATCGACCTCTTGGTCCGTGAAGCCGAGGAAACGCAGAAGCCGCT
>DASZIA010000063.1:0-8845 GCA_035949535.1 Planctomycetaceae bacterium | reverse complement strand
ACTGCGCCTCGGTTACACCTACAATTCGGTCACGATCCCCAGTTCGACTCTAACCCCCTGGATCCCGGGAATCCTCGAGCACACCTTCGCGATCGGTTGGGGAACCCGCTTCGAGAATAACTGGCGGCTCGATCTGGCCTATCAATTCTCGTTCGGCCCGGAACGGACCGAGGGAACGAGCGCGCTCGTCGGTGGCGACTTCAGCAACAGCACGTTTGACGCCCAGGTCCACTGGATTTCCGTCGCTCTGACGCATACGTTCTAAGCCTTAAGCAGCAGGAGAGGCCTTGCGGGAGGGCGAAGCTCCTGCTGAGCCTCTGGCTTGTGTCTCGCGTGCGCGGCTCGGCGGTCCGCCGCGGCGGATCGTCCTCCCAGGTTGGTTCTCGCCCGACTGTGCCCGACTCGACAACACCGACAAGACGGCTTGGATTCGTCGGCTATTCGCTGATGGTGGTCGCCACCATCGCGGCCTTCTTCGTGATTCGGACGTTCGGCGAAAAGCTGCAGGCCCCGACGCCCGCGGTCGTGTCTGGCCCCGCCGAAGCCCCTCTGCAAGCTGGCGACGTGCTGGTGCACGTGCTCATCGCCTTGGTCGCCGTCATCGCGGTCGGGCAATTGCTGGCGCGGCTCTTCGCCTATGTGCAGCAGCCGCCCGTGATCGGCGAAGTGATCGCCGGCATTTTGCTGGGCCCCTCGTTGATCGGCGCGCAGGCCTCCGCCTGGATTTTGCCGCCCAAGGTGGCTCCGTTCTTAGGAGTGATTTCCCAACTGGGGGTCATTCTCTACATGTTTATTGTGGGGCTGGAACTGAACGCCGGCCTGATCAAAGGACGGGCCGCGGCGGCCGTGGCGACCTCCCACGCGAGTATTCTGGTGCCATTTTTGTTGGGCTCGCTGCTGGCCCTCGTGCTCTACCCGCAGCTCTCGACGAGCGACATCCCGTTCACCAATTTTGCGCTCTTCGTCGGCGTCGCCATGTCGATCACGGCCTTTCCCGTGCTCGCGAGAATTCTGACGGACCTGTCGCTCACGCGGACTGAGCTGGGCGTAGTCGCCCTGAGCTGCGCAGCGACCGACGACGTCACCGCCTGGTGCCTGCTGGCCTTCGTGGTCGGCGTTGCCAAGGCACAGCTTGACAAGGGTCTGCTCGTCATCGCGGGCACCGTCGCTTACATCGCCATCATGCTGTTCGTTGTTCGGCCGCTCGTCGTGCGCATGGCGCGGCATCCGGCCGCCAAACGGCTGTCGCGAACGGCGGCGGGAATCGTGTTCGTGATGCTTTTGGCTTCGGCGCTCGCCACCGAGCTGATCGGGATCCACGCGATCTTCGGGGCTTTTTTGCTTGGCGCCCTCGTTCCGCACGACAGCGACTTCGCCCGCGACTTCGCCCGCCGGGCGGAGCAGATCGTGACGGTGCTTTTGCTGCCCGCCTTCTTTGCGCTCACCGGCATGCGGACGCGGATCGACCTTTTAAGCGGCGCCGGCCCATGGCTCTTGTGCGGACTGATCGTGCTGGTGGCCACGCTCGGCAAATTCGGCGGCACATTGGGCGCCGCCCGACTTACCGGACTCAGCTGGCGCAACGCAGCAGCGCTCGGCGCCCTGATGAATACCCGCGGACTGATGGAACTGATCGTCCTCAATATCGGCCTGGACCTCGGCGTCATCTCTCCGACGCTCTTTGCGATGATGGTTCTCATGGCGCTCGTGACCACGATGATGACTTCGCCAGTCGTGCGCTTTCTTGTCCGCGTTGCGCCGACGACTGAGTAGAGGCGAGAGTGTCCGCAGCGGGTTCACGCAAGCGGGAGCGTTGTCAACTGACAGTTTTCTCTCAAGAATAAAGGCGTGCATGATCCGTTCGTTCCCTTGAGGGGGGTCTTTCGATCGATGTGATGCCAGGAGGACAGATCGACTCGGCCGTTTCGACATTCGAACGCCCTTTAGGAGCAGCAAGATGACCGTCGAAAACTATCAAAACCTCGTGATTGGCAGTGGCGTTGGCGGGAAACTTGTGGCGTGGACTCTTGCCAAGAGAGGCCAAAAGACGATCGTCGTGGAACGCCGGATGATCGGCGGAGCTTGTCCCAACGTCGCCTGCCTGCCCAGCAAGAACGTGATCTATAGCGCGAAAGCGGTGTCGCTCGTCGACCCCAAGAAGGGTCTCGGCGTTACGTCGGGGCAGGTTCGAGTCGATATGGCGGGCGTTGCTCGCCGCAAACGGCAGATGGTCGAGCGGCTCGTCGAGATCCACCTGGCCAACTTCCAAAATAGCGGTGCCGAGCTGGTCATGGGGGAGGCCCGCTTTTCCGATTCAAAGACGGTCGAGGTGACTCTCAATGACGGCGGGTCTCGGCAATTGAAGGGAGAGCGCGTGTTTCTCAACGTCGGCACGCGGGCCAGCATTCCCGACGTGCCGGGGCTTGCCGACGCGCAGCCGCTGACACACGTTGAGGCGCTCGAACTCGAACGATTGCCCGACCATCTCGTGGTCATCGGAGGTGGTTACGTGGGTTTGGAGTTCGCCCAGGCGATGCACCGCTTCGGAAGCCGCGTGACCATCATTCAGCGCGCGGCACAGGTGCTGGATCGCGAAGACCCCGATGTCGCCGACGCCATGCTGGATCTGATGCGGGATGAAGGCATCGAAGTGATGCTCAACGCGCACGTGCGCCGGGTTGCCGGTCGATCGGGCCAGGGCGTCACGCTCGACGTGCGTTCGGGAGATCGTGAGGCCACCCTTGATGCCTCGGATATTCTTGTCGCCACCGGGCGAACACCCAACACCGATCGCATCGACCTTGCCAAGGCCGGAGTCGAGCTCGATGCCCGCGGTTTTATCCGGGTGAACGAGCGGCTCGAGACGACGGCCCGCGATGTCTGGGCGATGGGGGAATGTGCGGGAAGTCCCCAGTTCACGCACGTCGGAGAGGACGACTTCCGCATCGTTCTCAGCGATCTCGATGGCGGCGATCGAACAACCCGCGGCCGCGTCATTCCCTATTGCCTGTTCACCGATCCCGAGCTAGCGCATGTCGGTCTTTCCGAACGCGAGGCGAAGGCCAAGAACGTTCCGTATCGACTGGTCCAACAGCCGATGTCGGCTGTGTTGCGGATGTATCCGCTTTCCGAAACGCGAGGGTTTGCGAAGGCGCTGATCGGAAGTGATGACCGCATTCTTGGCTTTACGGCCTTCGGCGCGGAAGCGAGCGAGATGATGGCGGTCGTCCAGACGGCCATGCTGGGCGGCTTGCCTTATCAGGCGCTCCGCGACGCGATCTTCACGCATCCGACCGCGGCCGAGGGCTTGAACGGCATGTTCTACAACGTCCCAGCCGCGGCCGCGACCGCAAAAGGCGCAGCGCCCTCGAGGGTCTAAGCGGCGAAGGACACCTTCAAGAACCGAACGCCGGGTGAGGTTTGAGTCACGCGCCTTTCGGCCAGCGGCGGGTGACTTCCAGGGCCTCCCCGGTTTCCAGCAGACTCTTGAGGCTGGACAGAATCGGAGGCCAGCCCTGCGAGACCGCTTGGATGAACTTCGAGCCGGTCTTGTCGATTTCGTGCAGCACGGTGAGCTTGACCGAATCCTGCTGTTGCTCGAGTTCGTACGTGAGGCGCGAATGGCCTTCGGCGCGAAGCTCCGGCTTGAATTCGTTGCGCCACGTCAACACGATCCGCCGATACGGCTCGAATTCGAGAATTTCGCCGGTGTCGGCCACGCGTCCGTCGGGGATCATGATCCGCCACGAGGCGCCGGGCTTCCATTCCGATTCCTGCCAGGTCTCGGCCCAGAACTGACGCGTGAATTCCGGCTCGATGAGCGCCTGCCAAAGTTTCTCCGGCGTCGTGCGAATGTAAGTTACGTAAACGAACTGCGATTCAGCCATCGGTTTCTCCTTCGAGGTTTTGCTTCAGTTCGGCCAGAACGCGCAGACGGCCCCGCTCGTACTTGTCGATCCAGCGGTCGGCGATTTGGTGGATGGGCACCGGGTTCAGATAGTGAAATTTTTCGCGGCCCCGCCAGATCGTGACGACAAGCCCCGCCTCTTCGAGCAGTTTGAGATGCTTGGTCACAGCCTGGCGGCTCATGTCGAGGTGTGTGCAGAGCTGGCCGAGCGTTTGCCCGTTGTCCGCTCGTAACCGGTCGAGCAGCTGACGTCGGCTGGCATCGGCGAGTGCCTTGAACACCTTGTCCAAATCGGCCTGCACAGGCCCATTATGCAACCTTTTGGTTGCATGTCAATGCCCGAAATGAGAGTCGACGTTTCTCATCGCTCCTGGTAGGGCAGGCTGTGCCTGCCGATGGATCTCCGCTCAACACTTGAATGCCTGGGGGCTCGCCTACGGCTCGACCCCAGCCACCCGACGCAGCTCCGAGCACATCACCCCTGGAATATCCAGCGCACAAGCTCGCGCGGCGTGGCGGCTTTGCCTTGCAGCAAAAGACCGACGCGGAAAATCCGCCCCGCCGCGTAAATACACGCCAGCGTCGCCGCCAGGACGCCCAAAGTGCCCAGGGCCGGCTGCCACCAGGCGATGCCCGGCGGCACGGCCACGCGTACGAGCATCAGCATCGGCGTGGCGTTGGGCATGAATGAGGCGACGGTCGAAAAGGCGCTGTTCGGCTCCTTGACGACGTTGAACCACACGAACATCGGGATCATCGCCAAAAGCATGACGGGCCAGAGCATGGCCTGCGTTTCGCGGAGGTCGGTGCAGGCCGCTCCCACGGCGACGAACAGCGAGCCGTACATCATCACGCCCAGCACCAGGTAAACCAGGAACCAGGCGAGCACCTCGATCGAGACCAGGTCGGCGTATCCGTAATGCCGCGCCGCCCAATAGGCACCGCTGAGGTAAACGGCGGCCAGGGTGACCGACACGCCGACCAACCCCAGCAGCTTTCCCACCATCAGGTCGAACGGTCGGACCGAGCCCAAGAGCACCTCGGCGATCCTTTGCATTTTCTCTTCGACCACGCCCTGCATCAGCGGCGTCGAGCCGATCAGAATCAGCATGAACATCAGCATCAACAGTCCGCCGGGCACGAGAAACGAGACGATCGGGTTCTCGTCGCGCGCTTCGTCGAACTGGCCGGTGGCCGGGTTGCGCTGCGTCAGCCCCTTGGTCAAAAGCGGAACCCGTTGCGTCGCCGCGCGAACCTTGTCGGCCGACAGCCCCTCGGCGACGTAGCGCGACTCCCGGATCGCCTTGTTGATCACCGGTCTGGCCCAGTTGCGAAAGGCATCATAATTCGGACTGCTCGACTGGTAGCGAATTGCCGACCGGTCATCACTCGTCGGCAAAGCGCTCGCGGCGTCATCCTCGGCGTCTGGCAAGCCCGGCGGCTCGCGCGTCGCGTCGGGGGGATCGAACACTCGTCCGCCAATCTCCAGGAAGCCAAACAGCGTCCCCTGGCGCACCCTCTCGGAAAGATCGAACCGTTGCTGGGCGATCGCCGCCGGCCCGTCACCGCTGGGGGCCACGCGCTCGATGATGAATGTGGGTTTAGTAAGCCGTCCCGACGGATCGAGAACTCCGGTGTTCCAGATTTCGCACGCAGCGGACAGCGTCGCGGCGAGTTTTTCGTTCGGGGTGCGATCGATCACAGCGAACTGCTTTGCGCTGGTATCAACCTGATCCTTGAGCATCCATTGCATCAAAACCGAGCCGCCGATCAACGCGGGAAGGATGACCAGGCTGATCAGGAACGCCTTGGTCTTTACGGCCGCGTTGTACTCGCGGAGGGCGATGACGAAGGCCTTAGGCATGGTTGCCCTCCTCTGTCTCGGGGGCGGCGATCCGCACGAAGATGTCTTGCAGCGACGGCCGCGCCAACTCGAAGTGCAGCACCCGGCCGTGGGCCATCAGTGCCGAGAGCACACTCTGAGAATCGACCCCGTCGGACAGCCGCAGTTCCTGGTAGCGGCCGAAGTCGGTGAGTTTCTGCACGCCGGGCAGATTGGTGGGCACGCGGCCGTCGCCGTTGAGCCGCACCCGCAAGGTATCGTTGCCGTAGGCCGCCTGGATCGAATCCAACGTGCCGTCGAGCACCTTGTTGCCGCGATAGATCATGAAGATCGAATCGCACATCCGCTCGGCGACGCTCATATCGTGGGTCGAGAAGATCACGGTCGTCCCGTCGCGACGCAGGTCGAGAACCGCCGCGCGCAGCACTTCGAGATTCACGGGGTCCAGGCCGCTGAAGGGCTCGTCCAACAGTACGAGTTCCGGTTGGCTGACGACCGCGGCAATGAACTGGACCTTTTGGGCCATCCCTTTCGAGAGGGCCTGCACCTTTTTGCCCGCCCACTCGGTGAGTTCCATGCGTTCGAGCCATTGATCGACGGCCGCCCGCGAGCGACGCATGCCCTTGAGCGCGGCGTAGAACTGCAGCACGTCGCGGACGGTCATCGCCTTGTACAACCCGCGCTCCTCGGGCAAGTAACCGACGCGGTCGTTGGCCGCCCCCGTCGTGTGCTGCCCCAGCACTTCGATCTCGCCGGAATCGGGCTGCAGGATCCGCATGATCATCCGCAGCGTCGTGGTCTTGCCCGAGCCGTTGGGCCCGATGAAGCCGTAGACGGTCCCGCGCGGCACCGTCAGGCTGAGATCGCTGACCGCGGTGTGGGCACCGAAGGTTTTCGTGACGCCGCGGATCGCCACGGCCAGTCCGCTGGTCTGGTTCATTCAATCTTCCCGATTCACTCGACAATTCGATTTCTGCACGTTGCTCGTCCTCGAAATACCGTAACGCACGGGGACTCTGTTCGGATCTTTCGGGCGATGGCCAAAATGCCCCCCCGCCGACCTGCGGTTATTCGTCCTGCGCCAACGTATCTTAAAGGCAAGCGCCGCCGCCAGTTCTCGAATTTCTGGGGGCCCGCTTAGCCGCTCGACGTCAGCCACCCTCCGGCTGACATTTTTCGGTTGACGCACCAGTAGGACCGTAGTCTGCCGCAGGCCACCGCCCAAGCTCATTCCAGATCGAGTGGCTGGTAGGGCAGGGCTGTGCCTGCCGATTTCTCAGAGCCCCAAGGCAAGCAGTCGGCAGGCACAGCCTGCCCTACAGCTCATTCCAGATCGAGATTCTGGAAGTGGCAGTTTCGATCGAGCACAGTGCCCCAGACCTTGTCGGACGCCTGGTGCCGCGACGGACCGAAGCTGATGATCGGGCCGATGCCCAGGTCGAGATCGCGGATCGATTCCAGGGCGTCGATCAGTTTTTCGGTCGTCAAGTCGGGACCGGTGCGTTTGAGTCCCTCGACCAGGCAACTGGCCGCGATGAAGCCTTCGAGCGAGACGAAGCCCGGCTCTGCCTCGGGATGGTACTTGTGCAGCATCTCCCGGTACCGGATGACGCCCGTCGCGCCCGACTGAAAATGCGGGACCACCTGCGACACGATCAGTCCTTCGCCGTACTGGGTCCCCGTAGCTTGGAACAGCATCGCCAGACTGTTGCCCCCGACGAGCGAGACGGCGGCCAGAGCGACATTCATCTTGCGGTCTTTCAGGCCCCTTACGAACTGGACGGCGGCACCGTACGTCGGGGCCATGATGATCGCGTCGACCTTGCTGCGATGCTGGATCATCGTGTCGACAGCCCCGGCCACTTGCAGCGTATTGCGCTCGTAGCCGGCGCGCAGAATGTCTTCCGCATGAACTCCGTACTGGCGCAACGCGCGCGCGGCTCCTTGAAACGCAGATTCGCCGTACGCATCGTTCTGGGCAAAGACGGCGATGCGATTGGCCGGAATCCGGCGCACCTTGACGAAGTAGTCGACCAGGGCCGCGGTCTCATCGGCATAGCTGGCTCGATAGTTGAACACGTAGCGGTCGGGCGGTTCGTGGCGCAGAAAAGCGGCCCCCGTGCAGGGGGCAAAGTAGAGCAGGCGATGCGAGATTGCGTAGGGGGCGGTCACCTCCGCGGTCGATGTGCCGACATTTCCGACGACGGCGAAGACCTCTCGTTTCTCGACCAGGTCGCGCATGTTGGCCAGGGCCCGCTCGGGCTCGTAACCGTCGTCGAGGACCGTCAGTTTCAGTTTCTTGCCGTTGATGCCCCCCTCGTCGTTAACGGCATCAAACACCGTGCGGATTCCAACCGCGATGCCCTGACCGACGTCCCGATTCGTTCCCGAATACGAGGTTGTCGTCCCGAACGTGATCGTCGAATCGGTGACGCCTTTGGCCAGCGGAATCGTCGAGGCCGGCGCTCCGTTTGCCTGCGCTGCCATGCCGCCCGCAATTCCCGGGTTCTCAATCGCCTTTCCGCCTTTCGATCGCAGGCCCGACCAGGCTCCCCACGCGGCGACCGCCACGACTCCCGCGGCCACAACCGCCGCGAGGAGCTTGAGGTTTCGCATTCCCGGGGGTGGCGCTTTCGAGGGGCCCGCCGCGCCTGTCGCCGTCCGGATCGCGGAGTGGTGCGTGCTGAGAGGTCCCGCTCCGAGTGCGAGGTGCGCCGACGCCAGGTCGGTGTACATCTCGAGAGCCGTCTGATAGCGGTCGTCCGGACTCTTCGCCGTTGCCCGCTTCACAATTTCGGCGCAGACGTCGGGAATGGCCGGATTGATCTTGCGGGGGTCGAGCGGCTCGCCGTGCACGTGCGCGAACATCACCTGCACGGTGCTCTCAATCTCGTGATACGGAGTCACGCCCGTCAGCAGGCTGTAATACGTGGCTCCCAGCGAGTAGATGTCGCTGCGCGCGTCGAGGGTCTTCGACTGGCACTGCTCGGGACTCATGTAATACGGCGTGCCGACAACCTGGCCCGCGAGGGTCAGGCTTTGGGCGCCGGCAATGTTGCGTTTCGCCAGGCCGAAATCGGCCAGCTTGACCGCGC
>DASZIA010000062.1:0-8682 GCA_035949535.1 Planctomycetaceae bacterium | reverse complement strand
GAACAGGCGGGGCTAAAGCCCGGCGACGTCGTGCTCAAGGCCGGCGAGCTGTCGGTCGTCGACTCCGCTGATTTTGAACGCGCCCTGCTGGGGCACGGCGTCGGCGATGAAGTGCATGTGACCGTCAAGCGGGAGGGCAAGTCGGAGCAAGTCGCACTCAAACTCGGGCCGGCCTCCGGAGAGCTGCAGGCCAACGGCGCGGGAAGCGTGATTGTGCACGGCGAGACCGATCCCGTCTCAGATCGAATTTGGGAAGTCATCGGCGTCCGCGTCAATAAGGTCGCCAAAACGAATCCCAAGCTCGCCAACTCCAAGTACGAGGGGGGCTTGCAGGTTGTCGCGATTCGCAGCGACAGCCCCGCGGCCCACGGCGGCATCCAACCCAAGGACGTGCTCGTCGGACTCGACCGTTGGACAACCGTCCGCATGGAGGATGTCTCCTGGGTGCTCGACCATCGCCAGGATCTCGTGACGCCGTTGCGGTTCCATATCGTCCGCTCAAATGGTGCGACGGGCTCATCGTCCGAGACCCTCTTCGGCGACATGATGCTTGCCACCCAGCAACGGTAGCTTGAAGCGTCGTTGCCCTGCGGTTGCGTGATCCCGATAGAATGAAGCCGGTCGTTCATTCTTAGCCGTTGGATCACCGCGTGGCTGACCCTCGCACTGAGTTTGCGTTCATCGATTGGATCCGTTCGCGGACACCGGTCAATCCCCGCGTGCCGATTGGAATCGGCGACGACGCCGCATTGCTCCACCTGGGGCAATCGCGTGATTGCCTGATCACGGTCGATATGCTGATGGATGGCGTCGACTTCTATCTCCACGAAACCGAACCGTCGGCCGTCGGGCACAAGGCCCTCGCAGTCAGTTTGAGCGACATCGCGGCGATGGCCGGGCAGCCTCTAGCCGCGGTCGTCGCCCTGGCTCTTCCGAAGGAAGGCGGCCGCCAACTCGGCGAGCGAATTCACGCCGGCTTCAGCGCGCTGGCTTCCGAATTTCATGTGGCGATTGTCGGCGGCGACACGAATTCTTGGGACGGGCCGCTGGTTGTCTGTTCCACGGTCCTCGGTACGCCGACCGGAGGAGGCCCCGTGCGGCGCGCCGGTGCGAAGCCGGGGGATTGGATCTTCGTCACCGGGGATCTGGGGGGAAGCATCCTGGGGAAGCACCTTGCGTTTCGACCGCGAGTCGACGAAGCGATCGCTCTCCACAAAGCGGTCGAACTGCACGCGATGATCGACGTTAGCGACGGTTTGGCGGCCGACCTGCATCACATCCTCGAGGAGAGCGGCGTCGGCGCGACAATTCGGGCGGCCGATCTGCCGATCAGCGAGGCGGCCCTGCGGATTGACGACCTGCGTACGCCCGTCGAGCACGCGCTTTCCGATGGGGAGGATTTTGAGCTCCTGTTCACAGTGTCGCCCGAGGACGGCAGCCACCTTTGCGTTTTCCCTCCCCGCGATGTGCGCCTCTCGCACATTGGCCAGATCACCGCCGAACGAACGTGCACGTTGATCAACAGCGACGGCAAGAGTACGCCCCTTCCGCCGCTGGGATGGGTGCACTCGCTGGGAGAGAGCCACCGGGGCGAGCGGCGGGTGTGAGCCCGCCGGTACTTTTTCTTTGACTTTCGACCACCCGCGAAACTCTGATCAGATGGGAAGAACCGGCGGGCTTACACCCGCCGCTCGCCGACGGAGCGCACGCCCGGGTCTAGTGTTCGCCGCAGCGTAAAAATCCAATCGCATCCCAGACGGCGGCACACCTCGTACAGAGCGATCGGCCCGTAAATGCCGGCTGCCGTTTGGGCGATGAGCTGCGTCGCAGGTTCATCCACGCAGCAGCGGAGCAGGAGTGATCGCGTAGCGGCCGCGACAATCGTGTGCGCCACATAGATCTGCAGCGACAGCAGGCCCCACTGTTCGACGAACGGCGCGATGCGATACGTCGCCAAGAGGCTTGCGAGGGCCAGGGTCGCGAGAATGCCGACGAACGCCAAGAGAGTCGGATTGACCGGCCAATCTCGAGCCACACAGACTCCGATCAGCGCATAACCTGCGCAGACCGTCAGAAGGCGCACGGCCAGGGAGCCGACGAACGGGATCGGTCTCCGCTCGAACCATTCCGCGGCGACGGCTCCCGCGGCTAAATAGAGTCCGTATTTGCAGAGCTCCTGGTACATCCAACTGATGTCCTCGGGCACTCTTGTGTAGTGGTGTCCGGCGTGCAGGACGGCAGCCACCAACAACACTCCGATTCGCGGAACACCCAAGCGTCGCAGTCCGTAATAGGCCAGCGACAGCCAGAACAGCACGTACAGGAACCAGAACTGCATCATCGGCCGGTAGAGAATTCGCCACCAGTCGCTGACCGATCCTTGCGAGATGCCCGTCAGCTCGCGGAGCGATTCCTGCAAGAGTGACCAAACTACGTAGGGCCAGGCGATCGCTCTGAGCCGGCTCGACAGAACTTCGCCGAATGGCTTCTTCACAGACCGTTCGATTAACGTGCCCGACAGAAAAAAGAAAACGGGCATGTGGAACGCGTAGATCCACGCGACGGCCGCGCGCAAAAGCGCCAGTTTGCCCGGAGATGACTCGGTGACAATGCCGTGCTCGCCGAGACCGATGAGTGCGTGCCCCAGCACGACTAGGAAGATGCCGATCCCCCGTCCGTAATCATTGGCAGCGATTCTGCGAGAAGGTTCTGGCAGAGAGGGTCGTACTTGCATGAACCGTGCGAGCCAAGCGGCGGGGGACGAAAACAAAACCGCGAATCGAACCAGCGCAGGCCCGCAATCGGCAGAATCTCAGCCAGGATCTCGCCGTCCAGCCTCTGGGTCCCGGCGCGCGAGCGACCTGTTCTACCATGCCGTAGGGCATGACCGAAACGACCCGCCGGATCGCGGCGCTCGGAGCCGGGCGCCGCTCTTCCGCCGACGGTGGGGACAAATTCTCCTTATTAAAGAAGCGTCTCTAGCCCGCCCGGCCTCGCCGGGGACGAAACTTTTGGCCCCGGCGGGCGTCATTCGGGTGGGACAAGTCGCTGGGACCAGTTGGTCCCTCCAGATCGCGCATGTGTCCCGTCCCAGCGCTTCCTTGCTCTAACTCCAGTTTTCTGCTCGGCTTCGGTGGGACACATTTAACAATTGTGAAGTTGTCCCATGGTCCTAGGTGAATCGCTGGCGGGGGGCGCAACGCTCAACCGACCCGGCGTTGCCAGTCAGCTGCGTTTCTGACTGTGGACACATTGGGACTGAACGGAGAGTTCCTATTCCCACAACTTGTCCCGTCCCACGAGCTTTTCGTTCTAATTCCTTTCAGCGGGCCGCCTTCCGTGGGACAGGGCTGCCCTCCGTGGGACAAAGTTCCGCATCCATAGATGTGTCCCAGAGTCCCATCGTGCGGTCGACCGTTTTGTCGAACAGGAGGCGACAGTTTTTGGCGAGCTCAGCCGAGCCGAGGCGACGGGTGACCGCATCAGCGCGCACCCTGAACTAGTGCCCCCAGGGCGCACGGATAGCCGATGAGGCGAATAATCTCTACTTTCATTCTGCCACAAATTGCAAATTCGCCAAGATCAGTTTTCTACGCGGCGCGTCAGTTGCAGGCCGCGAGTCAGCTGGAAGCACGAGGGCAGCTCGCGAGATAAAGGTGGCGAAAGCTGCCACCTTTTGGAATTCGCCCTGCTACTCGATCCACGGCGTCAGTCGACGCGACAGCGATCATGCTCATGCACTACGGTCAGTCAAAGCTACGGCTGGCGATCGCTTTTTCGACGCGAGTCCAATCAAGCACGTGCTCGAGTACCGACCACGCGACTGGCACCGTCCGAATTCGGGCGGATTCGGCAACCAATTCACCAATCCAAAATCCGAGAAACAGGAGCATGAATGCAGGGATGCCCATCAGAGAGCAGCCAAGGCCTGCCAGGCCGCAGTAGATCGCTATCACCGCGAGCGGCTTTACATTGGCAGCGATCAGCGAGCCATAGGTTGGGGGACTGCGCCGCCATTTCACATAGGTCTTCAGAATTCCGTACTGATGCGGTTCGAGTTCCATCGGCTCAGCTCCTTGACTAGCGGCGCCGATCGCGCAGTGATCGAGAGGACCATAGGGAATCGAACACACCGCTTACTGCGTGCGCGGCTGTTTTACTCGCCGATGACCTTCACGAGCACGCGTTTGGGCCGGCGGCCGTCGAATTCGCCGTAGAAGATTTGCTCCCACGGGCCGAAGTCGAGCTGGCCCTTGGTGATCGCGACGACGACTTCGCGGCCCATCACTTGCCGCTTGAGGTGCGCGTCCGCGTTGTCTTCGCCGGTGCGGTTGTGGGCGTAGGTCTTGGGCGACGCGTCAAACGGGGCCAGCCGCTCGAGCCACTTTTTGTAATCCTCGTGCAGGCCCGACTCGTTGTCGTTGATGAACACGCTTGCCGTGATGTGCATGGCGTTGACGAGCACGAGCCCCTCCTGCACGCCGCTCTTCGCGACGATCTCTGCGACCCGCTCGGTGATGTTCTCGAACGCCATCCGAGCCGGGAGATTGAAAGTGAGGTATTCGGTGCGCGATTTCATGAGCTACTCGCCGCGTTGCTGCAACTCGCCGGCAATTTCACTCGCCGATCCTCCCGATCGAGCGGCCGGGCTCTTCGCGATGGTCGTACACCAATGTTCCGGTGGGCACAGGCAACTTCTTATAGTCGAATTCATCAGCGGAAATTGGCTGGTTCACCGATTTCCAGGTAAACGCGATCGTCCGCCGCTCTTCCCAAAGTTTCGGCATGTCCCGATAAGTGCGGACGACGACGGGAACCGCCACTTCCCCCCGTTTCCCCCAGGTCACGTCTACGGTTGCCGGGGGTGTGTGATCTTTTCCGTTTTTGTCGAGAAAAGAGATCGTTGTTCGTGTCGGCACGAAACCTAAACTCGAGTTGATCGTGGTGCGCCTCAGGATTTTCAGGAAGACGCCCGGTTCAGCATTACTGACGAGTATGTTTGTCGGAACCTCGATCGAAAGAAGATATCCTTCCGGATCGCGGCGCACGCTCACATGGCCCTTGGCAGCGTGTGCAGCAAGGAACTCCTCGAATTGCGCAAAAGACCGTGGCTCGGCGATTGGCCCCAAAAACCCCAGAGCCAACGGATCGACCGGCCTCTGCTCGTCTGAAAAGTAGGCGTGGGTCTTGGGGAAAAGTTCGATCATGCCGGTATTCATCCATACGGCCTGGTCTGCCTCGGTTTCCAAAACGAGGCACCGCTCAAGCGGCGCTCGTGATGTGCGCGTGCGTCGCAACTCATGGCGCCGCCGGGTTCGGCCACGGTCGCGGTCGAAAACGCCTCGCACTTCGTTAAAGATCCGACGTTGCACGCCTTCGTCTGTTTCCTGTGCGATGATTTCAGCCGCGAGAAATTCGCCGGAAAATACAGCGTCGTGTGCTGCGCGGATCTTTTTCAGGAGGAACGGCAATTCGTCACCGACTGCGGGCTGAACAGCTGCCGGAGGACGAGCGCCCCAGCACGTCGGCGCTGCGAAAGACAATGCAGTCAAGGCGAGGAGGAAACGGCAGCCAATCGAGAGTTGCGGCAATCGTTTGCTCCTTGTCGCGGGGGAGCCGGTTAGCCTTTGGGTGCTTCGGCCTGTTTGCTGTCGGCGCCTGCAGGCGGTTGGGGGGCAGCGGGTGGCGTGGCCTTCGCTGGCGCTGCGGCGGTTGGCGATGCCGTGGCAGTTGCCGGTTCGGCGCGTTCGCGGGCCAAGAGGCCGATTAGAAAGCCACGCCAGGCGGCCACATTTTGCGTCGACGAAAGGCTCGAGGTCGCCGTGTGAAGGTGTTCCTTTACCGCACGGCCCTGGCCGAGGCGGCTTGCATAGGCCACGCACCACTCCATCGTCTCTTCTTTGAGATTGGGATCGAGGATCTCTCGCGCGAACTTAAAGGCTTTGTCGAACTGGCCGCTTGCCACGAGCCGGTCGACGATGATCAATCCGGCGCGCTCTTGATCTGAGCGTTCGATCCCCTCGATCGACTTGATCCCCTCCGCCAAATCGGTCGGCGTGGCCTCGTTCGCACTGGAAATCGCTTCATCGAGAAGAGCGAGCGGCTTCGGCGGGATGTCGGCGACTGCTTTGCGGATTGCGGCCAGCGTCTTTTCGTCGCGGTTGGCTCCCTTGCTATTCAGACGTACGATCAGTTGCCACGGCAGCGGCTTGCTTGCGAAAGGTTCCATGCGGTCGACGTCGCCCGGGGTCATGCGATTGCTGATCAACTTCCAAATCTGCGCGGGATCGGCCCATGCGAGGGCCGTGTCGAGGATCTCGAGTTCCAGTGCGAATCGCGCCTCGGCCGCTTCCCCGAGAGCCAGGAGATTGCGACCGTATTGGTTGGCGGCGGCATCGACTTGCGCGTCGCGCAATTTGAGTGTCGCTTGGAGTTCGGACCGCAGGCCGGCGCGATCCTTTTTGTTGATTCTCTCTTTGGCATCGATGGCCGACGGGCTGGGGGCAGAGGCCCGCACGCAATCGAGCGCGATCGACAGACTGCGACTGGCGTCGGCAGCCTGGCCCAGGCCCCCCTGCAAGCGGGCGATCTCGGCATAGGCAAGCGCATTTTGATGGGCCGGCCCAAGGTCGGACGGCTGCCACTCGTAGATTTCTTTCGGCGACGGCAACTCAAACTCGGCGCCCGCCTGCGCCGACCCGAGAGCCGTCACAGCCGCTTTGAGTTCGCTTTCGGCCCCGGCCTTATCGTTCGCTCGCAAACGCAGCAATCCGAATCGAGCGTGGCTTCGCGCCTGGGCGGCCGGCTTTAATTTCGCGAGCACGGCATCGATGACAGCGACATTTTGATCCTCCGCCGGTTTCACGCTCGACGATTTGGCACGCTGGACCGCTTCCAGCCAGGCGATCTCGCATTCGGATCGCAGGCTCTCGTTCGGCGTCGACTGTGCAAGCCGCAACGCTTCGGTGGCGAAGCTTCGGGCCACGGAGATTTCCACGACGACGGGCAGCTGCAGCGACTGCACGTCGAAAAGCGGGCGGTCCTGGTCCGCGCGATCGATGTCGTACGAATTCCAGGCCACGGCTCGGGCTTCGGCGGCCGCCAAGCGTCCCGACGGGCCGCTCGACGGAAATCTTGCGACCAGCGCGGGAGCATCTTTCTCTCGTCCGGCAGCAGTCAGCGCCGCGGCCAGCCAGGCAGACGTGTCGATCGAAAAGACTCCTTCGACGGGCAGATCGGCCGCGGCCTTCAACGATTCATCGAGCGCCTTCTCGGCGGCCGCTTTGTCGCCGGCCTTGAGGTGCCGCCAGGCCACCGCCGTCAGCGGCGGCACGCGATAAAAGGTCAAGCCGTTCTCAGCGTTATTGAGCCGCTCGAGAAACTTTGCCGCCAATTCGAGGTTGCCGCAGTCCGCAGCCGTCTGCGCGACGATGCGGTCGCAGAGGGGCCGGCTGCGGTTGTGGCCTTGATCCTGTGCGGCGGAGGACATCATAGCGAGCGTGCGATCGCGTTCCTCGCTCAGCGTGAGCGGCTTTTCGACGACAGGTTGCTGCACCGCGTTCGCGTCGTTGGTTTTGTCCTGGGGCGCGACGGCGACGCCCGAATTGATTGCGGGGGGAGGCTCGGGATTTTTGTTCTGTTGGATAGGCTCCGGCTGATTCTTGATGAAGAACCCGACGGCAACGGCGATGAGAATCACTGCGCTCAGACCGATCAGCAGGTTCTTCGTTGTGAGTTTCTTTGGCCGCGCCTCTTCTTCCTCTTTCTGCTTTTCGGGTTTCGGCGCGACGAAGACCGGCACCATGCAGTCGCGATTTGCGCAGCGGATTTCTTTGCCGGCCGATGAGCGAGGCACGTAGCCGACCGTCTCGCACATCGGGCATTGAACTTTATACGGACGAGTCTGCGAGCGCTGACGCGAGGCCTGCGGGACGTCGATTCCCGCGCTCGAATCGACCTTGAACGATTCCTCGAGCGCCTCTTCCGCCGCGCTGCGAGCGGCCTTCTCCGGAGTCTTCTTATTCTGAGCGGGAGAAGCGTTGGCCGAACCCGGGCTGCCCGGACGCTGCGTGGCAGACGGCTTGGTCGGGTTAGTCGTTCGGCTCTGCGGCGCCGCAGACGGCGGAGCTGACGCGGGGCGACTCGTCGGGGCGGGCCGAGCGGGACTGGCTTTGGTCGCGGCCGCTCCCCCCTTCTTTAGCGGTGCGCCGCAGAACGGGCACAACTCTGCTTCATCGTCGAGCACGGATTGATGGCAAGACGGACAGGACGGGAGTTCCATAGACCTTCCGAAGTGAAACGTGCCAGGCTCGAAGATGTTCGCCGAGGGCGAACGAGCGAGGCCGGCGCAATTTTATCGGTCGGATCGACCTTTTCACAGACCCGCACGGTTTCGTGAGTGGTCTAAGTGTCGGCTGTGAGACGGCAATTGCCACCTCGAAAAGGCAGTGTTAAAATGACGTCTGACGACGCGCCGAGCGGCCGTTTTGTACGCGACTAACGGACGTTTTGACGCGCACGCGCGAGTGCCGCCGCTTCCCGGACCGTTTCCTGGACCAATTTTGGTTGTGGCGACGCGAGAGGGTCCCCCGCCCCATGGACAGCCGCGACAATCCCCTGTTCTGGTCGTTGCCCTGCGGCAATTGGTTCATGACCCGCGTGCGGGTCAGCATTCTCGTCCCG
>DASZIA010000061.1:0-23954 GCA_035949535.1 Planctomycetaceae bacterium | reverse complement strand
CGTTGTAGCCGATGTCGTGAATCACCTTCCGTGCGACGTCGGTGAAGTCGATTTTCGCACGCGAGGTGATTTCGCCCGCAAGCACGACCTGGTCGGTCGTGCAGAGCGTCTCACAGGCGACGCGGGACATGGGATCCTGCGCCAGAAGGGCATCGAGAATTCCGTCCGAGATCTGGTCGCAGACCTTGTCGGGATGCCCCATGCTGACCGATTCGCTGCTGAACAAGAACTTCGACATGAACCTCGCTCCGCCTCAACAGTCGGCTGGTTAAAAGATGGATCAAACTCCGGACGACGCCTTGGGTCCAACCTTTCGCCGGCTGCTGGACGATCTTGGCCATGATCGGGCGCGCAATCGCGGACGCATCATTCTAACCCCCCTAGCCACATCCAACAATAAATACTCAGGGGTCTTGGCCCGTTAGCCGATTGCCGGTTCGGGAGCTCGGGAAGGGGGTCAAAGGGCGCAGAGGCAAGTAATGGTGCCTCGCTAAGACCGTGCCTCAAGACGCGTCAGCGCCCCGCGTTACGCCGTCAGACGATAATCGCCTCTGGCGGCTGGGTTGGGACGTTGACCGTTACGGTTCGCCGAACGCCATTTCGTGCAGCGAGTCTTCCCCCTGCCACTCACGCCAGCGGTCGCGTAGCCCTCTTGCCGCTTGTTGCACCTCTGCCTTGTGCGTGTCGTGCGTCGCGATTTCCAGTTGAGAAATCAGGCCCCGATAACGCTCAACAAACTGCTCTGGCTCCATCTCGCTAAGCATCGTGCCGACCCCTCCATGTTTTGAGCGAATTCCTGACGCTCCGCTTCCTGGTTGGGAATGATAACGCCTGACTCGGCGGTTCGGGTAGCTCGGTGAATGCCTCCCGAGGCGATCGCGCTAAGCCGCGGTTGCGGCATCCGCATTCCGAGTGGCGGCTGGTACAAGTCCTGGCAAGGACGCGAGGATCTCGACGGTCCGCAGCGTGGCTCCCTGCTGGGCGAGGACCAGTTTTTGCGCACGCGCGCCCTGCTCCCGCGTCCGCTCGGGGTGCACCAGGCAATCACCGACGGCGGCGGTCAGCTCCCCACCATTTCGCACTACGCGTGCCGCATCGGCGGAAAGCAGCAGCTCGACGACGTCTCGAAAGTTCTGCGTATTCGGCCCGAAAAGAACAGCGGCCCCGTAGCCTGCCGGTTCGATCATGTTTTGGCCCCCGCGATTCGTCAGGCTGCCGCCGACAAACGCCACGTCGGCCAATCCCCAGCATGCGGCCAGTTCGCCCAAGGTATCGAGCAAGAGCACCGGGTGGCCCGCCCCCGTCGGCGAATCGCGACAAGATACGTCCGTGCGGCGGCGAAGCGGCAGCCCGCGGGACTCGACCAGCGAGGCCACCTCGGCAAATCGTTCCTTGTGTCGCGGCACCAGGATCAAACGCAGGGTCGGGAAACGCTCGCGAAGAGCCACATACGTGTCGATCGCGGCGGACTCCTCGGACTCTTGCGTGCTGCCGGCGACAAACACTCGATCGCTCTGGGCAATCCCGAACGCGGCCCGCAACTCGGCCGTCTGGGGATTGTTGCGGTCGGCCGTGACCCGGTCGAACTTGATCGAGCCCGTGATCGAGAGCCGCTGTCGGGGTGCGCCGAGTTCGACGAACCGATCCGCGTAGGTCGAGTTTTGCACGGCGATCGCACGCAAGGTGCCAAGCAACCCGGCGACCAACGGTCGCAGCCGACGGTAGCCGCGCAGGCTGCGCTCGCTGAGGCGCCCATTGATGAGGGCGACCGGCACGCCGCTCTGGCGCGCGTGGAGAATGAAGTTGGGCCAAAGCTCCAGTTCGACCAGGACGATGACGGTCGGCCGAAGGCGGGCAATTGCTTCGCGAACGGCCCAAGAAAAGTCGAGCGGAAAATAGCAGACTGCATCGCCGGGGAATTTTGCTTCCGCCACGGACCGCCCAGTGGGCGTGGTTGTCGAGATCACAAACTCGACTACCGGCAGACGTGAACGCACCTCCTTGAGCACCGGCTCGAGTTGCAGCACTTCGCCGACGCTGACGGCGTGAAACCAAAGACAGGGCCGATCCCCCGCGCGTCGCGGCACATGCCCCAAGAGCTTTTCGCGCCAACCCGTGCGGTATTTGCCGTGCACGACGATCCGCCAGAGGAGCAGCGGAGAAAGTGCCGCGAGCAGGGCGACATAAGCAAGATTCAACAACCAGGGCATTGAGCGGGCATCCTTTCCCGGCTCGTACTTCGTTTCTTTGGGAGGGCGAGGCTCCCGCCGAGCTGCGGTTTGAAGAGGCTTAGCAGGAGCTTCGCCCTCCCGCTTTCATCACTCGCCGGCTCCGTGGCACTTCTTATATTTTTTGCCGCTGCCGCAGGGGCACGGATCGTTTCGGCCGACTTTCGGCTGACGGTTGTGGATCGGCTCGATGACCGGCGCGTCCGGGCTGCGGCCACCTGAGGTTTCGGTCATTTCGCCGTCGGTGGTCATCGGAGCGGCTTCCGCATGGTTGACCGCGGTGATTTCCCAGAGAGAACCGACGAACGCCGGGCTTTCCTTTTCGATGCGGAAGATGGCCGACGTCACCTGTTGGTCGACTCGGTCCCACATCGCCAGGAAGGTCTTTCGTCCTTCGCGTTTGTATTCGACCTTGGGGTCAAGCTGCGCGTAGCCGACCAGGCCGATCCCCGCGCGGAGGTGGTCCATGAAATACAGATGGTCCTTCCACGCGGTGTCGAGGATCTCGAGGATCAGGGCCCGCTCAGTCTGCGCCAGTTCAGGGCGATAACGCGCGTCGTAAGCCTGCAGCACACGGTTCTTGGCCGCTTCCTCGTCGAGCGGCTCCAGCTCCTTCGCGTCGAGATTGAGGTGATAATCCTGGCTCGCCCAGCGGGCCAGTTCCGTGAGGGCCTCGGTGCGTCCCGGCGACGTCTGGGCGACGTGTCCGTTGCCCGGCCCCTGTCCATTGCGCTGACCGTGTAGGGTGCGCTGCGCCTCGGCTTTGTGCAGATACTCGTCAGCCTTGTCGAGGACTTCGCCGTTGACGAAGAATTTTTTGCTCGTCTCCCGCAGGATGACCGCAATCTCCGAGCGGGGGCGGCTCTTGAAGTCTTCAACCCGCAGCACGGTTTGAAAACGCTCGTTCGCCCAGTGAACAAGGCCCTCGCGGTTGTATCGCTCGCCCCCGCCCCCCGGTCCCTCGGCCATGAAGTTCGTCATGCCGACAGCGACGGGGAACTCGATTTCCTTCTCGCGATAGAGGTCGTCGATCTTGCGACGGACCAGCTCTACCGCGTCTTCCGGGCTGTTCAGGTCGGTGAAATCTTCGGGCCGCATCTCGAGCGTCAGCTGCTGGTGCAGCCAGCCACAAACCGATTTCGGCCCGAACTGCGGATCGAGCAGGACTTCGACCGGCGTGAAATCGAAGCGGGCAATCGACTCCTGAGCCCGCGGAAGCAGATCGCCAAGCAACGCATCGCGGCCGATCTTCTTCAACTCGCGATCGTTGGTGTTGAGGCCGTAACGGACATTGACCCAACGCGACAGGGCCAACCAGTTCCAGTCGGCGGAATCCTCGGCTTCACTGGGCAGGTCTTCCTCGATTTTCTCGGTGATGTCAGCCTCGGCTTGCCGGCCCGCCTCGTCGATCAAATACTGCTCGAGCCGCTCACGATCCATTCCCTCGACCGAGCGCGCATCGACCTCGATGCCCATCGCGTGCGAGGCCCAGCCCGCGATCGTTTCCCAGCGATAGTTCGGGTCGAGCAGCTTCGGCACCATCAGCCGGATCTGCTTGTCGATCATGTCGAGGATCAGCTGCCGGCAGTTGCCCCCGTCCAGAATTCGCTGCCGATACTTGTAGACCTGCTTCCGCTGCTCGTCCATCACCTCGTCATATTCGAGCAGGTGTTTTCGCATGTCGGCGTGGCGCTCTTCGACTTTTTTCTGCGCCCCCTCGATCTGGCGGTTCACCATCCGGCTCTCGATGGCCTCGCCCTCCTGCATGCCGAGCCGAGTGAGAATGTTCTTCACAAACTCGCCGGCGAAGATCCGCATCAGGTCGTCTTCGAGCGAGAGGAAGAACCGGCTCGACCCGGGGTCGCCCTGCCGACCGCTGCGTCCGCGAAGCTGCAGGTCGATGCGCCGCGCCTCGTGACGCTCGGTGCCGACCACGTGCAGTCCGCCCAACTCAGCGACCCTGCGTCCCTCGTCGACCATCCCTTCGTCTTTGCCGATCTTGGCAGTCAGGTCGTCCCAGACGACCTTCGGGACGTCGAGGCGGGAAGCGTACTGATGGCGCAGCTGATCCCATGCGAGATATTCCGGGTTGCCCCCCAGAATGATGTCGGTGCCGCGGCCCGCCATGTTGGTGGCGATGGTCACGGCCGATTGCCGTCCGGCCTGGGCGATAAATTCCGCTTCGCGCTCGTGATACTTGGCGTTGAGAACCGAGTGCTTGATCCCGTGGCGGCTAATCTTTTCGCTGAGCAGCTCGGACTTTTCGATCGACACGGTGCCGACCAGGATCGGCCGGCCCGTCTCGTGGACTTCGCGAATTTCGTTGACGACCGCGTCCCACTTCTCACGCTCGCTTTTGTAGATCACGTCCATGAAATTGACGCGGCGGAGCGGCTTGTTGGTCGGAATGGTCACCACGTCGAGCTTGTACGTCTTCCAGAACTCGGTGGCCTCGGTCATGGCCGTGCCGGTCATGCCGCAGAGCCTTTTGTAGAGCTTGAAGTAGTTCTGCAGCGTGATCGTGGCCAGGGTCTGCGTCTCGGCCTTGATCGTCACACCTTCTTTGGCTTCGACCGCCTGGTGCAGCCCGTCGCTCCACTGCCGGCCCTCCATCTTGCGCCCGGTGAACTCGTCAACGATGATCACCACGCCCTGCTCGACGACGTAATTCACGTCGCGCTTGTAGAGGTGATGCGCTTTGAGGGCGTTATCGATCAAGTGCGGCCATTCCATGTTGCCGGCCGTGTAAAAGCTCTCGACGCCGGCCAGTTTTTCGGCCTCGCGGACACCCGCGTCAGTCAGGTTGCAAGTGTGCTCCTTCTCTTTGACCTCGAAGTGCACGCCTTTCTGCAACTGGCGGGCGATGCGATCGGCCTTGGGGTACTTCGACGTGTCGTCGTGAGCGAAGCCCGAGATGATCAGCGGCGTTCGGGCCTCGTCGATCAAAATGTTGTCGATCTCGTCGACGATGGCGAACTTCAGCTCGCGCTGGACCTGAATCTCCCTCGCCGGCTTCATATTGTCGCGGAGATAATCGAAGCCGAATTCGTTGTTCGTCCCGTAGGTGATGTCGCTGGCGTAGGCGACCTTCCGCTCCTCGGAATCCATGTTCGCCTGAATGGCCCCGACCGTGAGCCCCAGACCCAGGTACAGCGGACCCATCCATTCCATGTCGCGGCGGGCCAGGTAATCGTTGACGGTGACAACGTGCACCGAGCCGACCAGTCCGTTCAGAAAGGCCGGCAGCGTGGCGACGAGTGTTTTGCCTTCGCCGGTCACCATTTCGGCGATCATTCCCTTGTGCAGGAAGTAACCGCCGATCATCTGCACGTCGTAGTGCCGCATCTTCAGAAAGCGGCGACCCGCCTCGCGGACCGCAGCAAAGGCGTCGGACAGAATGTCGTCGAGCGTTTCACCGTCGGCCAACCGCGCGCGAAGCTTCGACGCCGTCTCTTTCAGCTCCTCGTCGGACAGCTTTTGCCACTCAACTTCCTGCGAATTGATCTGATCGAGCAGCGAGCCGGGGGTGACCTTCGACGTCCCCCGCCTCTCATCGCGATCAAAGCCGAATTTGCGGATGCGGCGGCGATTCGACGACCCGAAAATGGCCGTGATGAACCGTTCGATCCACCCCGTGAAGACCTGGAACCAGTCGCCGATGCGATCGAGAAAATCCATGACCGAGACACCCTAACTGTCACAATGGCAGCGGCGTTTGCCCGCCACGTCAAAAAGAGGATCGCGGAACGCAAAAGAGCCCCGGGCGATCCGCAGTTCGGACGCAGCCGGAAAAACGTAACCGCCGTCTGCGCCAAAGTTTATTACCAGACAGCGGACGGGTCAATGTCCTTCGCGCGCGGGCGATGACCCCTTCAGCGGGGGAGAATTCGCAACAAGCGTGCCGGCGGCCACATCCGTCGCCGTCCGCTTCTAGTTGGCAAACTTCGCAATCCGACCCTTAGGTCCGACTGCCCAGCCTTCGCCCGTCGCCGTGAAGGCGACGCTGTTGTAGTTCTGTCGGTCGAGCGGCTTCCAGGTCGCGCCGTCGTCCAGAGAAACGTCCGAACCCGATGTCCCGACGGCGATCCACCGATCTTTTGCCCATGCGACACCCGAGCGATATGAAAACGGCCGGCGGACCAGAGTCCAAGATTGGCCTCCGTCGGAAGTGATTGCCGCGTTCGATCCTGGCTCGTTGGGTTTGCGATAGTCGCCTCCGACAACGATCCCGCTATTCGCATCGCGAAAAGCGATTGAAAAAATTCCGGCGGAAGAAATGCCCGCGGGAATCGGCGTGCTGCTTGCCGTCCAATGCCGGCCACGATCCCGGGAATGAAAGATTCGCGCGGTTTTCGCTCCTCCGGTGCCGAACCACACGTCATTCGGCCCGTGCGTGATGAGACACGTCCCGCTGGCCGCGAAGCAGCCCTCGTTCGGCAGAGCGGTTGGCAGGTTCGTTACCGCGAGAGGTTGCCAGGTCGCTCCGGCGTCTTTTGTAACGATCAACGGAAACCGCCACTTCACTGGATCGCTCAGAGCGATACCATTCCGTTCGTCCCAGAATGCCAGCGCGTCAAAGAAGGCGTCTCGCTCGGCGTTCTTGAATTGCAGTGCCCACGTGCGGCCGCCGTCGGTGGTTTTGTAGATCCGGGAATCTTCGCCCGGCCCGGCGCTCAGCAGGTAGGCCGTGCTTTCTCCGAAAGCCTCCACGTCGCGGAAATCTAGTTTCGCCGCGCCGGGCACCGCGCCGACAAACCAGGTCTTGCCGCCGTCCGTGGTTCGTCCGTACGTCCCTTTGCTGCCGCTGACCCACGCCACCTTGGCGCTCACCGCACAAAGTCCGCGGAAGTTTGCGTCAGAACGGATGGCCTGCAGTTGCCATTGGGCACGCGCGAACGAATCGCAAAGACCGATCAGCACCGCCGCCGCCAAGAACAGTTTCATTACGGTTTTCCAATCCAGCGGGAATGGTTCAAATGACCCAAAAGCCCCCAGGGCTTTGCTATATTACAGGGTTTCGTTGAAGTCACTCACACCATAGTTCCACCCGCCTGAGAGCCCAAGATGACTCCGATACGGCTGTTTTTCGCTCCCCGCGCCGCTGCATTCGCCGCCCTTCTGCTGGCCACGGCTCTGTGTCAACAGACCGCCATCGGCCAGCCGCCGCCAGTCGACCCGGCGCAGGTCGCCGAGACCAAGGCACACTACACGAAGTACGAATACAAGATCCCGATGCGGGACGGCGTGAAGCTCTTCACCTCCGTTTACGTCCCGAAAGATCAGACGCAGAAATACCCAATGTTGATGACGCGCACGCCCTATAGCGTGCGACCCTACGGTGAAGACCAGTACCGGGCCCGGCTCGGGCAGTCGACGCTCTACGACAAGTCGGGCTACATCTTCGTGTTTCAGGACGTGCGCGGCTGTCACATGTCCGAGGGGAAGTTCGTCAACGTCCGCCCCTACATTCCAGCGAAGAAGGGCAAAGAGTTCGACGAGACCAGCGACACCTATGACACCATCGACTGGCTCATCAAGCACGTGCCGAACAACAACGGCAACGTCGGCATCATGGGGATTTCGTACCCCGGGTTCTACACGGCGTGCGGGATGATCGACGCACATCCGGCCCTCAAAGCCGTTTCGCCGCAGGCGCCGGTCACCGACTGGTTTGTGGGCGACGACTATCATCACAACGGCGCGTTCATCCTGGCCGACAGCGTCAGCTTTCTCGAATTCTTCGACCGACCCCAACGCGGAGCCGCTGCCAACCGCGGCCGCGGGCCGACGCGGCGCGACAACACGCGTCCCGACGTCTACAACTACTACCTCGGGCTCGGCCCGCTCAACGTCCTCAGCCAGCGCCAACTTCGCGGTGGCACCGGCTTCCTAAAGGACATCACGGAGCACGGCACGTACGACGACTGGTGGAAGGCGCGCAATATCCTGCCGCATCTCAAGCAGATCAAGCCGGCCGTGCTGACGGTGGGCGGGTGGTATGACTGCGAGGATCTCTACGGAGCTTTGCAGGTTTACCAGCACGTCGAAAAACTTTCACCCGGCGCCACCAATCGGCTGGTGATGGGGCCCTGGGTTCACGGCGGCTGGGCTCGCGGCGACGGGGCGAAGCTGGGCGACGTCTCCTTCAACGCCAAAACCGTCGAGTTCTACTCCGAGAAGATTGAGTTCCCGTTTTTCGAGTATTACCTCAAAGGCAAAGGAAAGCCGGACCAGACCGAAGCCTGGATCTTTGAGACGGGCACGAACGTCTGGCGGAGCTACCCGACCTGGCCGCCCAAGGGAGTGAAGCCCAAGTCCTTCTATTTCCAAGAAGGGGGCAAACTCACTGAGGCGGCGCCTGCGGCGGCAGCACACCACAGCGACAAAGAGGCTGACGAATATATCAGCGACCCGGCCCATCCGGTTCCCTACATCGAGCGGATCACCAACACCATCGCCCGCGACTACATGACGGCCGACCAGCGGTTTGCTTCCCGCCGTGGCGACGTGTTGACCTACACGACTCCCGTTCTGGAAGAAGACCTGACAATTGCCGGACCGATCCAGGCGAATCTCATCGTCTCGACCTCGGGGACCGACTCGGACTGGGTCGTGAAAGTGATCGACGTCTATCCCGACGACTACCCCGATCCGGATCCCAACCCCACGCGAATCAGCATGGGAGGCTATCAACAGCTCGTCCGCGTCGAGATGATGCGCGGCAAATTCCGCGACAGTTACGAGAAGCCGCAGCCCTTCGCGCCTAACAAGCCAACCCCGGTCAAGTTTGCGCTCAACGACGTGTTGCACACGTTCCGCACCGGACACCGCCTGATGGTCCAGGTGCAATCGAGCTATTTCCCCGTCATCGACCGCAACCCGCAGGTCTTTACGGACATTTACTCGGCGAAAGAATCCGAGTACCACAAAGCCACCGAACGCGTGTACCACACGCACGAGCAGCCTTCGAATATCAGTGTGCTCGTGGTGCCGACATCGGGGTGACGGTCGGCAGAACGTCGGGTGGCCCGGACAACTTGTTGTCCGGGCCGCGAAGCGGCAGGAGGCAGCCGAGGACGGCCTGATCTGCTAACAACCGGGCTGGGATTTCGCGTTTGCCAGGCAGCCTCTTGCTGCTGCGCAGCAGGGACAACGAGTTGTCCCTGCCACCCTGCGCGATCCGCCACTCAGTCGCCCTAAGCGGAAGCGAGCGTCGGGGGGCGGGGACCGACGGCCGGCGCGTCGAACCAGGACCGTCTGCTGTATAATCGTCCGAAAGCGTTCGGCCGTTCTTCGGGGGACCGCCCATGCTGTCGCGGCGAGTTGCGTTTTCCGGCGTCGCTTTCTTTTGCGTCGGACTGATTGTTCTTGTCCCGCTGCCCGATTGTTCCAAGTGCAGAGCGGCGGATCCGCCCGCGGGTCAGCCGCAGGCCAAGAAGAACCGGCCGGTCCGGCGGCCCAGGCCACCGCTCCTGCCCAGCTCCCTCGTCGGAAAGATCACCGATGAGAAGGGAGCGCCCGTGGCGGACGCCAGGCTCGAAATGTATCCCAAGGACGGCGGCAGGGACTTCATGACGGAGACCAAGGCCGACGGTTCCTACGCGTTCGAACGAGTGCCGAGCGCGGCCGTTTACCATCTCAGCATCTTCAGCACGCGCTGCGTCAGTCTTTGGGAGTACCGGGACGACGGCCTGAACATTCCGCTCGACCCGCCGAAGACGGTCACGCGTGATTTTGTGCTCAAGGTCGCGTGCCAACTGCGCCTGACGGTCATCGATGAGAGCGGCCATCCGGTTCCCAAGGTTTCGATCTATAAGCCGGGGCGCTACGACGGGCAATTCCGCCAAACGAACGGAGAGGGACAGATCACCGTCGGAGGGATGCCTCCCACGCCTTTGCCGGGTCGTTTTGCTCTGCAGCACAACGACTACGCGATCGAGTTTGTGGATGTGAAGCTCGACGATCCGCGCATCATCGTGGATCGCGAAGTGACGCTCAGCGCGGGCAAGTCCGTCCGCGGAACCGTGACGTGCTCCGACGGTAAGCCGGCCTTCGGCTGCACCATCCTGGCGCTGCCGAGTTCGTGGGACTTCATGGCGTTCCCCAACGGCCAGCCGATCCGGGCCGACGGCTCCTTTGAGTTCCCGCACATTGGCCCCGGGTCGTACAAGATCAGCGTCTCTGTCCCGCAAGGAGGCGCAAGTTCCATCCAAAAGAACGCGATCAGCGACGTGGAATTGTTCAACCGGAAGGAGCCGCTGGACCTTAAGGTCGATTTCCCTTCCCTCGCCTCGATGGGTTTTATCTCGGGGCACATTCGCTTCAAGGAAGGCCGGCGGCCCAAGCAAGGATTTTGGATCCAGAGCTCTTCGCCGGGGAGCCCATTCTTGGGCGCGGGTCACTACGTTCAAGCGAACGAAACGACGTTCAAAATCGGGCCGCTGCCCCACGGGCGCTATACGCTGCAGGTCGATTCGCAGGAGATCGAGTCGAAGGAGCTCGCGGGGATCGCCACGGGGACAGACCGTCTCGAGCTGGAGGTCGGCGTGCGCGGGCCCTCGACGCTCAACGGCCTCGTCACCGCCGACGAGGGGAACGCGCCTCTCAAGAACCTGCGAATTCGCTTGTTCAAAACGCGCTATCTGCGCGGCCGGAACTATTCGCCCGACGAGCATTGGCAGAATGTGGCCGATCCGAAGGGCGCCTTCACCGTCGTGATTCCCGGACCGGGAGTGTACGTTGTTGAAGCGGCAGCCGACGGATACGCCATCGGACGCAGCGAGCCGGCCAACAGCGACACGGACCTCACCAAAGAGCTGCGCATCAAGCTGACCAAGGGGCTGCGCGTTTCGGGAACGGTCGTGGACGAGGTCGGCCGGCCGATCGACGGCGCGACGGTGCTCGCGCGTTCGCAATTTGGCACGACTCTACCCGTCTCGGCTAATAAGGTGCCGTCGGGAGTGGGCGTTTCCACGAAAGATGGCCGCTTCTCGTTCGAGCATCTGAATCCCGGCCAGGAGACGCTCCGCGTGCTCCATCGCGATTACGCGTTCGCGGAAGTCAAGGACCTGGAACTCAAAGCGGGCGCTCAGCCCGCACCGCTAGCCATCACGATGAAGCGCGGCGGCACGGTCCGGGGCCGCGTGTTCGATCAAAACGGCCGTCCGGCCGCCGGCGTGTCACTTCGCTTCTCGAACACCCAGTACAACGATTTCCAAGGTACGAATGAATTTGCTCAGGGAGTTTCCGACGACGCCGGCGATTACCAGGTTGCGCACCTTCCCGAGAGTCTGGTTTACATCAGCCGAGGCGACGAATGGAATGCGCTGGGAGTCGTACGACAGGCGGTGGTTCCCTCCGCAGGCAAGACGGTCCGCGTCGACTTCGGCGGAATCAAAAAAGTCACCGGCTGTCTGCTCGTCAACGGCGCGCCCGTTGCCAATACCAAGGTCCTGCTCTCCGGCGACAATCCCCATTTCGGAAGCATGAAGGCCTATGCCGTTACGGACGGCGAGGGGAACTTCGTCTTCCGCGGCGTTCCACCCGGCGAGCGTTTCCTCTATTACACAATCGGCGCCGAACTTCGCCAAAAATGGGTCCGCGTCAAGCCGCTCCGCATCGAAACCTCCAATGACCCCTTCGGCACGATCGACCTTGTGACGGCCACGCTCACCGTTCACTGCCCACCGATTGACCCCGCCACCCGGAGCGCCAACGTCTCGCTCTCGCATTTCAACCCGGTCTGGTTCGCGTTGGGCGAGTGGATTGACTCGGAACCCCGCCGCGATAAGAACGATCCCTTCGTGTTTCGCCTCGTGCCGATCGGCAAGTACGCGCTCAGCGGCAATCGAACCGGCCAACTCGGGATCCGGCAGGTGATCGAGATCACCGGACCGGGAGAGAAATCGATCTCGATCGATTGGCCGAAGGGGACCGCAGCGTTGCGAGGGAAAGCTCCGGCAGGCTTGACCGATGGCCGCGGTTACATGCAGTTGCGTAGCAAAGACGGCCAGTGGGCGGGGAGCATCGAGATCAAGCCGAATGGAAGTTTTGAGATGGCCGGACTGCCGGCGGGCGAGTATTTCCTCACTCAACAGGCCGTCATCGACGCCGACGCGATGGCGACCTTCTCGCTGGCCGAAGGGGAAATGAAAACGATCTCACTGACGGAAGAGGCTTTCAAGCAACCCTCGAACGGCTTTTTGATGGTCAAAGCGCACACTCCCGAGGGGTTGCCCCTCCCGGGATGCCAGGTGACCCTGACCGGAGCCAAAGGGGACGTCCTCAACCGTACGTCGCAATCGGACCAGGTTTCGTTTTCGACCGCGCCTGGACCTTATCGTCTGGCGGTGAGCTATCCGGGATTCGCGCCGGTTACGAAACAAATCGACGTCAAGGCGACGCAAAACGGCCGCTGGGGAACCGATCATCAACTCGACCTGACGCTCGTTCGATCGACGGAACAAACAAAGGCCGAAATTCGTTGATCGAATCGCCGACCGCAACCGTCGGGTTCTTGCGCCTGCAGGCATGTTGCGACGAACCGAGTGCGTCTTCTGGCTCGAAGGGATCTTGGCGAATGACTCAACGGGTTCACGGACATTCGTCGGCGTCCTGTCCACACACTGTGACTGTAGTGACAGCCCACGCATCAACTTTTCCGAAACCTCTGATGCTCCGAGCCGAGGACACTCTCGATTTTGACCCTAGCGACGAGCACAATTCTGAGAGGCACAAGAATAAGTGGCCCGGGTGGCTCTGGTGCACAGCCGCGGACGGAATAAAAGGATGGGTGCCAGAGAGTTATGTGAGGGTTGAAGGAAAATCCTGCGTACTTCTAAAGGACTACAACGCGACAGAACTGACCGTGAGCGAAGGGGAACGGCTGCTCGTGCAATTCGAAGAGAGTGGCTGGTCGTGGTGTCGGACCGCACGAGGCCTCGAAGGCTGGGTCCCCAACGAAAACACCGAGCTACGTCCCTGATTCTTTGCCTGCCAGGCGACACGTCAATCGAGCGATGGTCTCGTCCTTGACCGTGAAGCAATGGCTGACGATGACCGAATCGTGGACACCGGTCCTATCGAAGTTGCCGTCGACTTTGGTGGTGACCACGGTGTCGCCGTCGCGTTATGACTCGCAGGCGCATTGCTCCGTTTGAGTCAGACAACAAGTCCCGCGTCACGCGGACTTGAATCGGTCGAGCGACCACATTCAGCGTACAGGAACCGGGGCCGATGGGGAATCATCGGAAGGAGATGGTGGCAACTACCTGTGTGACCCGACCATTTGCCTCCGAGTTTCCATGGACGTAGAAAAATGATCTCGACAGCAATTCAGAACAGCAGGGAATTAGACTAGTGCGTGCGCCGAACTCGGACGTAAACGTGGGCACGCAAAGCGCGACAGGGGT
Source organism: Planctomycetaceae bacterium (assembly GCA_035949535.1). GTDB lineage: Bacteria > Planctomycetota > Planctomycetia > Planctomycetales > Planctomycetaceae > DASPSM01. The sequence continues at coordinate 10,315 of DASZIA010000061.1, read as the reverse complement.
GCTCAGTTTGCTCGAGCGACTTGGGAGAAAGTAAATCGAGATGAGCCGGAAATCTCGGCGATCACTTTAGGTACTGGGCATTCAGCTTGCCGCTGGACCAGAGTAGGCCGCGGGTGACCAGGTCGAGATAACGTGGGTCGGAGACGGTCTGGTTGTTGTGGCCGAGCGTGGTGGCGAAGACTTTTGTCGTGCCGTGATAGTTGTTCGTCCAGACAACGACAAAGTCCGACGTGGTTGGCCGGCGTCGGCGGTCGTAGGTCGTTTGCTTGCCGCGGGCCAGCGGCGTGGCCGTGTCGAGCAGTTTGCCCGTGAAGTTGTTGTACAACTCTTCCTTGATCGTCTGCCAATTTCCGAGCCCGTGCGTGATCGGGCTGTCGGAAGGCAGGAAGGTGACGGCGATCGGCTCCTGGGCCGCGTGCCTGGTGGTTTGCAGGCCGGTGAACTCGAACCAGGGGGTGGATTTGGGCCAGCCTTCGCTGCGGTAGCTGTGCATGCCGCAATGCAGGACGACCGCGGGCAGTCCGGCCCGATGGGGAGCGAGGATGCGGTCGATCAGGGCGACGTCTTTGACGTCCGATGTGCATTCGTCGTGAATCACGACGTCGAACCCCGCCGCCCAGTTGGGGTTGTTGTAAACCGGATTGAGATGCTTCGTGGTCGTGTCGGGATCGTACGCGATGACGACTTCAACGCGGGCCCGCTCGGCGATGCCTTTCTTGAGAATGTCCTTCTGCGCTTCGTAGTCATGGCAGCAGCCCCCGAGCACGAGCAGGGCACGGAGCGGTTTCACAGCCGGCTCGTCGGCCGCGCAAGTTTGTGTTGCAACAAAGAGGACAGCGATTGCGGCGGCCAGCGCTACAAGGGTCGGCAATCGGAAGCGACGCGGGTCGAGCTGACGGACACAGAGGCGGCGATGAGATGTCATGCGGAGTCTCAGGTCGGATTTCATAGGGGCGGTCCCGAATCAAACGGCGACGCTCAACTTACAGCGCGCGAAGGGACCAATCAATGAGTCGCCGCCGGGCCTCACGCAGCGCAAAGGCAGTAATTCCGTTCAGTTCGGGCTTTGCCGCAATTTCGACAATTCCCCTACAGGCCGTCAAACCGCGTAATCTAGGAGAGTTTATCAACTGGCTTAAGTTGTTTTCACTGCCCGCCCTACGGCACGTCGATAGAACCCGATGGCTTGACACCTGCCGTCAGGGGACGGCATTGGGCCGCGATCCTGAGCACGGGACGCGGACCGGCCGGAGCGCCGGTTCGCCACCGGCTCGTTTCGCTCGCGCCCGAAGAGAACTTCTTGAGACCGGACGGGCCAGACATCCGCAATTTGAAGGGAAGGCCGATGAGCAAAGGATTGCTCGCCTCCGTCGCCATGGTTTTGGCTGGCGCCAGCGCGGCGTTAGCCCAGGGTCCGGTCGTCGGGACCGGCGCGCCGGTTCCCGCCACCGCTCCTACGGGGCCCGTTTCTTTGGACCAGCCGCTGATGGGGCCGGCTCCCAGCCCAACGTACGGGGCGCCGGGCAGTCCGATTTACGGACCGCCGACGGGAGAATGCTACTCGCTCGACGGCGGCTGCTTCAACGGCTGCAACCCCTGTGATTGCGACCGGGTTTGGGCGCGAGCCGAGTACTTGTTGTGGTGGACGAAGTCAAGTCCCGAGTCGACGCCGCTGGCGACGAGCGTTGCTCCGGGCACTCCCAGTGGGGGCACGCCCGTTCCCGGTGCGATCGGCGGCGCTGGCACGACGGTGGCCATCGGCGGCGACATCGACCTGGGGACGCGGCAAGGCGTCAAAGGGACCATCGGATTCTGGTTCGATCGCTGTCATACGATCGGACTGGAAGGCACGTACTTCTACCTGGCGACGGTCAGCGAGAGCGAAAGTGCCCTTTCAATCGGCGGAGCCACATCGCCAACGTTGCAAACGCCGTTCTTTGACGTCACGGGCGCCTCTACCGGCGGAACACCGGGTCCCAGCGCGATGTTGCCGGCCCTCGGGACACTGTTTGCCGTTCCGGGGGGCTTGAATGGAAACCTGATCACGCACGACTCGCTGAGCCTCGCGAGTCGCCTGCAGGGGGCGGATGCCTATGGCCTGTTCAATATCTGGCAGGGTGGTCTGACGCGATGGGACTTCCTATTCGGTTTTCAATGGCTCGCCTTGGGAGAAGAATTGAATTACACCTCGTTGAACCAAACCGGCGGACAAGCCCAATCTCACGTCATCTTCAACACATTCGACTCGTTCAGCACGAGCAACAACTTCTACGCCGCGCTGCTCGGCGTTCGCTTTGAAAGCTCGCCGGACGACGGCCGAGGCGGCTGGCGCGGCGGCTTCTACTACCGGGCTGACTTCAAGCTCGGGTTGGGCGACACAGTCGAACGCACGGTGATCGATGGCGAGACCCAAACCAACCTGGCCACCCCGCTGAAGGCCGCTCCCATCACTTACGCCGGCGGCGCCTTCACTCAGCTCAGCAACATGGGTGGTCACGATTCCGATCACTTTGCTGTGGCGCCCGAGGTCGATCTGACGGCGGGCTACGCAGTCAACACGTGGCTCCGAGTGTCTGTCGGCTACGATTTCTTGTTCATCAGCGACGTCCTGCGTCCCGGCAACCAGATCGACGGTGGCGTGAATCTCTTTCGCACGTCGCTGGTGCAGCAAGCCAGCCCTCCGATCGCCGCTCCGGCCATCAATCCCGAGCGTCCGACCTTCACCGCCAATCAATCAAACTTCTGGGCGCAGGGCCTGAAGTTGGGGGCCGAGGTGCGGTTCTAAGTCGGACGCGCGAGGCCGACTCGCCATTACGGCTTAGCGCGCTTGAACACTCGTAGCGTGTGGCCCGTACTGGGTTTCGAGGCAAACTCGGTCGGGCGATCCTTGCCCGGTTGGGCGACGCAGCTCGTGAGCGTGTCGCCGTCGATCTTGTAAATGCCTTTGATCGTCTTTCCATCGGGCAGGGTGTCGGTCGCCTCGTTCGGCGTGCGCGTCGTGTCCACGACGAAGGGAATTTGCTTCACGACCGCCTGGTCCTTGAAGAACACCGAGTGCTTGCCGTCTTTGATCACGATGCGGATCTGGCTCACCCGCTCGGCGGGAGCCGGCTTGCCGTCCGTCACCGCCGAGACGAGCTGCCAGGTTCCCTCGAATTTTCGCGCGGCGACTTTCGACGCGTCATCGGCCGGATTGGCCGCTCCGAGCAGGGCGAGTGCCACGATCAGGTGCTTGGTCATGTTGCACGCTTTTCAGTTAATAAGAGCCACGTTGTTTTCAAAGCTTGGCCGTGCGGGATTGGCGGCGCTACACGACGATCCTATTGCTGCACCGTTGACGAATGAATCCGCAACCGCGGGACAGAAAAAAGAAGAGTTCTCCGCGATATGCGACGCAGATTGGTGGACCCCGCTGTCGCGCAAAAAAAGCACAAGCCCCTGCAGAGTAAGGGGCTTGTGCTCGTATGGACTCTCTCGCGACGCTCCCAAGTGGTCGTGGCAGGATTCGAACCTGCGACCCCATCGATGTGAGCGATGTGCGCTAACCAACTGCGCTACACGACCTCTGGTGGAATTTTACAGCAGACGAAGGGCCATCGGAAGCCCCGTTAGGGTGCCTGGCCGCTCGCAAGCCGTTTCAGCTCTGGCTCGAGGCGGCGCATTCCCTCGTCGACCATTACGAGAGGCTTGTAGCCGAAATCCCGCTCGGCGCGAGTGGTTTGATAAGAGTGCGAACCGCTGAGCTGTTGGGCGAGAAATCGCGTCATCGGCGGCTCGGCCGACAAGCGAAATGTCCAGTAAATCGTTTCGCCCAATCCGCCGAGAGCGCCAGCGATTCCGCTTGAAATCGATTTGCGCACCGGAGCCAGGCCGGCGAGTGACAGCAATTCGTCGATCCAGTTCCAAAGATTGACGGGCTTGGGCTCGTTGATGAAATAGGCATTGCCGGCGGCGGGCGATCCGATTTGCAGTGCGTCGGCTGCCTGCAGATGCGCGCCGGCCGCGTTTTCGACGTACGACATGGAAATCACGTTATGACCCTTGCCGACGCGGCGTAGACGTCCCGAGCGCGCCCGTGCGATCAAACGGGGGACCAGGTGATTATCCCGCGGGCCCCAAATCAGATGCGGACGAAGGGCAGTGGTCGCCAGCCCGTCGCGACCGTTTGCCGCGAGGACCTCTCGCTCAGCGATCGCCTTCGTGTGCGGATAGTGACACAGAAAACGCGACGCATACGGATAGCTTTCGTCGACATTCAGGTGATCCGCGCCGTCGTAGATTACGCTAGGAGAGCTGGTGTAAACGAGCCGGGCGACGCCGCGCTTTCGACACGCGTCCAGAACGTGTCGAGTGCCGAGCACATTGGTCTCGTAGAAGAGCTTCCACGGTCCCCAGATTCCGGGGACAGCCGCGATATGGAAAACGGTTTCGATTTCGCGGCAGGCTCGCTCAACACTTTCCGGATCGCGGATGTCCCCTCTTTGCCACTCGACGCCCAGTTCGTCGAGCCGCGGATGGGGATGGCGTGAAATCACCCGCACTTTGTCGCCACGGGCGACGAGTTGCTCGGTGACGTACAGGCCGAGAAACCCTGCGCCGCCGGTCACCAGCGCCTTCATGGCTGGCCGTGTAGCGCATTAGCGGCCCAGAGCGCCAGCCGCTCGCGATTGATCTTGGAATTGTGGCGCACGTCCACCGGCAGCGAGCGGTGGAACAAAACGGTGTGGATGTCGAGCGTGAGCGGATTGGCCGCCGCGAGATCCCGCAATTCGCCAGCGAACTTTTGTCGATCGGCGTTGCGCCAGGGAAACTGCTTCTTGCGGGGTTCCACGATGATCACTGGAGTCTGGTCGCTGACATGTCCGGGTTCCTGTTTGCGAGTCACCCCGACGATTGCACTGCGGGCAACGCGTGGGTGTTCATTGAATATTGCCTCGCACGGCTCAGTGAAGAGCGGCCCTTTGGCGGTCGTCACAATGTGTGACTTCCGACCGCAATACCAGAGCCGGCCTTGATGATCCAAGTAACCGACGTCCCCCATGCGGTGCCAGAACGGGACCGGCGTCTTGGGATCGTGGTCCTCGTGCGGATCGGCAATTTTCGCATCGGCCTCTGCCTGCGGCCGGCGCACGTAACTGCGAGTGACGTTCGGTCCCTGCACGATAATCTCGCCGATCTGCCCGGCGGGAAGCTCGCGAGCCATCGACATCATGGCGATCGGCCCGTGGTTGATTTCGATGATTTTGATCGAGACGCCCGGAAAGGACCGCCCGACGCAGGTTCCTGCTCCCGTCCGGGTCCGTTCGGCGGTTTCCTCGAGCACTTCGCGGCTCGAGATCGAGGCGACCGGCAGCGCCTCGGTCGCGCCGTAGGGGGTATAGACCTCCGCGCAGGGACAGCCGGCGTCGGCGGCGCCCGCCGATCGAGCCAACGCAGGGAGCTGCCGGGTTGAACCCTCCCCAGGTCGGTCGTCCTGGAGCAAATCGCTCAAACGCTCGAGCAGACTGACCGACACGGGGGCGCCAGCCGAGAATGCTCGTCGCAGCGTTCTCAGGCGCAACTGATGCTCCTCGCAGTAGGTAACGACGCGTTCCCAAAGTGCCGGCGAACCGAACGACTGAGTGACCGTCTGATCCTCGATCGCCTCAATGATTCGCGCGGGGTTGGCCTTGGCCGGCTTTGAGGGGTTCATTTCTGGGATGACCGTGGTCGTGCCCATTGCGGCATTAAACAGCCCGAACAAGGGAAACCCCGAAAGATCGACTCCTCCCGGCTGGATTTCAAACCGATCGCGGATCAGATCGACCTGGGCATTGAACATGCCGTGCTCGTAGATGACGCCCTTGGCGGGGCCCGTGCTGCCGCTGGTGAAGATCACTGCGGCCGGATCGGTGGTTTTCACCGCGACTATCTCAAACGGCTGCCAGGGAGCACGCGCCAGGCTCCGATAGGTGGGCCCGCTCGACAACCAGCGTGAGCCCACAGTCAGGTTGAAGCGGGCCCGGCGGAAACGTTTGCGATTCGCGATTCGCACCGCGTGCACGATCGGTAGGGCGAGAAATCCCTCTGGCTCGACTTCTTCCAGACAGTCGAGCACAGACGACATTCCCATGCCCGGGTCGATCAACACGATCACGGCACCCGCCTTGAACGCGGCAAACACGAGCGAAACGAACTCGATGCCGAACCGCACCATCAGCACGAGCCGCGTGCCTGGCACAACGCCCCGCTCACAAAGGCCGCGAGCAAGCAGATCGCTTTCCCGGTCGAGCTGCTTGAAGGTCACGTGCGAATAGGCCGCCCGCCCGTGCGCATCGCGCCCCGCGACGGCGACGACCGCCCGGGCATCGGGGAATTGCTCGGCGATCGCCTTCAATCGCAGTGCGATGTTCATCGAGGTGGACACGCGGTTGCACCGAACTCAAGAGGCAGCGCGGATCAGGATCTCGCCTTTTCCAAGCTCGAGAAAGTCACCGCAGTATCGCCGATAATCGACGTGGAAGCACTCTTCGGGAACAAAAAAGCCAATCTCGCGCAGACGCCGCAAATAAAATTGCAAAAAGACGGGGCGTGAGACGCCCGCGAACCGGAACGTGGAAAGCAGTCTGGGGGGAGAGGGTGTGCCGAGGAAGCCGATCGTGCCGCGCTTCATGCCGGCTCCCGGCCGGATGCCAACCTCGCCAAACAGCAAGATCGAGCCGGCAATCAGGTCGAAACCGACCGCGTCTCCTGCCCGTCCGCCGACCACAATCAGACCGCGGCGCATCGTGTGGCCGATCTCGCTGCCGGCATCGCCGTCAATCAGAATTTCACCGCCGGTCATCCCCCGGCGACCGCCGCGATAGACGGCTCCGAGGAGATTTCCGGCGTTGCCCCGAATATGAATCCGGCCGCCGTGCATTTCGGCGCCCACCCAGTCGCTCGCGTCGCCGCTTACGACGATTTCTCCGCCGCGCATCTGGGCACCGAGGTGCATGCCGGCATTCCCCTCGACGCGAATTTTCCCGTCCTTTAACTGCGCGCCGATGAGTTTGACCCTCGAGCAGTCGCCCTCCCAGACAAGTTCATTGTCCGCCGCGCTGCCGGCGACATCGAAAAACTCGCCGAGCGGAACCTGCGCGTTGCCATATTGGATTGGCGTGTGCCGGACCTCGTCTGCCGATTGCCCGCGCACGGTTTCGAGTTGGACGCTATCGACCTCCAGGGGAATTGGGGTCTGTTGTTTCAGTCGGAGGATCAGTGGCATCGCGCCACTTCTACGGCTTGCCCGAGTGGGACGCAATTGATGCGAACGTCTGCGTCCCGCCGAACCCGGCCGAATCGACCAGGGAGCGACCGTTTGTGGTCGCTCTTCAGATTGGGACTACTTCGGGATCCCTAGTTCAACCGAAGTGTCCCGTCCCATACCCCCTCTGACTGTCAGTCTCATTTGCTCCAGCAGTTAAGGTGGGACAACTTCGCAATTGTGAAGATGTCCCACCCATCAAAAGGAGTCCCGATTCGAGTCCCGTCCCGTGCTACCCTCACCCGGTAATCCGGGAGAGGGCGCAGGGTGAGGGCCAATTCGCTGTCTCACTTCCGCCATCGCAATCAGTCCCGTCCCGACGAATCAGTCCCGTCCCAGCAATTGGCTAAAGGCCCAAGTCGCCATCACGGTGGTGGGTCACCAACTCGGTGGGTCAAATACCTATCAAAACAAAGTGTCCGACCCACCGGACAGAAACTGTCCAAGCGGCGCCGCGGACGATTCAGGGCGCGCCCGGCAGCGGCTCGACGGTGCCGTTGCCGGATCCATGCCCCATTGTAACACGAAAAACGCAGGCAGCCGAGACCGGGTTTCCACGTCCCTAGAAACAACCTGAGAACTAAACAGAATTTAGCTAACCGGCTAGGACGTCTGCCGAAGGGGAAACGACTCCACGTCCCCTTTACCCCCACTCTTTGACATCCAACAAAGAGCTGCGTCCCCAGCTGCGTCCCCTTTTCCTCTCGCCTCTCCGTCCGGTACTGGGTCAGTTTGAAAATAACCGGCGGCCGGGAGCGGTGCCGGAGGGTTGACATGAAGGCCGTCGCCAAGCGTCGGGTAGCGCACCTCGCAACGTGTTGGGTTAGGCTGATTTCTTTGACAGCCTGATGCGCATTGGCAGGCGCAAGAGCAGGGCGGCCAGCATTCCGACACAGAGGGCCACGCCGCCCGCTAAAGTCGCGCGAGCCCACATGGAAAAATCGGACAAAAATGTGTAATGGGCAACGGATCCGCTTCCAACGCCCACCAAAACAACGATCATCGACTTAGTTCGGCCGGTCTGTGCGGACTTTAGTTCCGAAGCCATGAAAATCTCCAAGCATGGGCGTCTTGATCACTCTGATCTGGAATGTTACGGTTCCCTCGTTCCCAAGCTCTGCTTGGGAACGCACGTCCTCGAAGCTCCGCTTCAATTCGCCTCGGTCCTCTCTGCGGCGGATGGTGGGCTCTCGCCAGGAATCGTGACGACGTTGACCGCGTCAGGAGGAGTTACGACGGGAGCCAGCCACCCACGGTGTTGGTCGCAAAAGCTGGGGAGTTCGGCGTGGAAGCTGCGGTAGCGCGTGCGAGTCATTCTGGCCATGATGCCGCGAAGCAGAGCTTCGGGGAAGTGCGTTCCCAAGCGGAGCTTGGGAACGAGGGAGAAAAAGAAATCGTCGGTTTCCGTCTGCTTCATCCGGCCACTACGGCAGGAGCGGAAACCATTTGCGTACGAACGGACGGACCAATTCGACGTCGCGACTGTCTAGGGTTCGCACAAGGCGACACCAATTCTCAGCGTGAAGGTCCACATACCGATAAAACTCAAAGATCGCTCCCTCACCATTGTCCCTTTCGAGCAACTCCCATTGGACCCAGTCTCCTCCCGGATCCCCCGTAAAGATCTCCGTCAGCTTCGCCCAGTCACTTCCCATGATGTACGCGACTACCTCCGCGCCTAGCGATTCCTAATCTCCCATGGAAATTGACGCGAGAAGGCCAAGTTCTGCGGCGTCATCAAGACGAACGTCAGCTCCGGCTTGACGCAACTGCGTCAAGAATCTTAGGGCCACTTCGGGGTCTCTTTCATCGTATTCGGCCATATAACGTCTCAGGGCTCGACGCCAGGGATGTCGACCTCGGATGAGAGAGGGATGAGAAAGGGGACGCAGCTTGGGACGCAGCTCTTTCCCCTCGTTCCCAAGCTCTGCTTGGGAACGCACCTCGTCGAAGCTCCGCTTCGATTCTCTTTGGTCCTATCGGCAGCGGATGGTGGGCTCTCGCCAGGAATCGTGACGACGGTGACCGCGTCAGGAGGAGTTACGACGGGAGGCAGCCACCCATGGAGTTGGTGACAAAAGCTGGAAAGGCCAGAAAAGGTGTCAGGAACCTATTTTTGACTTGGCGCCTGTCCCCTTTTACGTACCCAGGCAATCTCCAAACTTTAACAGTTGTGAGGGCTGCTGATCTACCGCAAGCCAAGTGGATATATCCTCTTCAATCCTTTGATTACTAGCAATTACAAAATGAACCTGACAGCATTGGCCGTCACTAATTTCCGGAAGATTTATGGATATTGAATCTAGGGTCATTTGAACGATTTCCTCAGTGGTTGCTTCGATAGCTGCCGCAAACTTTTGGGACATCCACATACCTGTCTTAGCTCTGGCAGTAAGGTATTCACGGTCTTCCGTTCCAATTGTAACCTTCCATTGCTCATTTACCCAAGTCCTCGCTTCGAGCCCCTCGCCCGACTCGGGAAAACCTTCTATCCAACGATGGCCTGGCAACCAATTGAGCGTGAATCGGATGTTTATGCGAGAATTCAATGCCTTGACTCGAACTACCAAAGCCTGACAAGACAGTTCAGAGGACGACATGGACCCGTCCGGTGAAAATGCAACAAGCATCGCTTCAAGTATGCACACGGGAGACAGCCATTCGTAGATCGCCGAATCTTTGGAGTTGTGCTTTCTGACGTCAGCGCCTAGTTTCAGATCGTCGGCCACGGGGCGAACGTCAAACACTACGCCCAAAGTCCCAAGCGGAGTGGAGAGCTGGGGATAGCGCTCGGTCTTAACGCTGGAATATCCATTGCAGCAAAAGAGATTCATGGGCAGCTCATTGGGCAAAAAGATGGGCAAAAAAGTGGGCAAAAAGGGGACGCAACTGAATGGCACTAACGGAAGCCCGAAGCGTCGATGGTTTTTGGGTTTGTGATTGACGAGGGGCGCTTTTAAGTCGGTCTCTAAAAGATCCCGGCCTCCTGCGAGAATGTGGTTGTTGCAAGCCCCATTTTCCCAGGAGGCC